>NZ_JBSFHW010000030.1:0-125027 GCF_053597275.1 Streptomyces sp. NPDC001492 | reverse complement strand
ACTCAGCGTTCAGAACTGCACCGTCGACTACAAGTACCGGAGCGCGTCGAGCAGTTCGAGTTCGGGGCAGAGCCCCCAGACCCCGCTGCAGCGCCGGGAGCAAAGCAGCACCCCCTAGGTGTCACATTCCAGCACCGTCCGGCACAGCGCACACCGCGCGCGCACGCGCCCGCGTACCGGCACCCGGATCTTCTGATGGCAGGTCGGGCAGGGGAACGAGACGCGCAGCCGGCCGCCGCCGTCCGGGGTGAAGGTGTAGGGCACGCCGGGCTGCGGCCCCGGGGCGTGGCGGCGGTCGCGGGCGTAACGGCGGCGGCCCGCCCAGCCGGCGCCCGTCAGCGGGGGCTGCTGCTCGTCGTGGCGGGCCTGTGCCATGCCCCGGGTGTAGGCCTCGTAGGCCTGCGGGCTGGTGAACCAGATCGACGGGTCCTCGTGGAAGACCAGCGCGCGCTTGGCCAGGACGTAGCCGAACTCCTCGGGGGTCAGATAGCCGAGCTTCTGGGAGGAGGTCGAGTCCTCCCGGTAGGCGTCCAACAGCAGCCAGCCCGCGCCCAGGTAGGTCGTCGCCGTGTCCGTGAGGATCTCGTTGTCGCGGGTGCCGGGGAAGGACAGGTCCAGGCGGTGCAGATACACATGCATGATCTCGTGGGCCAGGGCGGCGCCGATGTCGCGGCGGTGGGTGCGGAAGCGGTCGTTCAGTTCGACGAAGTACTCGGGGCCCGCGGCGAGTTCGACGTTCGCCGCGTGCTGCATCTCGCGGAAGCCGACAATCAGCCGGGCGTCCGGCAGCCGGTAGTGGCGCACCAGCTCGCGGGCCACCCGCTGCGCGCCCAGATAGAGGTCGTCGGTGTCGCAGAAGGCCACATCGGCGGGCAGGACGCTGCTGGAGAAGGTCTGGATGGTGTCGTACGACAACCGTTTGTAGAGCGCGGTGATGGCGGCCCGCACCGTCTCCAGGTGTGGGTAGCCGTGCTCGACCGGTCCGCCGTTCGCCACGCCCGAACCCCCAAGACGCCCTGAACCCGATTCCACTGTACGGGGAGGCGGACCGATTTTCCCTGGTCGGATTCCAGGGCGTGGGCACGACCTTGCACCCTTGTCATGTCTGCCTCCTGATCCTGGGGCTGCGGGCCGCTCGCCCGCCCCGGTCGACCTGCGAGATCGCTAGAGGGTCTGCAGGAGCACGGCCCCCGCTGCCGCCTCCTCGAACTCCAGCAGCCACACCTCGTTCTCGCCCTCGCGCAGCACCGGACCGGGCACGTACAAGGAGCGCTGGGGGCCCGCGGACCAGTAGCGGCCCAGGCTGAACCCGTTGACCCAGGCGAATCCGCGGGTCCAGCCCGGCAGTTCGAGCCGCGCGTCCCCGGCGCCCCGTACGGTGACCGTCCCCCGGTACAGCCCCGGGGCGCCGTCCCCGGCAAGCGGCTGGAAGGGGACGTCCCCGATGTCGTCCAGCGCATCCAGACGCAGCCCACGCGCGCGTACCCCGTGCAGGTACTGCCGCTCGTGCAGCAGCCCCCCGGTGATCCCTTTGGGCTCCCCGCTGCGCGGCCCGTAGTTGACGCGCCCCAGGGACTCCACCCACAGCTCCACGCGCGCGTGCCCGGCCACGGGCTCCTTGAGCTGCTCGTCGCCCTCGGCGAGCACACCGGCCCGCTCCCCGTCGACGTACACCACGGCCAGGTCCCGCAGGCCGCGCGCGGTCAGCGGGTAGGGCTGCCGCGGCCCGGGCACCGTCACCGCGTACCGGACGAGCCCGCGATCCACATCAAGTTCCTCGAAGGTGGGCGGCACGGGCCCCGAGGTCTCCGGGCCTCCCCGCGCCTCCATTACGGCGTCCAGCGGCGCCCACCCGTCCAGGCGCACCCCGGCCGACACATCCAACCGCGCGGGCGCGGGCGGCAGTTCGGGCAGCGGCCCCTCGGCGTACTCGGCGAGGACCTCACGCAGCCGCCAGAACTTCTCCCTCGGCCGGCCGAACTCGTCGATCGGGGCGTCGTAGTCGTACGACGTCACATCCGGCTCCAGCGGCCCCTCGTGCAGCGCGCCGCCGCCCCTGTTGGCGCCCGCCCAGCCGGCGAAGCTGGTCCCGCCGTGCGCCATGTACAGGTTGACCGAGGCCCCGCACTCCAGGATCTCCCGCAGCGCGGCCGCGGCGTCGTCGGCGCCGCGGGTGATGTGCTCGCCGCCCCAGTGGTCGAACCAGCCGCACCAGAACTCCATGCACATCAGCGGCCCTTCGGGACGGTGCCGGCGCAGCGCCTCGAAGCCCTCGCGCGCGCGGGAGCCGAAGTTCACCGTGGCGAGCACCCCCGGGATGCTGCCGCCGCCGAGCATGTGGTCCTCCGGGCCGTCCGACGTGCACAGCGGCACCGTGACGCCCCGCTCCCGCAGCAGGTCGGCGAGGCGGCGCAGATACCCGGCGTCCGAGCCGTAGCTCCCGTACTCGTTCTCCACCTGCACCATGATCACCGGGCCGCCGCGGTCGATCTGCCGGTCCACGACCTGGGGCAGCAGCACGCCGAACCAGCGCTCCAGGTGTTCCAGGAACCGTTCGTCACGGGTACGCGCGCGCGTGCCCAGCTCGCCCGTCAGCCAGTGCGGCAGCCCGCCGTTCTCCCACTCGGCGCAGATGTACGGCCCCGGCCGTACGATCGCCCACAGCCCCGCCGCGCGGGCCGCGTCCAGGAAACGGCCGAGGGCCTCCACGTTCTCGTAGGTGCCCGGCCCCGGCTCGTGGAGGTTCCACGGCACGTACGTCTCCACGCAGTTCAGGCCCATCGCCCGCAGCATCGCCAGCCGGTGGCCCCAGTGCTCCTCGTGCACCCGGAAGTAGTGCAGTGCCCCGGACAACAGCCGCACCGGCCGCCCGTCCAGCAGGAAATCCGTTTCCCCCACCTCGAACTCGGTCATGTGCCCCAGCCTCCCCCCTTGGCGGCGATCACGTCCATGAACCAAGACCGGCGCTGCTTGGACGGAAGCACGACCGCCGGACGACGACCCATAACCCGATGTGACCGCGATGCGACGCACCGTGCTCAACAGTGCACGGCCCGCCGCGTCGCCAGGCCGCCCGTCCGCTTCCGCGCCCAGCAGTACCGCGCCGTCCCCGGCGGCTGGAGCAACCGCATCCCCGACCCCGACGATCCACCGATGATCGAACCCACGTCCGCCACGTAGGCTGGGCGCTCATGACCACCAGCAACACCGGCACCCGCGACGTCGACCCCGCCGTCCGCGAGGAACTCGCCCGGCTGCGCGACAGCATCGACAACATCGACGCGGCCGTCATCCACATGCTCGCCGAACGCTTCAAGGCCACCCAGCAGGTCGGCCACCTCAAGGCCGCACACAGACTGCCGCCCGCCGACCCGGCCCGCGAAGCCCGCCAGATCGAGCGGCTGCGCGCCCTCGCCGAAAGCGCCAAACTGGACCCGGCATTCGCTGAGAAGTTCCTGAATTTCATCATCGCCGAAGTGATCCGCCACCACGAACGCATCGCGGACGACGCCGTGAACGGCTCCGCAAAAACGGCGAATTGACCTCGATGGATGCCGCAGAGGACGTGACAGAAGGGTCCACACAGGGCATGCTGCGCTGTGCACTCCTTGTCAGCTGACGGCCACGCCACGTCAGCACCTCGGACATAAGCTGGTTGTCCACGCGGGAGGGACGACGGGCCATGCCGGAAGCCAAGATCCTCATCGTGGACGACCACGAGGACACCCTGTACGCCCTGGAGAGCGCCCTGGCCCCGCTGGGCTATCAGCTGGGCCGCGCCACCAACGGCGACGAGGCACTCAAACAGGTGCTCCGCGGACAGGTCGGCCTCCTCCTGCTCGACGTCCGCATGCCCGGCGTCAGCGGCCTGGACGTGGTCCGCTACATGCGCCGTGTGGAGCAGACCCAGCACATCCCGGTCATCCTCCTCACCGGCTTCGGCCCCGACCGGTTACTGACCTCCACCGCCTTCGCCCTCGGCGTCGCCGACCTCGTCATGAAACCCATAGACCCCTGGTCGCTGCGCACCAAGGTCCGCTACCTCTACGACGCCCACCGCCGCCACCTCGCCCTCGAGCAGGAGATCCGCGAACTGCGCGCCCTCGTCAAGGACCACACCGACGCCGACGCCCGCCGCCCCGCCGCCCTGCCCCACCCCGACGCCCGCCTCCCCGCCCAGCGCCTCAGCCAGGCGCTGGGCGGGGAGCTCGAAGGAGAACGGACATAGGGCGCGTACCGGTCCGCCCCTGTGCCTTGTCAGTGCCATCGGGCAGCATTACCTGCATGTCCGTTCTGACGCGCGACGAAGCGCAGACCCGTGCCAAGCTCCTCGACGTCCACCGCTACACGATCGACCTCGATCTGACCACCGGCGACGAGACCTTCGACTCCCGCACCGTCATCCGCTTCACCGCGCGCACGGACGCCGACACCTTCGTCGAGCTCAAGCCCGCCCAGCTGCGCACCGCCACCCTCGACGGGCAGCCCCTCGACCCGGAAACCCTCGACGGCAACCGCCTGCCCCTGAAGAACCTCACCGCCGGCGAGCACGAACTGCACCTCGACGCGAGCATGCGCTACTCCCGCACCGGCGAGGGCATGCACCGCTTCACCGACCCCACCGACGGCGAGACCTACCTCTACACCCAGCTGTTCATGGAGGACGTCCAGCGCGTCTTCGCCGCCTTCGACCAGCCCGACCTCAAGGCCGTCTTCGACCTGACCGTCAAGGCCCCCGAAGGCTGGAGCGTCCTCGCCAACGGCATCACCGAACACCTCGGCGAGGGCCGCTGGCAGGCCGCCAGCACCCCCCTGATCTCCACCTACCTCGTCGCCGTCGCCGCCGGCCCCTGGCACTCCGTGCGCACCGAACACCGCGACCTGCCCTTCGGCCTGCACTGCCGCCGCTCGCTGGCCCCCCACCTGGACGCGGACGCCGAGGAACTCCTCGAGATCACCAAGCAGTGCTACGACCGCTACCACGAGAAATTCGAGGAGCCCTACCCCTTCGACTCCTACGACCAGGCCTTCGTCCCCGAGTTCAACGCCGGCGCCATGGAGAACCCCGGCCTGGTCACCTTCCGCGACGAGTTCGTCTACCGCTCCGCCGTCACCGACACCGAACGCCAGACCCGCGCCATGGTCATCGCCCACGAAATGGCCCACATGTGGTTCGGCGACCTCGTCACCCTCCGCTGGTGGGACGACATCTGGCTGAACGAGTCCTTCGCCGAGTACATGGGCTACCAGACCCTCACCGAAGCGACCCGGTTCACCGACACCTGGACCGACTTCGGAGTCGCCCGCAAAGCCTGGGGCTACGACGCCGACCAGCGCCCGTCCACCCACCCCGTAGCCCCCGAGGACGTCAACGACACGGCCTCCGCCCTCCTCAACTTCGACGGCATCTCCTACGCCAAGGGCGCCTCCGCACTACGCCAACTCGTCGCCTGGCTCGGCGAGAAGGACTTCCTCGCCGGCATCAACACCCACTTCGCCCGCCACCGCTTCGCCAACGCCTCCCTCGCCGACTTCATCGACTCCCTCGCCTCCGCCACCGAACGCGACGTCCACGCCTGGGCCGACGCCTGGCTGCGCACCACCGGAGTCGACACCCTCACCCCCGTGGTGACCCCCGGCGACGACGGCACCTGCACCCTCACCGTCGAACACACCGGCAGCCGCCCGCACCGCATCGCCGTCGGCCTCTACGACCCGGACGTCGCCGACGAGAGCCGCCACCTCATCCTGCGCGACCGCCTCGACCTCGACATCCCGCACACCACGCCCGAGCCCCTCGGCAAACGCCCCGCCCTGCTCCTCCTCAACGACGGCGACCTCACCTACGCCAAGATCCGCTTCGACCCCGAATCCTTCGAAGCCGTCCGCACCAGCCTCTCCGGCCTGCCCGACCCCCTCACCCGCGCCGTCGTCTGGAACGCCCTGCGCGACGCCGTCCGTGACGGCGAGCTCCCGCCCACCGCCTACCTCGACACCGCCCGCACCCACCTCCCGCACGAAACCGACCTCGCCCTCGTCCAGGGCGTCCTCGCCTTCGCCACCGCCAAGGTCGCCGACCGCTACCTCACCCCCGAACAGCGCCCGGCAGCCCTGACCACCCTCACCTCCCTGTGCCGCGACCTCATCCGCCGCACCGAGGACGGCGACAACCCCGGCCTGCGCCTGATCGCCGTACGCCACCTCATCGACGTCGCCGCCCACCCCGACACCATCGCCGCCTGGCTCGCCGACGGCACCGTCCCCGGCGGCCCCGAACTCGACCCCGAACTGCGCTGGCGCGTCCTCGCCCGCCTCGCCGTCCTCGGCGCCACCGACGAGCAGGCCATCGCCGCCGAACTCGACCGCGACCCCTCCGCCACCGGCCAGGAAGGCGCCGCCCGCTGCCGCGCCGCCCTGCCCGACGCCGAGGCCAAGGCCACGGCCTGGCAGGCCATGTTCGGCACGGACGAGCGCACCGACCTGTCCAACTACCTGTTCACCGCCACCGCCCGCGGCTTCTGGCAGCCCGAACAGGCCGACCTGGTACGTGCGTACGTGCCCCGCTACTACGAGGACGCCGTCGCCGTCGCCGCCCGCCGCGGACCCGCCATCGCCACCGCCGTCGGCCGCTGGGCCTTCCCCGCCCACGCCGTCGACGCCGAGAACCTGCACCTCGGCGAAGAATGCCTCGACACCGCCGACCCGATCCCCGCCCTGCGCCGCACCCTGGCCGACGAACTCGACGACCTGGCACGGGCGTTGCGGGTGAGGCAGGCATAGGACCGGGACGTACGACGCCGCAGGTGCGGCTGGTCCCTGACGGCGATGCGGGCAGCTGATCGTCCTCCCCGGACTCGACCGGGCGAAGGACGATCAGCCACCCCCATGGGGGAGGGCACCGCCCGACCCCGGGCAACGGCCCCCCACCTCAACAGCCCGCAATACCCCAACACCCCACAAAACCCCTGAACCGCACCACGTTTTCCCCGCAGAAACGCCGTAAGGACACCCTTTCGGGTTCCGATCGTTGAACCTCTCGGGCACGCGCACGCATCCACCGACAAG
Source organism: Streptomyces sp. NPDC001492 (assembly GCF_053597275.1). Lineage (NCBI taxonomy): Bacteria > Bacillati > Actinomycetota > Actinomycetes > Kitasatosporales > Streptomycetaceae > Streptomyces > Streptomyces sp. NPDC001492. The sequence goes on along the minus strand of NZ_JBSFHW010000030.1, from coordinate 117,962 downwards.
CTGGAACCCCCTCTGCCCGCGCGCCCGGGAGGAACCCATGAGCACACCGAGCCTCGCCTCCGGACCCGAAGGCCCCCACGCCCTACGGCCGTTGCTCGACACCGTGCTCCAAGCACTCCACGACGGCGCACACGCACGCGGAGGACCCCTGCCCGCCGGCGGACCCGCCGCCGTCGCCGCACGCCTACGGGCCGCCCTGGGCGACGTACTGCCACAGCACGGCGACCCCGACGCCCTGCACACCCTCGTGCACGCCCTCGCCGAAGGCGCCGCCGACCCCGCCGACCCGCTGTGCGCCGCCCACCTGCACTGCCCGCCCCTGGCCGTCGCCACCGCCGCCGACCTCGCCGCGAGCATCCTCAACCCCTCCCTCGACTCCTGGGACCAGGCCCCCGCGGCATCCGAACTGGAGACACTCGTCACCCGTGCCCTCGCCGCCGAGATCTACGCAGAAGCCGCCACCCCCGCCCACCCGCACAAACCCCGGCCCGACGCCCTGATCACCACCGGCGGCACCGAATCCAACCAACTCGCCCTCCTCCTCGCCCGCGAGACACACGGCACCGGCCTCCGCCTGATCCGCGGAGCCAACGCCCACCACTCACTGCCCCACGCCGCCTGGCTCCTCGGCCTGCCCGACCCCGTCACGCTCCCCGCCCCCACCGGCACCCTCGACCCCGCCGCCCTCGACCAGGCCCTCACCACCCTCCCCGGCCCCCACCTCGTCGCCGCCACCGCCGGCACCACCGACGCCGGACTCATCGACCCCCTCCCCGAGATCGCCGCCCTGTGCACCGCCCACCACGCCCGCCTGCACATCGACGCCGCCTACGGCGGAGGCCTCCTCCTCAGCGACCGCCACCGCAACAAACTCGCCGGCCTCGGCCAGGCCCACACCATCACCCTCGACCTGCACAAACTCGGCTGGCAGCCGGTCGCAGCCGGCCTCCTCGCGGTACGCGACCCCCACGACCTCACCGCCCTCCACCAGCACGCCGACTACCTCAACGCCGACGACGACACCGAAGCCGGCCTCCCCGACCTCCTCGGCCGCTCCCTGCGCACCACCCGCCGCCCCGACATCCTCAAGATCGCCGTCACCCTCAAAACCCTCGGCCGCACCGGCCTCGGCGCACTGGTCGACCAAGTCTGCGACCGGGCACAGGAGTTCGCCCGTCTCGTCTACGACCATCCGGGCTTCGAGCTGTACGACCGCCCCACCATCAGCACGGTCCTGTTCCGGCCCGCACACACCACCGACGAGGCCGTCGCCGCCGTACGCCGAAAACTCCTCCACCAGGGCCGCGCCGTCCTCGGCCGCGCCCGCCTCGACGGCCGCCTCTGGCTCAAAGCCACCCTGCTCAACCCCGACACCCGCCCCGACGACCTCGCCACCCTCCTCGCCCTCGTCGAAAAGGCCGCCGACGAACCCGCCTGAGCGAGGCCACCCGAGACCGAGCCGCCCGAGACCGAGCCACCCGACACGAAGCCGGCCGAGACGAAGCCGCCCGCGAAGTCGAAGCACCCCCCGAAGACTCCGCCGAACTCCGCCGAAGACCCGTGGAAGACCCGTGGAAGGAACCAGCCCGATGAGCACGCCCCCGCACCCACACCCCCCACACAACGAGACCGACGCACCCCGCGACCTCGTCGGCATCGGCATCGGCCCCTTCAACCTCTCCCTCGCCGCCCTCGCCCACCCCCTCACCGAACTCGACACCGCCTTCTACGACCAGCGCCCCTCCTTCGCCTGGCACCCCGGCCTCCTCATCGACGGCTCCCGCATCCAAGTCCCCTTCCTCGCCGACCTGGTCACCCTCGCCGACCCCACCAGCCCCTGGACCTTCCTCAACCACCTCAAATCACGCGACCGCCTCTTCCCCTTCTACTTCGCCGAGCGCTTCCACATCCAGCGCGCCGAGTACGACACCTACTGCCGCTGGGTCGCAGCCGGCCTCCCCGGACTCCACTTCGGCCACCAGATCGACGCCGTCCGCTGGAACCCCGAACGCGACCTCTTCGAAGTCGACTACACCCAACTCGGCCCCGACGGAGAAGCCGAAGCCCTCGGCCGCACCCACACCCGCAACATCGCCCTCGGCATCGGCACCGAACCCCACATCCCCGAACCCCTCAAAACCCTCGTCGAAGCCCCCGGCGTACCCGTCGTCCACTCCGCCGACTACCTCGCCCACCGCGACACGTTCCGCACCGCCGGCCACGTCACCGTCATCGGATCAGGACAGTCGGGCGCCGAAATCTTCCTCGACCTGCTCCGCGCCCGCCCCGCCGGCCGCGAAAAACTCCACTGGCTCGGCCGCACCGAGGCCTTCGCCCCCATGGAGTACTCCAAACTCGGCCTCGAACACTTCACCCCCGACTACACCCGCTACTTCCACGCCCTCCCCGAAGCCGTCCGCGACCGCCTCGTCACCAGCCAGTGGCAACTCCACAAAGGCATCGACGCCGACACCATCGCCGCCATCCACGACGAGCTCTACCACCGCACCCTGAACGGCGGCTGGCCCGACGTCGTCCTCACCCCCGGCGTCCGCGTCCGCACCGCAGGCCGCCTCGCCACCACCAAAGTCGAACTCCACCTGGAACACACCCAGCAGGAATCCCGCTCCCGCCTCACCACCGACGCCGTCATCCTCGCCACCGGCTACCGCGAACGCCCCCTCGACCGCCTCCTCGCCGGCCTCGACCCCTACCTGCGCCGCGACAGCCGCGGCCGCCCCCGCATCGACGAACGCTTCCGCCTCGACCTCGACCCCGCCATCAGCGCCGCCAACTGCCACATCTACGTACAGAACGCCGAACGCCACACCCACGGAGTCGGCACCCCCGACCTCGGCCTCGCCGCCTGGCGCTCCGCCACCATCCTCAACTCCCTCACCGGCAAAGAGACCTACCCCCTCCCCACCCGGACCGCCTTCACCACCTTCGGACTCGACCAGCAACAGCACCCGCACATCCCACGCGCCCGCCAGGCACCCACCCTCACCCCCCTCGTCGACGACGGACAACGAGCCACCTCCACGTCAACGGCGCCGGCGCACAAACCATCGCCGACGCCGTAGACCTGTCACCGCTCAACCACTGGGCCCGACCTCCAGGCCGAACCTCCAGGCCCAACCCCTAGAAAACCGGCACACCACCCCGCGTCAGCCGCCAGTCCACCGACGCGAAGTCCTTCGGATCCAGCACACCCTTCGCCGTCACCCACTCCGCAATCCGCGTCCGGATCTCCGTCGACTCCGACCACACCTCCCGCGCGGACGCCACATGCGGGAACGCACCACCGCCATTGGCCCGATAGTTGTTCACCGCGAACACGAACCTCTGCGCATCGTCCAGCGCGGCACCCTTGTAGGTCACATTCCGGACCCGAGAACCTGCCGCCCGGGCGATATCGATCTCGTACGACAGCCCCGACACATAGTCGTAGTTGTAGTCCGGACGGCCGTTCGCATTCGTCAGCTTCTCCACGTCCACCACCGCATCCGGCGCCGTCTGCACGAAATACTCCGCCGAATACTCCAGATACGCCTTCAGCTGCGCCCCCGTCAGCACCTTCGCGACCAGCGTGTTGTCGTACACATACAGGCTCGACAGATCCCGGATCGTCACCTTCCCGGCCGGGATCTCCGACGTACGGGAGAAGGGCGAGGCCTGCGCGATCACAGGCAGCGAGGCGAACTCGGTGCCCGCCAGCGCCGCCTTCACCACGTCCTCCTGAACCTTGGTGATCAGATCGACGATCGGCGCATCCTTGTACCGCGCCTCGACCGTCGTCAGCGTCTCCGTCGCCGTACCCACCACCTGGTTGACGTACTCGACGACCTTCGCGTGCTCGTCCGACAACAACTTGGTGATCTTCGGGTCATCGGCGACGGTATTGGAGTTGAGCACCTTCGACGAGACGGACTCCACGCTCCAGCGGCCCTTCTCGAAGACCAGCTCGATGTCGAACAGCGACAGCCGCTCCGCATACGCCAACGGCTCCGACAACACCACCGTCCTCCCGGTCTTCGCATTGGTGACCCTCAACTCCGGGATCTCCACATGCGCATGACCGACCAGAATCGCATCGATGTCCGGCACCTGCTGAGCCACCAACGCGGCCGAATTCTCGACATACGGCAGCTGGTCACCGTAGGACGACGTACCCGAGGATCCGGAGTGAGCCGAGACGACCACCACATCCGCACCCATCGACTTCAGCCTCGGCACCCACTTCGCCGCCTGCTCCTCCAGCCCCGGAAACTCCAACTTCCCCTGCACATAAGCCTTGTCCCAGATCGCAATACCGGGATTCGTCAGACCCAGCACCGCCACCTTCACCGACGGCAGCCCCGGCACCCGGAACTTCTTGATGACATACGGCGGGAAAGCCGGCCTCTGCGTCTTCGCGTCCAGCGCATTCGCACCCAGCAGCGGGAAATGCAGCTGCTCCTCGAACTTCCGCAGCGTCTCGATGCCGTAGTTGAACTCGTGATTGCCCAGCGCCGCCGCGTCATACCCGATCGCATTCATCGCCTGCGCCATCGGATGCACCGGACCACCCTCCGCGGTGATCGGATCCACCTTCGCGTAGTAGTACGTCAGCGGGGTGCCCTGGATCGTGTCACCCGCATCCAGCAGCAGCGTGTTGCAGCGGCCCTTCTCCGCGCGCACCTGGTTCACCAGCGTCGAGATACGGGACAGCCCCTGCGCGTTGCCCGCCTTGTCGGAGTACTCCGTGTTCTTGAAGTAGTCCCAGTTGAAGACATGGCCGTGCAGATCGGTCGTGCCCATGACGGTGAGCGAGTACCGCTGGGCGGGCCTCTGCGCCGCCGTGGCCTCGGCCGCCTGCGCCGCCGGAGCCGCGACGGCGCTCGCCACCGCCACCCCCGCTCCGGTCGCCGCGGACTTCTGCAGGAACTTCCGGCGGTTCAAGGGCATGTCCAGATCTCCTATGGGAAGAGTCAACAACGCGCGTAGATTCTGACCTGCACATGACCGACCGCAACAGGTCCGGCAGGTTGCGATTGGATGACCGAAGCGGTCAACCACACGGCTCCAGCCGACCAACAGGTGACAGAGTGGGGCGTATGACCACCCCCTCACCGGACACCCCCCACCCCGCCGTCCCCTACGGCACCCCCGACGCCCCCCGCATCGCCGTACGCGGCGAAGCCCACCTCGAAGTCGACCCCGAAATCGCCCGCATCGGCATCACCGTCGCCTCCCGCGGCAAAGACCGCCGCACCGCCCTCGACGACCTCACCCGCCGCAACACCACCGCCCTCGACCTCATCAAGACCTACGGCGACGCAGTCGAACGACTGGAAACCGGCTCCTTCTCCATCACCCCCGAACTCAAAGAACACGGCCGCGGCGAACGCATCCACGCCTACCACGGCCGCGTCCACATCACCGCCGAACTCACCGACTTCACCGCCCTCGGCGAACTCACCACCCGCCTCGCCGACCTCGAACTCGCACGCGTCGACGGCCCCTGGTGGGCCCTGCGCCCCGACTCACCCGCCCACCGCCAAGCCCGCCAACAGGCAGTCAAAGAAGCAGTCCAACGAGCCAGGGAGTACGCCGAAGCCCTCGGCACCACCCTCGCCGCCCTCGTGGAACTCGCCGACATCGGAGCCGAAAACCCCCAGCCCTACCCACCCGCCCCCGGCGCCCGCATGCGCTCCATGGCCTACGGCGCAGCCGCCGAAGACACCGCCGCACCACTCGACCTCGAACCCCAACGCCAACACATCCACGCCGCCGTCAACGCCCGATTCACCATGACCCCACCACAGCTCTAGAACCCAGGTTCGGAGCCAATCGAATGCTCATCGGAGCACGCATCTGCACAATTCAATACTTGTCAACAACCCTTCATCCAAAGGTTGTTGAGTAGTCACGCACGCCAAATTCTCTACCCGCGGGTAAGGCCTACGCTCAAACCATGCGCCGAGCAAAGATCGTCTGCACACTGGGGCCCGCCACCGACTCGTACGACCAGATCAAAGCCCTGGTCGAAGCCGGAATGGACGTCGCCCGATTCAACCTCAGCCACGGCACCCACGCCGAACACGAGGAGCGCTACCAGCACGTACGAAAGGCCTCCGACGAAACCGGCCGCAGCGTCGGAATCCTCGCCGACCTTCAAGGCCCGAAGATCCGCCTCGGCCACTTCACCGAAGGCCCCGTACTCCTTGAACGCGGCGACACCTTCACCATCACCGTCGAAGAAGGCATCCAAGGCAACGGCCACACCTGCGGCACCACCTACCCCGGCCTCGCCACCGACGTCACCCCCGGCGAACGCATCCTCGTCGACGACGGCAAAGTCTCCCTCCAAGTCACCGACATCGACGGCCCCCGCATCCGCACCAGGGTCATCGAAGGCGGCATGGTCTCCGACCACAAAGGCCTCAACCTCCCCGGAGTCGCCGTCTCCGTCCCCGCCCTCTCGGACAAGGACGAAGCAGACCTCAGGTGGGCCCTGCGGACGGGCTTCGACGTGATCGCGCTGTCCTTCGTCCGCAGCGGCCGCGACATCGACGACGTCCACCGCATCATGGACGAGGAAGCACGCCGACTGCCCGTCATCGCCAAGGTCGAGAAGCCGCAGGCGGTCGACGCGATCGACGACATCGTCGCCGCATTCGACGGCATCATGGTCGCGCGAGGGGACCTGGGCGTGGAAATGCCCCTGGAACAGGTCCCGATCGTCCAGAAGCGTGCCATCAAACTGGCCAAGCGCAACGCCAAGCCGGTGATTGTGGCAACGCAGATGCTGGACTCGATGATCGACAACTCCCGACCGACGCGCGCGGAGGCCAGCGACGTCGCGAACGCCGTCATCGACGGCACGGACGCGGTGATGCTGTCCGGCGAGACGAGCGTCGGCAAATACCCCATCGAGACGGTCCAGACGATGGCCAAAATCGTCGAGGCGGCGGAGGAGGACATCCTCGCGAAGGGCCTCCCACCCCTGACGGAACGGAACAAGCCCCGCACCCAGGGCGGCGCGGTCGCCCGCGCGGCGGCGGAAATGGGCGACTTCCTCGGCGCGAAGTTCCTGGTCGCCTTCACCCAGTCGGGCGACACGGCCCGCCGGCTTTCACGCTACCGGTCGCCCATTCCGCTGCTGGCTTTCACGCCGGAGCCGGCCACGCGGTCGCAGCTGAGCCTGACCTGGGGCGCGGAGACGTTCCTCGGGCCGCATGTGGACTCGACGGATGCGATGGTCGAGCAGGTCGACGAGCTGTTGTTGAAGTACGGCCGCTGCAAGAAGGGGGACGTCGTGGTGATTACGGCGGGGTCGCCTCCGGGGGTTTCTGGGTCGACGAACATGGTGCGGGTGCATCACATTGGGGAGGATGACAGTCCCAAGTAGGGGGCTGAGGTCAGTACTTGGGGCCTACGTGGGCGTCGAGTAGGGCGACGGAGCCCTTCTTGGCTACCGAGATGTTGAACGGTGTGCCGTTGCGCGTGCATTGGGTCCATTCGACGCCGAGCCTGTCGAGGGTGTCTGTATAGAGCCGGCGGATGTCTTCCGAGACGTTGGTGAAGAAGTAGCGCGGGTATTCGTAGCGCTTGCGCTCCCCGGCGACCATGCGGGTCGTCCAGTTGGTGAGCCGACAGCCGTCGGAATGGATGAGGCCGCGGATGAATTCCCAAGGGTGTGCGTCGACGATTTTCTGTTGCCAGGGTTCGAGAGCGATGCGTCGCTCGTGCTTCCTGCCGGAGCCGTGCTGAGGGAACATGCAGGTCCAGTGCTTCGTGTACGACTTCACCTCGACGCAGCCCGGCTTATGGCGCTGGCTGACATGAGTCAGCGGCATCACCTTGCGCATGGCGTTCTCGGCGGCGGCGATCAGGCCTGTCTGCGCCGCGTTGCAGTAGATCGACGGGTGGTGCTGCTTCGGTTTCGAGACGATGTGGCCGTCGCCGAGGTAGAGGCCCAGCAGGTATGAGTAGGCGGTCGCGTCAAACTCGCGTCCTGTGCATTGGGGGCAGTCCGTTGGCTGCTCGTAGGCCTCGCCGCGCGCTCTGCGGTCTTCGCTGCGCCACCAGCCGATAGTTCCGCGCGGAATGTTGAGGCGCTCCGCGACAATGCGATTGGGAACGCCCTGGCGTATGAGTGCGACGGCTTGGGTGCGAATCGAAGCGCTGTGCTGTTCCATGCGGCCACTGTGCGTTACCAAGCGTGGCCGCGTGTAGCAAAAAGCGGATGTTCACGAGAATGTGGACATCCGCTTTCTTGGTGCCGGGTATGGGATTCGAACCCACACGTCCTCTCGGACAGAGGTGTTTGAGACCTCCGCGTCAACCAGTTGCGCCAACCCGGCGAGGCACGGCCATGAGTGTACCGGGTCACCGCAGCTCCCCGCCTCTAGGTAGGCTTCATACGCAGCAGTACCTGCCCGGCCCGCACCAAGGAGCCCCCGTGACCGCCCCCGAGTCGCCCCAGCCCGTAGACGCGCCCGACGACGACAAGTCGCACGTGCCTCCGCTGACGACCCGTGTCGTCATCGCCGAGGACGAGGCGCTGATCCGCCTCGACCTCAAAGAGATGCTGGAGGAAGAGGGCTACAGCGTCGTCGGCGAGGCCGGTGACGGCGAGCAGGCCATCGAGCTTGCCCGTGAGCACCAGCCGGATCTCGTGATCCTCGATGTGAAGATGCCCAAGCTGGACGGCATCTCGGCGGCCGAGAAGATCGCCGAGGAGCGCATCGCCCCGGTGCTGATGCTTACGGCCTTCTCGCAGCGTGACCTCGTGGAGCGGGCCCGTGACGCCGGTGCGATGGCGTACCTGGTGAAGCCGTTCAGCAAGAGTGATGTGGTGCCGGCCATTGAGATGGCTGTCTCGCGGTTCACGGAGCTGAAGGAGTTGGAGAAGGAGGTCGCCGACCTCACGCTCCGCTTGGAGACCCGCAAGCTGGTCGACCGGGCGAAGTCCATCCTTCAGACCGAGTACGGGTTGACGGAGCCGGCTGCGTTCCGGTGGATTCAGAAGACGTCGATGGATCGTCGGATGTCGATGCAGCAGGTTGCGGAGGCGGTCATTCAGGACGCGGATGAGAAGAAGGCCGCGAAGGGCTGAGCCCGGCGCCGTACATGGACTGAGGCCCGCGTCCCTGGGGAACCAGGGGCGCGGGCCTCGTCGTACCGCCAAGGAGGGCAGTCTCAGTCCTCGCCGAGGTATGCCTTCCGTACGGACTCGTCGTGCAGGAGGTCCTGGCCGGTGCCGGAGAGGACGATCTTGCCGACTTCCATGACGTGGCCGTGGTCGGCCAGGGAGAGCGCGGCCTGGGCGTTCTGTTCGATGAGCAGGATGGTGGTGCCCTGGGCCTTGAGTTCCTGGATGGTGGCCATGATTTTCTGCATCATGATCGGGGAGAGGCCCATGGAGGGTTCGTCGAGCATGAGCAGTTTGGGGCGGGACATCAGGGCGCGGCCCATGGCGAGCATTTGCTGTTCGCCGCCGGAGAGGGTTCCGGCGGCCTGCTTGCGTCGTTCTCCGAGGATGGGGAAGAGGTCGTAGGCGCGCTGGATGTCCTTTTCGATGCCTTCTTTGTCGTTGCGGAGGAAGGCGCCGAGGCGGAGGTTGTCCTCGATGGTCATGCGGGGGAAGATGCGTCGGCCTTCGGGGGAGTGGGCCAGTCCCTGCGAGACGATCTTGTGGGCGGGGATTTTGTTCAGCGTCTTGCCGTCGAATTTGATCTGTCCGGCGAGGGGCTGAAGGAGGCCCGAGAGTGTCCGCAGGGTTGTTGTCTTCCCGGCGCCGTTGGTGCCGATGAGGGTGACGACTTCGCCGGCTTCGACCTTGAACGAGATGCCTTTGACGGCTTCGATCTTGCCGTAGGCGACCTTGAGGTCTTCGACCTCGAGCAGTGCGGTCACTTGGCGTCTCCTTCTGCGGTGCTTTGCGCCTCGGCGGCCTCGACCTCGGTGGCCTCCTCTGTGCCGGGTGCGCCTTCGAAGGGCGTGCCGAGGTAGGCGGCGATGACGCGTTCGTCGGCCTGGACGACTTCGGCGCTGCCCTCGACGAGTTTTTCGCCTTGGACGAGCACGGCGACGCGGTCGCAGAGGTTCATGATGAACCGGATGTCGTGCTCGATGACGAGGATGGCGATGCCCTTGTCGCGGATGGCGAAGACGAGTTCCTCGGTGGCCCGGGTTTCCTGGGGGTTCATGCCCGCGGTGGGTTCGTCGAGGAGGAGCAGACCGGGTTCGCTCGCGAGGGCGCGGGCGATTTCGAGCTTGCGTTGTTCGCCGTAGGGGAGATTGCGGGCGAGGTGGTCTGCTTTGGCTGCGAGGCCGGTGAACTCGAGGAGTTCCATGGCGCGTTCGCGGGATTCCTGTTCGGCTTTCTTGAAGCCGGGCAGGCGCAGGAGTGCTGACCAGAGGCCTTCGTTGGTTCTGGTGTGGCGTCCGACGAGCACGTTTTCCAGGACGGTCATGTTGGCGAAGAGCCGGATGTTCTGGAATGTGCGGGCGATGCCTGCCTGGGTGACGAGGTGGGGCTTGGGCGGTAGGACGGTGTCCTTGTACTTCACTGTTCCGCTGGTCGGGATGTAGAGGCCCGTCAGGCAGTTGAAGAAGGTGGTTTTGCCCGCGCCGTTGGGTCCGATGAGGCCGACGATCTCGCCGCTGTTGACGGTGAGGTCCACGGAGCGTACGGCGGTGAGGCCGCCGAAGCGCATGGTGACGTCGCTGGCGTCGAGGACGGTTGTGGTGGTGGCGGTTGTGGTGGTGGTCATGGCGTTCACGCCCCTGCCTTGGCGACGCCGGTGGTCTCTGGCAGCTCGGTGTCCTCTGGTACGTCGAGTTGTCCGGTTTCGTGGAACTCGAGTTGCTTCCTGCGGTCGGCGACGAGGCCTTCGGGGCGGAAGCGCATGAGGAGCATGAGGGCGATGCCGAAGAGGAGGAGCTGGTAGTCCGACATGAACTGGAGTTTGGCCGGGATGAGGTAGAGGAGGGCGGCGCCGATGAGGGGTCCGCTGATGGTTCCCATGCCGCCGAGGATGACGGCGGCGAGGAGGAAGGCGGAGTTGGGGGGTACGGGGCCGGCGAACTGGTATTGCTCGGGGGTGACGCTGTAGGAGACGTGGGCCTGGACGGTGCCGGCGAAGCCGGCGAGGGAGGCGCCGAGGGCGAAGGCGAGGAGTTTGAGGCGGAAGCCGTTGATGCCCATGGCGGTGGCGGCGGTCTCGTCCTCGCGGATGGCGACCCAGGCGCGGCCGATGCGGGATTCCGCGGAGCGGCGGAAGACGGTCACGACGACGGCCGTGAACAGGAGCATCAGCAGGTAGTAGTTGGCGGAGCGGGTGAGTTCGTGGCCGAGGATGTCGTGGGGGATGCCGAGGTTGAATCCGAAGATCTCCAGGTCGGGGATGTTCGGGATGCCGTTGGATCCGTTGGTGACGTCGGGGCCGCTGTTCCCGTTGAGGTTGTTCATGGTGATGCGGAAGATCTCACCGAAGCCGAGGGTGACGATGGCGAGGTAGTCGCCGCGCAGCCGCAGGGTCGGGGCGCCGATGACCACGCCGAAGATCAGTGAGGCGGCGGCGCCGGTGAGGACGGCGGCCCAGAACGGGAACTGGACGCCGATGCTGGATTGGGGTGAGCCGGAGACGAGGGCGGCGGCGTAGGCGCCGACGCCGAGGAATGCGACGTATCCCAGGTCGAGCAGACCGGCGAGACCGACGACGACGTTGAGGCCGAGGGCCACGGTCGCGAAGATCAGGATGTTGGCGCCGATGAGGGCGAACTGGTCGTTGGTCTGTGTGAAGGGGAAGCAGATCGCGGCGACGAAGGCGCCTGTGAGGGTGACGGTGCGGTGCTTGGCCGTCAGTGCCGACAGGCGCTTGAGGAGGCCGGCGCGGGTGAGGCCGGTGAAGCCGAACGCGGCGATGATCAGGAAGCCGATGAAGAGTTCGGAGTATTCGGTGCCGATGCCGTACGCGAAGACGTAGAGGCCGATGCCGAATCCGGCGGCGATGATGAGGATCTCGGCCCAGGCGGGGAGTTCCTTGGCGCGGCTGGGTTCGGGGGCGGTGAGAGAGTGGCGGATCCGGCCCCAGAGGCCGGGGGTCTCGCCTTCGTCGTACGGCTGGTCGACGGGGAGGCCGAAGGCTCCGATGACGGCGATGAGGGTTCCGATGCCGGAGATCCAGGCGCCGGGTTCGAGGTTGACGAGGCCGCCGAGTTCCTGGCTGATGGCGCCCATGGCGTAGCCGGTGGTGCCGAAGGTGCCGAGGGCGAGGAGGACGACGGGGCTGTTGGTGCCGCCGGGGGTGAGCCAGCGGAGTCCTCGGATGCCGTAGCCGGAGAGGGCGAAGAGCAGGGTGAGGATTGCCCCGGTGAGGGTGAGGACCTGTAGTCCGCCCGGGTAGCCGGTGACGGTGAGGTCGCCGGGGAATTCGGCGGTCCAGGTCCAGGCGAGGAAGGTGCCCACGAGTGCGACGGCGGAGCCGGCGATGGTGGTGAGGCGGGCGAGGGCCGGGGGCAGGGGTATCAAGGGGGTTGCCCTGGTGGGCGTGTTGGTGAGGTCCGCGGTGGTGCTGTTGGGGATCTTGGTGGTCATGGGTATCACGCCCGATCCGCGACGCGTTCGCCGAGCAGGCCCTGCGGTCGGAAGAGCAGGACGAGGATGAGGAGGGCGAAGGCCCATACGTCCTTCCAGGCGCCGCCGCCGAAGAGGTCCATGCCGGGGATGTCGCCGATGTAGCCGATGGCGAGGGATTCGGCGACGCCGAGGACGAGGCCGCCGAGCATGGCGCCGTAGATGTTGCCGATGCCGCCGAGGACGGCTGCGGTGAAGGCTTTGAGGCCCATGAGGAAGCCCATGCGGAAGCCGACCTGGCCGTTGTGGAGTCCGTAGCCGACGGCTGCGATGGCCGCGAAGGCCGCGCCGATGGCGAAGGCCATGACGATGATGCGGTCGGTGTTGATGCCCATGAGTTTGGCGGTGTCGGGGTCCTGTGCGGTGGCCTGCATGCCGCGTCCGGAGCGGGTTTTGTTGACGAAGAGGCCGAGGGCGAACATGCAGACGGGGGCGGCGATGATGATGAAGAGGTCGCCGCGCTGGATGTTGGCGCCGAGGATGTCGAAGGGGCCGCCGCTGAACTGGGGGAAGGGGCGGTCCTTCTTGGCGTCCGGGTACCACTTCCAGACGATCTGCTGGAGCACGATGGACAGGCCGATGGCGGTGATGAGGGGCGCCAGGCGGGGTGCGTTGCGCAGGGGGCGGTAGGCGAAGCGTTCCGCCGCGGTGGCGACGGCGACGGAGACGATGACGCCACCGAGGATCATGAGCGGGATGGCGGCGCCGAGGGCGAAGTCCTTGGGCAGCCAGAGGTAGATGGTGAGGGCCCCGAAGCCCCCGACCATGAAGATCTCGCCGTGGGCGAAGTTGATGAGCTGGACGATGCCGTAGACCATCGTGTAGCCGATCGCGATGAGTCCGTACATCGCGCCGAGGATGAGTCCATTGGCCAGCTGTTGCGGCAGTTCGTTCACCGCAGGGCCTCCGTGGAGTGGTTCGGATATGGCGCCGCGCGGGAGCGCTGGTGGGCGCTCCCGCGCGGCCTGATCAATGTGTGAGGTGCAGAGGGGTTGTCGCCCTTTGCCCGATCAGCCGATCTTGGGCACTCCGCTGTACTCCGGCGTCCACGCGTTGCTCTTGATCTTGTACGCGGTCATGGTGTGGTTGGTCGTGTCGCCGTACTGGTCGAAGGAGATGGTGCCGGTGACGCCGTCGAACTTGACCTTGCTCATGGCGTCCAGGACCGCCTTGCGGCCGTCGGAGGGCAGCTTGCCGTTGTTGCCCTCGACGGCGAGCTTGACGGCCTCGATGATGGCCCAGGTGGCGTCGTAGGTGAGGCCGCCGTAGGCCTCGTAGGCGTCCTTGTAGCCCGCGTTCTTGTAGTTCGCGATGAACGTCTTGGCGGAGGCGAGCTGTTCGACGGGCTTGCCGACGGAGGTGGCGAGGTCGCCTTCGGCCTTCTTGTTGAGCTTGGGGTAGTCGCCGGAGTAGATGCCGTCGCCGCCCATGAGCGGGATCTTCAGGCCGCTGTCCTTGAGCTGCTGGCTCAGGGGGGCGGCAGCCGGGTACTCGCCGCCGTAGTAGAGGGCCTGGGCGCCGGTCTTCTTGATCTTGGCGACGACGGCGTTGAAGTCGCGGTCGTCGGGGTTGATGTGGTCGCTGCCGACGATGGTGCCGCCCAGCTTGGTGAAGTTCGTCTTGAAGGAGGCGGCGAGGCCGGCGCCGTAGGTCTTCTGGTCGTCGATCAGGTAGGTCTTCTTGACCTTGGCCTTGTTGTACAGGTAGTCGGCCGCGAAGGCGCCCTGGATCTCGTCCGTGGTGGCGGTGCGGAAGAAGGTCTTGAACTGGCGGACCCGGTTGTTGGTCTTCCAGCCGTCGCCCTGGGTGAGTTCCGTACCGGTGTTGGCGGGGGAGATCTGGGTGAGGCCGGCGTCGTTGAACGGCTTCTGCATCTGCTGGGAGACGCTGGAGTTCAGCGGGCCGACGACGCCGAGGACGTCCTTCTCGCTGATGAACTTCTGGGCGTTCTGCTGGCCGACGGAGGGCTGGGCCTGGTCGTCGAGGGCCTCGATCTTGAACTCGACGCCCTTGACGAGGTTCTGCTTGTTGGCCGTCTTGGCGGCCAGGTCGGCGGAGTTCTTGATGCCGAGACCGAGGGCCGACAGGTCGCCGGTGAGCGGGGCGTCGACACCGATCACGACCGTGGTCTTGCTGCCGTTGCTGCTGTCGCTCTTGTCACGCGACCCACAGGCAGTGAGTGTCAGCGATCCCGCCGCGAGTGCGGCGGTGATAGCGATGATCGAACGTTGACGCACGAGTCAGGTCCTTTCCCTGGCGCGGCGGCTCCCCGTGGAACGCACCGAGTCCGGCGCCTTGCCGAATTTGCTTCGAATCCTGTGGCGCGGTGACTGGCCGTGACTCTAAGCGGGTGTAGGGAACGTGTAGGAGTGTCTGACCCAGGCTGTGACGCTCTTGTTATGACACGACGTAATGCAGAGCGGTACACGGCGGGTGGATGCGCGGAATTCCAGCCGATTCGCCCCGTCCGCATGGTGAGAACGCGCAGGACGCGAGGATGCGTTTTCAGTAGTGTCCAGCGGTTTTGCTGATGACGTGCGGTCGTTGCCGGAGGCGACTTGAAGGGCTTCTCGATGGGCGTGGGCCGGGGCGCACCTAGGGTGCGGGAGTGGGCCCCTATTGCACGCGTATTACGCAGAGTTACGCCGAGGAAAGGGCCTCCGGCGGTGGTCCGCATTTTCGCGTTTTTCCGGCGCATCTCTCAGCCCCAGGGGCCATTGCTCGGGTCGCCCGTGCGGTACCACTTCTCGCAACCCTCGCGCGCCATGCGGTCGATGAGCCGGTCGGCGGCCTCGGCGTGGCCGCGCTCGCGCTCGGCGCGGGCGGCGTCCACGACGTGTCTGAGGATGTCGTACTGGCCGTCGGACAGGCCCATTTCCTGGTAGTCGCCCACGGTGTCGCCCTTGAGCTGCCGGCGCGACCAGTAGGTGACGATCCGCGTGCACAGTTCCTCGCGCGATGTGGTGTGGGGCGCGGGCGTGCCGGTGGTGCGCGCCGGGCTGCTCGCGCCTTCCGCTCCGCCCGCCGTGCCGGAGTCCCCGCACGAGGTGACCGGGCCGCCCGCCAGGAGCACCAGTCCGAGTGCCGCCCATGCCCTGGAGGCTCGTCCCGTAGCCATGCCCTGACGCTATGCTGCCGGATGGGCGGGATCAACTGCCCTGCCCCCTCGGCCTGTTGGGCGCCGGTCAGCCGGCCGCGCCCGCATGTGCCCCGTCGCCGGGCCGGACGTCGCGCAGCAGGCAGGTCAGGCGTGCGCTGCACACGCGCCGTCCCTCCTCGTCGCTGATCACGATCTCGTACGTGGCGGTGGAGCGGCCGCGGTGCACGGGGGTGGCGACGCCGGTGACGAGGCCGGAGCGTACGCCGCGGTGGTGGGTGCAGTTGAGGTCGACGCCGACCGCGATCTTGGAGCTGCCGCCGTGGAGCATGGAGCCGACGGAGCCGAGGGTCTCGGCGAGGACGGCGGAGGCGCCGCCGTGCAGCAGGCCGTAGGGCTGGGTGTTGCCCTCGACGGGCATGGTGCCGACGACGCGGTCCGCGGAGGCCTCGATGATCTCCACGCCCATGCGGGTGCCGAGGTGTCCGGCGGAGAAGAGGGCCAGGAGGTCGACGCCGAGTGCGGCGTACTCGTCGATGACCTCCTGCGGGAACTTCACGTACTGCTGCTCGCCCATGGGCCCGGCTCCGTTCGTCCTGATCACTCGTCCAGCCTGTCTGAGCAAACGCTCAGTCGGTTGCCGATTGTTCCAGACGTACGACTACGGACTTGCTGGCCGGGGTGTTACTGGTGTCCGCGGTGGAGTCGAGCGGCACCAGGACGTTGGTCTCGGGGTAGTAGGCGGCGGCGCAGCCACGAGCCGTCGGGTAGTGCACGACGCGGAAGCCGGGCGCACTGCGCTCGACGCCGTCCCTCCACTCGCCGACCAGGTCGACGTACGACCCGTCGGCGACGCCGAGCGTGCGGGCGTCCTCGGGGTTGACCAGGACGACGCGGCGGCCGTTCCTGATGCCGCGGTAGCGGTCGTCCAGGCCGTAGATGGTGGTGTTGTACTGGTCGTGCGAGCGCAGCGTCTGCAGCAGCAGACGGCCTTCGGGCAGCCTGGGGTACTCGACGGGAGCCGCCGTGAAGTTCGCCTTGCCGGTCGCGGTCGGGAAGCGGCGTTCGTCGCGCGGGGCGTGGGGGAGGGTGAAGCCGCCGGGGCGGGCCACGCGCGTGTTGAAGTCCTCGAAGCCGGGGACCACGCGTGCGATGCGGTCGCGGATGGTGGCGTAGTCCTTCTCGAACTCCTGCCAGGGCACCGCGTCGTCCTCGCCGAGCACGCGGCGGGCCAGGCGGCAGACGATGGCCGGTTCGGACAGCAGGTGGCTGCTCGCGGGCTCCAGACGGCCGCGGGAGGCGTGCACCATGCCCATGGAGTCCTCGACGGTCACGAACTGCTCTGTGCTTTTCCCCTGCGGGCCGACCTGCAGATCGCGCTCGGTGCGGCCCAGGGTGGGCAGGATCAGGGCACGCGCGCCCGTGACCACGTGCGAGCGGTTGAGCTTGGTCGACACGTGCACGGTGAGGCGGGCGCGCCGCATGGCCGCCTCGGTGACCTCGGTGTCCGGGGAGGCGGACACGAAGTTGCCGCCCATCGCGAAGAACACCTTCGCCCGGCCGTCGCGCAGGGCGCGGATGGCCTGGACGACGTCGTAGCCGTGTTCGCGCGGCGGTGCGAAGCCGAACTCCTTCTCCAGGGCGTCCAGGAAGGCGGGGGCGGGGCGCTCGAAGATGCCCATCGTGCGGTCGCCCTGGACGTTGCTGTGCCCGCGCACCGGGCACACGCCCGCGCCCGGGCGGCCGATGTTGCCGCGCAGCAGAAGGAAGTTGACGACCTCGCGGATGGTCGGCACGGAGTGCTTGTGCTGGGTCAGGCCCATCGCCCAGCACACGATGGTGCGCTTCGAGGCGAGAACCATCTTCAGGGCGGTGTCGATCTCCGCGCGCGTGAGCCCGGTCGCGGTCAGGGTCTCGTCCCAGTCGGCGGCCTTGGCGGCCGCGGCGAACTCCTCGTAGCCGTGGGTGTGTTCGCTCACGAACGCCTCGTCGACCGCGCCCTCGCTCTCCAGAATGAGCTTGTTGAGAAGGCGGAAGAGGGCCTGGTCGCCGCCGATGCGGATCTGCAGGAACAGGTCGTTGAGGGCGGCGCCCCTGAGCATGCCCTGCGCGGTCTGCGGGTTCTTGAACCGCTCCAGGCCGGCCTCGGGCAGCGGGTTCACGCTGATGATCTTCGCGCCATTGGCCTTGGCCTTCTCCAGGGCGGAGAGCATGCGCGGATGGTTGGTGCCGGGGTTCTGGCCGGCGACGATGATCAGGTCGGCCTTGTAGAGGTCCTCCAGCAGGACGCTGCCCTTGCCGATGCCGATCGTCTCGCTCAGGGCCGAACCGGACGACTCGTGACACATGTTGGAGCAGTCGGGCAGGTTGTTCGTGCCGAGCCGGCGGGCGAACAGCTGGTAGAGGAAGGCCGCCTCGTTGCTGGTGCGCCCGGAGGTGTAGAAGAGCGCCTCGTCGGGGGAGCCGAGGGCGGCGAGCTCCTCGGCGACGATGTCGAAGGCGCGCTCCCAGCTCACCGGCTCGTAGTGCGTGCCCCCTTCGGGCAGATGCATGGGGTGGGTGAGCCGGCCCTGCTGGCCCAGCCAGTAGCCGCTGCGGGAGGCGAGGTCGGCGACGGAGTGCGCGGCGAAGAACTCCGGGGTGACCCGGCGCAGGGTGGCCTCCTCGGCGACCGCCTTCGCGCCGTTCTCACAGAACTCCGCCGCATGCCGGTGCTCGGGCTCCGGCCAGGCGCAGCCCGGGCAGTCGAAGCCGTCCTTCTGGTTGACGCGCAGCAGCGTCAGCGCGGTCCGCTTCACACCCATCTGCTGCTGGGCGACGCGCAGGGTGTGCCCGATGGCCGGCAGTCCCGCCGCCGCGTGCTGGGGCCCGGCGACCTGCGGTGCGTCCTGGACCGGATCACCCTTGGGCGGCTTCGTCGCCATCGCGCACTCTCCTTCACAGACACCTGCGAGCTACCACTTCGAACCTCTTCGATCCTCGCACGCGCGACTGACAGCAGGGGCAGCCGGTTCTGTGCGGGGAGCGTGATCTGCGGTCGGGCCGGCGCCGGTCGCTGCTGTTCCCCGCCGGGACGTTGCGTCGGCGCCTGTCGCCTTTCTTCGCGCCGGGCAGGCGATCGACTTCGACGGCGGAGGCGGGGGCTTCCCGGCTCTCAAAGATGCGGGGGAGGTGCCGATCCGGCGGGGAGCCACGACTGTCAGTGGCACGTGGCAGGATCGGGGCGTGGCAGAAACAGCATCGAAGACGACCGACAAGACCGCCGGCGGCAACACGCGGCCCCGCCTCATGCTCATGGACGGGCACTCGCTGGCCTACCGTGCGTTCTTCGCGCTGCCCGCGGAGAACTTCACGACCGCGACGGGCCAGCCGACGAACGCGATCTACGGCTTCGCGTCGATGCTGGCCAACACCCTGCGTGACGAGGAGCCCACGCACTTCGCGGTGGCCTTCGACGTCTCCCGCAAGACCTGGCGCTCCGAGGAGTTCACGGAGTACAAGGCCAACCGCTCCAAGACCCCGGACGAGTTCAAGGGCCAGGTCGAGCTGATCGGCGAGCTCCTGGACGCGATGCACGCCTCGCGGTTCGCGGTCGACGGTTTCGAGGCGGACGACGTCATCGCCACCCTCGCCACCCAGGCGGAGGCCGAGGGCTTCGAGGTGCTGATCGTCACCGGCGACCGCGACTCCTTCCAGCTGGTCAGCGAGCACACGACGGTGCTGTACCCGACGAAGGGCGTCTCCGAGCTGACCCGGTTCACCCCGGAGAAGGTCTTCGAGAAGTACGGGCTGACGCCCGCGCAGTACCCCGACTTCGCGGCCCTGCGCGGCGACCCGTCGGACAACCTGCCGGGCATCCCCGGCGTCGGTGAGAAGACCGCCGCGAAGTGGATCAACCAGTTCGGTTCGTTCGCGGAACTCGTCGAGCGGGTCGAGGAGGTCAAGGGCAAGGCCGGACAGAACCTGCGCGAGCACCTGGAGGCGGTCAAGCTCAACCGCCGCCTGACCGAGATGGTGCGCACCGTCGAGCTGCCCAAGCGGGTCGCCGACCTGGAGCGCGCTCCCTACGACCGCACGGCCGTCGCGATGGTCCTGGACACCCTGGAGATCAGGAACCCCTCGCTGCGCGAGCGGCTGCTCGCCGTCGACCCGGGCGGCGAGCAGGCCGAGGCGACTCCGGCGGCACCCGGTGTGGAGCTGGACGGGACGGTGCTGGGCACGGGCGAGCTGGCCGGCTGGCTCACCGAGCACGGCACCGAGACGCTCGGCATCGCCACGGTCGACACCTGGGCGCTGGGCTCCGGCTCGGTCGCCGAGGTCGCGCTCGCCACCGCCGAGGGGCCGGCCGCCTGGTTCGACCCGTCCCAGCTGGACGAGGCCGACGAGAACGCGTGGGCGACCTGGCTGGCCGCCGAGGACCGCCCCAAGGTCCTGCACAACGCCAAGGGCGCCATGCGGGTCCTCGCCGAGCACGGCTGGTCCGTCGCCGGCGTCTCGATGGACACCGCGCTTGCCGCCTACCTGGTCAAGCCGGGCCGCCGCTCCTTCGACCTGGACGCGCTGTCCCTGGAGTACCTGGGCCGTGAGCTGGCGCCCGCCGCCGCGGCCGACGGGCAGCTCGCCTTCGGTGCGGACGACGGCGCGGAGGCCGAGGCGCTCATGGTGCAGGCCCGCGCGATCCTCGACCTCGGCGAGGCCTTCCGGGGCCGTCTGGAGGAGGTCGGCGCCGCGGACCTGCTGCGCGACATGGAACTGCCCACCTCGATCCTGCTCGCCCGCATGGAGCGGCACGGCATCGCCGCCGACCGGGCCCACCTGGAGGCCATGGAGCAGATGTTCGCGGGCGCCGTCCAGCAGGCGGTGAAGGAGGCGCACGCGGCGGCGGGCCACGAGTTCAACCTGGGCTCGCCCAAGCAGCTCCAGGAGGTCCTCTTCGGCGAGCTGGGCCTGCCCAAGACGAAGAAGACCAAGACCGGCTACACGACGGACGCCGACGCCCTGGCCTGGCTCGCCACCCAGACGGACAACGAACTGCCGGTGGTCATGCTCCGCCACCGCGAGCAGGCCAAGCTGCGCGTCACCGTCGAGGGCCTGATCAAGACGATCGCCGCCGACGGCCGCATCCACACCACCTTCAACCAGACGGTTGCCGCGACCGGCCGCCTGTCGTCCACGGACCCCAACCTGCAGAACATCCCCGTCCGCACCGACGAGGGCCGCGCCATCCGCCGCGGCTTCGTCGTCGGCGAGGGCTTCGAGTCCCTGATGACCGCGGACTACAGCCAGATCGAACTGCGCGTGATGGCCCACCTCTCCGAGGACGAGGGCCTGATCGAGGCGTTCACCTCCGGCGAGGACCTGCACAACACGGTCGCCGCGCAGGTCTTCTCGGTCGACCGGGAGCACGTCGACGCGGAGATGCGCCGCAAGATCAAGGCCATGTCGTACGGCCTGGCGTACGGGCTGTCGGCCTTCGGCCTGTCCCAGCAGCTGAACATCGACGCGGGCGAGGCCCGGGTCCTGATGGACACGTACTTCGAGCGGTTCGGCGGTGTCCGGGACTATCTGCGCCGGGCCGTTGACGAGGCGCGGGCCACGGGCTACACCGCGACCCTCTTCGGCCGCCGCCGCTATCTGCCCGACCTCAACAGCGACAACCGCCAGCGCCGCGAGGCGGCCGAGCGGATGGCTCTGAACGCGCCGATCCAGGGCACCGCCGCGGACATCGTCAAGATCGCCATGCTGAAGGTGGACGACGCGCTGCGGGCGGCTGGCCTCACCTCCCGCATGCTCCTTCAGGTCCACGACGAAATCGTCCTGGAGATCGCCCCCGGCGAGCGCGCCGCCGCGGAGGAGATCGTCCGCCGCGAGATGGCTGACGCCGTCCATCTGAGGGTGCCGCTCGGCGTCTCGGTGGGGGTGGGGTCCGACTGGGAGTCGGCCGCGCACTAGCCTCCGGCGGTGGACGGGGGGTCGGTGCTGCCTTGCCGGGCGGCGCGTCGGCCCTCCGGCCAGGGGTGAGTTCTTCGCTCCGAGGGCTATCGGGTGTCTGCGGACGCGTCGTGGCTGGTCGCGCCCGCGCGGTGGAGCCGTATATCGGTACAGCCCCGCGCTCCTTCTGGCGTGGTCGAACCCGGCGCGCACGGGCGCCCCCCCCGCCGCACCTGTCACGCTCCGCAGGGAACCGTCACTCAGGTGGCCCCCGCGGAAAGGCCTTCACCGCCCTCGCACCGTAAGGATGCGGGCATGGGTATACGCATGCTCAACCGCCGGTCGGCGAGAGCGCACGCGAGTGCCGAGGCGGCGTCCGCCGTGCCACCCGCGCCGGTGCCGGCCTTCGCCGCTCGTGCGAGCACCGCCCGCATCCCCACCGACCTCGCCGTCGTCCTGCGCCGCACGGCGGCGGACCTCCGGCGCCGGCTGCCCCGGCCCGGCAGGAAACCCGCGGAGCCGCCGGTCTGGCGGCTGTGGGCGGGACTGGGCCGCAGTTACGTCACCGGGCTGCTCGTCCGCGTCCGCCGCAGCCGCCACGCCCGCACCGTCAGGGTGTTCATCGTGACCGCGAGCACCCTCACCGACCGGCCGGACGGCCCTGCTCCACGCTGACCCGTTCCGGCTCCCCGGCAGACGGCACCGGCCGCCACACCCGCACCCCCACCACGTACAGCAGCAGCCCGAGCAGCAGCCCCGCGCCCGCGCCGAAGCACACCGCCGGAATCAGCTCCCAGGGCTTGGCCACCGCCCCCCAGTACGCCCACCAGCGGGCCGCCCGCTCCACGGCCCAGACCCCCGCACACCCGCAGATCACCACACAGGCCCACCACCGGTCCCGCAGCGACAACACGGGGACCGCGCGCGAAACCGGGAGCGCCGGCGCCCTCCGCAGCGCCCGCGTCACCCACACCCCGATCACCACCGCGCCCACCACCGAACTCCCGTACTGCAGGTTCGAGTACAGGGGAGAACCCCACAGCACCCCGCCCAGCACGGGAAACAGCCGCACGCCCCACCGGTCGTGATGCGTGAAGGCGTCCCACACCACATGCGTCAGGGCGCCGAGCGCCGCGGACGCGTACCACCACGCGGCCAGGGGCGGCCGTAGGCGCGCGCGTGGCGCCCCGCAGCGCAGCAGGGCAGACGGCCGCGGCTGCCAGGGCCGCGGCAGCAGCGCCACCAGCGGCTCCCGCACCAGCAGCCACAGCCCGACCAGCGCCCAGGCCACCAGTACATCGACCGTGAAGACGCCGGGGAAGGAATGCGTGACCGTGCCGAACTCCATCGCACCGGGCAGCGCACTTGCCGCGTAATAGGTCATGTCGGGCGCGAAGGAACCGGCCACGAGGACGGCCGGAATCAGCCGTCCTCGGCCGGATCCGTCGCCGCGCACGGCGGGAAGGACGGCGGCCGCATGGCTCAGGGTGAACGGCAACTGGGCTCCTCGGGCCGGACATTGCCCGGGCGGACGGCCCGGGTGATCGCTCCGGTCCAGTATGCGTGCCGCGATTCCGCGCCGTTCGTACATGGCCAACTGGTGAATATCGGGCACGAACGGGTCCCCGTGGAAAGCAAGTTGTCGTAGGGTCGCCTGGGTCACCGTGCCCGGCGGCACGGTCGAACACGTGAACACAGCAAGTCGACAGGAACTCGACAGAAACAAGAGAGCGATACGAGGGCAACCCGCACGCCGGGTCGATCGTCACAACAGGGCGGGCGCACTGTGCGCCGGGCGATGAAGACGGACGCTGACGCGTCCACGGGAGGGGTTCACTCTATGGCGGCGCAATTCGGCATGAGGCTGCGCAAAGGAGCGGCAACCACAGCCGTGGCAGCGGCCGCGGTCGCTGCCCTGTCCGCGTCCCAGGCTCCGGGGGTCACGGTCGACGACCACGGCAGACAGACCGCCTCCAAGGCCCAGCCCTCACCCGATGCGACCGCAGGCGACGGCGCCGCGACCGGCAACTCGCCGTACTACACCGATCTCCCGCCGCTCAACAGCCCGAACCCCTCGCCGACCCCGGGTGCCACCGGCACCCCCGTGGCGCAGGGCGCGGCGGAGGCGGGCATCCCCGCCACGGTCCTCGACGCCTACAAGAAGGCCGAGGCCGAGCTGCGCGAGTCCAAGCCCGGCTGCAACCTGCCCTGGCAACTGCTCGCCGCGATCGGCAAGGTGGAGTCGGGCCAGGCCCGCGGCGGCCGCGTCGACGCGGACGGCACCACGATCACCCCGATCCTCGGCCCGCAGCTCGACGGCAACGGCTTCGCGCTGATCAAGGACACCGACGGCGGCAAGTACGACGGCAACAGCTCCTACGACCAGGCCGTCGGCCCCATGCAGTTCATCCCGTCCACCTGGGCGTGGGCGGGCCGCGACGGCAACGGCGACGGGGTCAAGGACCCCAACAACGTCTACGACGCCGCCCTGGCCGCCGGCCACTACCTGTGCCGCAACGGCAGGGACCTGTCCGTCCCGGCCGACGTCAACCAGGCGATCCTCAGCTACAACAACTCGCAGGACTACCTGCACACCGTGCTGTCGTGGCTGGAGTACTACCGCAAGGGCACCCACGAGATTCCGGACGGCAGCGGCAGCGTCCCCTCGGGCCGCAGCGACGACGGCCAGAAGGCCAACCCCAAGCCCTCGCCCACGCCGCCCGCGAAGCCGACGCCGCCGAGCACCGGCTCCCCGAGCCCCAGCGCACCGCCGTCGAACACGCCCGGCACGCCGAGCACGCCGGGCAGCCCGTCGCCCACCCCCACCCCGACCGACACCGTGGACCGCCTGGCGGACGCGGGCACCGCGAAGCTCACCGCGATGGCCGGCGACGCGTTCACCAAGAAGATCAGCACCAAGGCCGTGACCAAGACCGGCAAGGCGGTCGGCAAGGTCAGGATCCGCTTCACCGTCGTCGGCGACACCGACACCACCTTCACCGGCGGTGAAACCGTCGCCACGGTCGTCACCAACAGCTCCGGTGTGGCCGTCGCCCCCACCCTGCAGGCGGGCGAGAAGACCGGCGAGTTC
The DNA here is from genome assembly GCF_053597275.1 of Streptomyces sp. NPDC001492. Taxonomy (NCBI): domain Bacteria; kingdom Bacillati; phylum Actinomycetota; class Actinomycetes; order Kitasatosporales; family Streptomycetaceae; genus Streptomyces; species Streptomyces sp. NPDC001492. The sequence goes on along the minus strand of NZ_JBSFHW010000030.1, from coordinate 93,215 downwards.
ACCGTCCGCGCCACCGTCGTGGGTCGTGCGGTCACCGGCCTCGACTACACCGCCACCGTCACCGAGCGCGTCGCCGACACCGTCGTGCGCACCAGCGACACCGCGCTGACCTGCACCCCGGGCGGCGAGTTCGCCGACCAGGCCGAGGTGAAGGCCACCTACCAGGGCGCCGTCGCCGACAAGGTCGCGGTCACCGCAACGCTGATCAAGTCGGTGCTCGACCCGACCGAGAACGACAAGGGCCCCTACTTCAAGGACGCCGACGGCAAGACCGTGCGGACCCTGACCGGCCTGACGACGGACGCCAAGGGTCTGCTGACGCTGCCGAAGATATACGCCGACGACAACACCGGCGACTTCATCCTCCGCATCACCACCGCCGGCGGCGCGACCCTCGACATCCAGCTGACGGTCGCGACGGCCGGCTCCTCGGCGAGCCCCAGCCCGTCACCCAGCCCCTCCGCGTAAGTCTCCGTATCGTCCCTGCGACGGCGGCGGCGCTCCTCGGCCAGAGGGCGCCGCCGCCGTCGTTGTGTGTGCAACGTGTTCTCATCTCGCCCGCCCGTTGCTACGGTGCCGGACCTGACGATGTATCAGTTCCCGTCCGTGTTCCCGTCCCGGGGAGGCAGGCATGCGCGCCCTGATCGCCGCCGCGACCGGTCTCGCCCTCGCCCTCGCGCTGGTCTTCACCCTCACGGCCATGGGCAGTCCCACGGGCAGCACGTCCCCGAAACCTCTGCTGACGACGGTGCCCGCACACCCGTAACCGCCCGGGAGGGAGGCCGAGATGCGCCGCAAGGCCAGCCTGGTCCTGCTCGCCTTCGCCGTGTTCTTCGCGGCGCTGTCCCCGCTGCTGCGCTGGTACGCCTTCCCGCGCCTGGCCAAGATCCCGGCCGACCAGTACCAGGACATGGTCCTGGAGGCGAAGAACGCGACCCTCCTCGACTACGGCACCATGAAGGCCCGCACGGTTCCCGAGGTCACCATCGTGCAGACCCTCAAGGGCAATGTGGAGGCCGCGAAGAAGATCGAGAAGACGGCCGGGCGGGACGTCGTGGTCTGGGACGGCCTCTCCTACGTCCAGGGTCCCGACGGCAAGATGGTCTCCCGGATCCCCGAGCGCTACATCTTCGACGCCCACAGCCAGGCGCCGGTCCACGCCACCGGCGAGATGGTCGACGGCGACCCGGTGAAGCGGACCGGCATCGAGTTCAAGTGGCCGTTCCTGACCCAGAAACGGGACTACGAGTACTTCGACGCCCAGACCCGCACCACCAACCCCATCCACTACAAGGGCACCCAGGACTTCCGCGGTCTGGAGGTCTACTACTTCGAGCAGACCATCCCCTGGACCAAGGTCAAGTTCCCCAGGACCATGCCCGTCCAGGGCATCACCCCCGAGTCGGTCGCCAGGACCGGTACTACCCGCTGGTACACCACGGTCCGCAGGTTCTGGGTCGAACCCGTCACCGGGGCCCCCGTCTACGGCGAGGAGATCCACAAGGAGGAACTCCGCGGCGGCACGCTCCTGGGCGGTCGGGAGAAGGTCACGGCCTTCGCCGGGCACGTGAAGATGCGCGAGGACTACATCAGGCACACGGTCGCGCTGGTCAAGTCCAACCGCACCCTGGTCCTGCTGATGACGTCCTACCTGCCCTGGGGCTTCCTGACCCTCGGCCTCCTGCTGCTCGCCCTCTCCCTGTGGCTGGAGGCCCGCAGCCGCCGCCCCGGCGAACCGGAACCGGCCGAACCCGCCACACCGGAACCGGTCACCGCCTGAGCCGCGCGTTGGTGTGCCGGGTCGGCTCCGCGCCGGCCGGGTCCTCGGGCCACGGATGCTTCGGATACCGGCCGCGCAGCTCCGCCCGTACGCCCTTGTAGCCGTCCCTCCAGAAGGAGGCGAGGTCGGCCGTGACGGCGGCCGGACGGCCCGCGGGGGAGAGCAGATGCACCAGCAGCGGCACCCCCGCGACGGCGGGCGACTCGTGCAGCCCGAACATCTCCTGCAACTTCACCGCGAGCACCAGCTGTTCGGGGTTGCCGTAGTCGATCCGGATCCTGGACCCACTGGGGACGGAGATCCGCTCCGGGGCGAGCTCGTCGAGCCGCCCCGCCTCCCCCGAGGCCCACGGCAGCAGACGGGTGAGCGCCTGGCCCGCGTCGATCCGCGCGAGGTCGGCCCGCCGCCGGGCCCGGCCCAGCTCGGGCTCCAGCCACTCGTCCACGCGCGCGTGCAGCGCATCACCGGACACGTCGGGCCATGGCTCCCCGAGGTGCAGACGCAGAAACGCCAGCCGCTGCCGCAGCACGAGCGCGTCGGGCGACCACCTGAGCAGTCCGAACCCTTCCTGCCGCAGCCCTTCGAGGAGCGCCGCGCGTACGAGTACGGGGTCGGCGTCCGCCAGGGGCCGCACCGCCAGCTCGATCGCCCCCAGCCGCTCCACCCGCCGCGCCACGACGTCCCCGTCGGCCCAGTGGACCTCCTGGCCCTCGGAGTACAGAGAGGCCGCCGCCGACCGGGCCATGTCCTCGTCGACCTCGGCGGCGAGCTGCACGCGCGCGTGCCCCTTGCCCACGGGACGATCCGCGACGGCCACCGCGATCCAGGGAGCGCCGCGCAGAGGACTGCCGTCACGGAGTTCGGCGCGTGTCCCGGAGGCCATGAGAAACGATCCACCGTCGGCCTTGGCGACCCGCTCGGGAAAGGCGAGGGCCGCCACGACCCCGACAAGACGGTCCTCGCCACCCCCCGCCCTCGACGGGCCGAGCACGAACGAAGCACCGCCGCCACCGGCCTGACCGGGCCGAGCAGGCACACCGCCCGCGCCGCCGCCGGTCGTCTCGGGTGAGGCGTCGGTGCCTGCCGGGGGAACGGGGCCCCCGGTCGGCGGTCGCGTGAAGTCCTTGCCGACCGCCCGCAGGCGCTGTACCTCCGTGCGCCAGCGCGTCGCATAGGTGTCACCGCCGCGGCGGGCGGTGCGCAGAGCGGTGGTCAGGTCGTCGCCGTACTCGCGTGGCGGCTCCTCGGAGAGCAGTGCCACTGCTTCGGCGCCCTCGCCGGCCGTGTCCAGCAAGGCCCGCCCCAGCCGCGGATGCACCCCGAGCCGGGCCAGCGCGGCCCCCCGCTCCGTGGCGCGCCCGGCGGCGTCCACCGCGCCGATCGCCGTCAGCACGGCCCGCGCCGCCGCCATCGCCCCGCCCGGCGGCGGATCCAGCAGCGCCAGCCCGGACGCCTCCGGATCGCCCCAGCACGCCGTCTGCAGGGCGAAGGCCGTCAGGTCGGCCAGCTTGATCTCCGGCGCCGGGAAACGCGGCAGGCGGGCGTCCTCGGCCTCCGTCCAGCACCGGTACACCGCCCCCGGCGCCTCACGCCCGGCCCGCCCCGCCCGCTGCCGTCCGGCCGCCTGCGAGGCCCGCACGGTCGTCAGTGCGCTCAGCCCGCGCGCGTGGTCGACACGCGGCTCGCGCGCCAGCCCCGAGTCGACGACCACCCGCACGCCCGGAACCGTCAGCGACGACTCGGCCACCGAGGTGGCAAGCACGACCCGGCGCCGTTCGCCCGGCGCCAGCACCGCGTCCTGCACGGCGGCAGGCGCCCGACCGTGCACCTGCAGCACCTCGACGCCGCCCAGGTCCCCCAACTGCCCCGCCACGCGCGCGATCTCGCCCACGCCCGGCAGGAAGCACAGCACGTCCCCGTCCCGCTCGGCCAGCGCCCGCCGGACCGTCGACGCCACATGCGCGAGCAGCGCCGGGTCGACGCGCATGCCGTGCGGTGGCCGTACGGGACGGGCCGGCGGGGACCAGACCACCTCCACGGGGTGGGAGACGCCCTCCGCCTCGACCACCGGTGCACCGCCCAGCAGCCGCGCCCACCCCTGCGCGTCGGTCGTCGCCGACGCGGCCACCAGCCGAAGCTCCGGCCGCAGCGTCTCCCGTACGTCCCACAGGAAGGCCGCCGCGGTGTCCGCGTCCAGATGCCGCTCGTGGCACTCGTCGAGCACCACCACGTCCACGCCCGCCAACTCCTGGTCGCGCTGCAGCCGCTGCAGCAGCACCCCGGTCGTCACGACCTCCACGCGCGCGTGCCGTCCGACGACCCGCTCGCCGCGCACGGTGTACCCGACGCTCCCGCCGGCCTTCTCGCCCAGCAGCCACGCCATGCGCCGGGCAGCGGCACGCGCGGCAATACGGCGCGGCTCGGCCACGACCACGCGCCGCGCGGGCCCGTCCCCGAGCAGCCCCGCCAGCGCCAACGGCACCAGCGTCGTCTTGCCGGTACCGGGCGGCGCCACCAGAACGGCGGTGCCGTGCCCCTCCAGCGCATCGCTCAGGGCGGGCAGCGCACCACGTACCGGCAGCGCGTCCAGGGCGTCGTAACGGATCACGCACTCAGTCTCGTACGCACACGAAGATCGCGGTCCCCGGGATCAGGTTTCCGCGCAACGGCGACCAGCCGCCCCACTCGGAGGAGTTCCAGGCCGGCCACTCCGGCTCGACCAGGTCCACCAGCCGGAAACCCGACGCGACGACGTCCCGGACCCGGTCGCCGAGCGTCCTGTGGTGCTCGACGTAGACCGCGCGGCCCTGCTCGTCCTGCTCGACGTAGGGCGTGCGGTCGAAGTAGGAGGCGGAGACCGACAGTCCCTCGGGGCCCGGCTCGTCCGGGAACGCCCAGCGGATCGGGTGGGTCACCGAGAAGACGAAACGCCCTCCCGGGCGCAGCACCCGCCGCACCTCCGTGAGGACCCGCACCGGGTCGGCGACGAACGGCAGCGCACCGTACGCCGAGCACGCCAGGTCGAAGGAGCCGTCCGCGAAGGGCAGCGCACCCGCGTCGGCGCACACAAGAGGGAACGTTCCGCCGATGCGCAGCGCGTGCTGGAGCTGGCGGTGCGAGATGTCCAGGGCGACCGGGCGTGCCCCCTGGGCGGCCAGCCAGCGCGCGCACTGGGCCGCACCGGCGCCGATCTCCAGTACGTCCCTGCCCTTGAGGTCCTCCGGCGGGCCGAGCAGCTCCGCCTCCACCTCGTCGAGACCCTCGGGCCCCCAGACGAAACGGTCGTCGCCGAGGAACGTGCCGTGCTCGACCTGGTACTCGTCCGCGTTCCGGTCCCACCAGCCCCTGTTGGCGCGGGCGCTCTCCGTGACGTCGGACGCGCGGCGGGTGGCTTCCGGCTCGAACGCGGAATCGGAAGATACGGGCTCTTGGATGATCGGCTCCCTCGTCGTACTCTTCCGTCACCCAGATGGCGCAGTCGGCCTGCCGACGGTGTCACGGAAGAGGTCTCTCAGGCCTGCGTGGCCTCCGGAGACAGTTCTTGTGCCGGGTATGCGGCGATCCGCCCCGGGTGTGCGCGTTCGCGCATTGACCCTGCCCGGCTGCCCCCGTATGCTACAAGTTGCGCTGCGGGCCTGCGCACCTCAGACGTAGCAGGCTGCGCTCGCATCTGTTGTATGTCCCCTCGGTTGTCGAGGCGCCATCACCAGTATCTGGTTTTCCAGTTGACTGTTGGGGCGCTTCCTTGGCTGTCCGGCTTCTTCAGAGCGATACGGGCTCCCGGCGTAGCAGTACCTACGACTTCAATGTCCGTACCGGAGCCCTTTCCCACATGACGAGCAGCACCGAGACCACCGCCACCACCCCGCAGGTTGCGGTCAACGACATCGGTAACGAGGAAGCTTTCCTCGCCGCGATCGACGAGACGATCAAGTACTTCAACGACGGCGACATCGTCGACGGCGTCATCGTGAAGGTCGACCGGGACGAGGTCCTGCTCGACATCGGTTACAAGACCGAAGGTGTCATCCCGAGCCGCGAGCTCTCGATCAAGCACGACGTCGACCCGAACGAGGTCGTCGCCGTCGGTGACGAGATCGAGGCCCTTGTTCTCCAGAAGGAGGACAAGGAAGGTCGCCTGATCCTCTCGAAGAAGCGCGCCCAGTACGAGCGTGCCTGGGGCACCATCGAGAAGATCAAGGAAGAGGACGGCATCGTCACCGGTACCGTCATCGAGGTCGTCAAGGGTGGTCTCATCCTCGACATCGGCCTCCGTGGCTTCCTGCCGGCTTCTCTCGTCGAGATGCGCCGTGTCCGCGACCTCCAGCCCTACGTGGGCAAGGAGCTCGAGGCGAAGATCATCGAGCTGGACAAGAACCGCAACAACGTGGTCCTGTCCCGCCGTGCCTGGCTGGAGCAGACCCAGTCCGAGGTCCGCCAGACGTTCCTCACGACCCTCCAGAAGGGTCAGGTCCGCTCCGGTGTGGTCTCCTCGATCGTCAACTTCGGTGCCTTCGTGGACCTGGGTGGCGTCGACGGTCTGGTCCACGTCTCCGAGCTGTCCTGGAAGCACATCGACCACCCCTCCGAGGTCGTCGAGGTCGGCCAGGAGGTCACCGTCGAGGTCCTCGACGTCGACATGGACCGCGAGCGCGTCTCCCTGTCGCTGAAGGCGACCCAGGAAGACCCGTGGCAGCAGTTCGCCCGCACGCACCAGATCGGTCAGGTCGTGCCCGGCAAGGTCACGAAGCTGGTTCCGTTCGGTGCGTTCGTCCGCGTGGACGAGGGCATCGAGGGTCTGGTCCACATCTCCGAGCTGGCCGAGCGCCACGTGGAGATCCCGGAGCAGGTCGTCCAGGTCAACGACGAGATCTTCGTCAAGGTCATCGACATCGACCTCGAGCGCCGTCGCATCAGCCTCTCGCTGAAGCAGGCCAACGAGTCCTTCGGTGCCGACCCGGCCTCGGTCGAGTTCGACCCGACCCTGTACGGCATGGCTGCCTCGTACGACGACCAGGGCAACTACATCTACCCCGAGGGCTTCGACCCCGAGACCAACGACTGGCTCGAGGGCTACGAGAAGCAGCGCGAGGAGTGGGAGCGCCAGTACGCCGAGGCGCAGACCCGCTTCGAGCAGCACCAGCAGCAGGTCATCAAGAGCCGCGAGGCCGACGCTGCCGCTGCCGCCGAGGGTGGCGACGCCGCCGGTGCGGCTCCGGCCGCGGGCGGTGGCGGTTCGTACTCCTCCGAGGGTGCGGACACCTCCGGTGCGCTCGCTTCCGACGAGGCGCTTGCCGCTCTCCGCGAGAAGCTGGCCGGGGGCCAGAGCTGAACGCTCGCTGAGCAGTAGCTCCTGACTGAGGGGCCGTACCTTTCGAGGTGCGGCCCCTCAGGCGTTGTGGGTCGCATGTCGTCTGCGGACCGGATGCGGCTGGTCGCGCCCACGCGGCGGAGCCGCACATCGATACAGCCCCGCGCCCCTGAAAAGCCGCTGCCCGGCCCCTTGGCCACGAAAAGCCCGTAAGAGATGGCTGATCAGGCGTACCGGGGGGAATGCCCTTGCTCCAGGGGGCGTTGGAACGTACGAACACGAGGAGGAGCGGTCACTGTGCTTGATCCGCAGGGTTTGTACGCGTGGGAGCCGAAGGGGCTGGCTGTCGTCGACATGGCGCTCGCCCAGGAGTCGGCCGGTCTTGTGATGCTCTACCACTTCGACGGATACATCGACGCGGGCGAGACCGGCGACCAGATCGTCGACCGGATCCTCGACTCGCAGCCCCACCAGGTCGTCGCCCGCTTCGACCACGACCGGCTCGTGGACTACCGTGCCCGCCGTCCGCTGCTGACCTTCAAGCGCGACCGGTGGACCGAGTACGAGGAGCCCACCATCGACGTGCGGCTCGTCCAGGACACCACCGGAGCGCCGTTCCTGCTGCTGTCCGGCCCGGAGCCGGACGTGGAGTGGGAGCGCTTTGCCGCGGCCGTCCAGCAGATCGTGGAGCGGCTGGGCGTGCGCCTGTCCGTGAACTTCCACGGCATTCCGATGGGCGTTCCGCACACCCGCCCCGTGGGCCTGACCCCGCACGGCAACCGCACCGACCTCGTCCCGGGCCACCGCAGCCCCTTCGACGAGGCGCAGGTCCCCGGCAGCGCCGAGTCCCTGGTCGAGTACCGCCTCATGGAGGCCGGCTTCGACGTCCTCGGTGTCGCCGCGCACGTGCCGCACTACATCGCCAGGTCCCCGTACCCGGACGCCGCCCTGACCGTCCTGGAGGCCATCACCGCGGCCACCGGCCTGGTGCTCCCGGGTATCGCGCACTCGCTGCGCACGGACGCGCACCGCACTCAGACCGAGATCGACCGGCAGATCCAGGAGGGCGACGAGGAGCTCACCACCCTCGTCTCCGGCCTGGAGAACCAGTACGACGCGGTCGCGGGCGCCGAGAGCCGGGGCAACATGCTCGCCGAGCCCGTCGACATCCCGTCGGCGGACGAGATCGGCCTCGAGTTCGAACGCTTCCTGGCGGAACGAGAGGGCGACAACTGACCTCCGGTGGTCCCGCTGTCAGTGGCAGGCCCTAAGCTGCCGCTCATGCTGACAGTGGGGCTGACCGGCGGGATCGGTGCCGGCAAGAGCGAGGTGTCGCGGCTGCTCGTCGAGTGCGGTGCCGTACTGATCGACGCGGACCGGATCGCGCGCGAGGTCGTCGCGCCGGGCACACCCGGGCTGGCGGCGGTCGTGGAGGCCTTCGGCGAGGAGGTGCTCGCCGCCGACGGCAGTCTCGACCGGCCCAAGCTGGGCTCGATCGTCTTCGCCGACCCGGAGAAGCTGGCCGTCCTGAACTCGATCGTGCATCCCCTGGTGGGCGCGCGCTCCCGGGAGCTCGAGGCCGCGGCCGCCGCGGACGCGGTCGTCGTCCACGACGTGCCGCTGCTCACGGAGAACGGCCTCGCCCCGCTGTACGACCTCGTGATCGTCGTCGACGCGAGTCCCGAGACCCAGCTCGACCGGCTCGTACGGCTGCGCGGCATGACCGAGGAGGACGCACGCGCGCGCATGGCCGCCCAGGCCACCCGCGACAAGCGCCGGGAGATCGCGGACGTCGTGATCGACAACGACGTACCGCTGGAAGAGCTCCAGGCCCGGGTGAAGGACGTCTGGGCGGACCTGGTACGCAGGGCGCAGGTCGCGTCCGGGGCGTCCGGTACGCCTCGAACGCCCCAGGAATAGGCCCCCCTGACCGGGGCGTTGAACCCTTCGAGTGAGGGAAGGACTCTGCCGTGCCCGAGACCAGCGGTTCCACCGGACGTACTCCGGAGACGCATGTCATCGACTTCCGTGCCGCCGAGCAGCTGCTCAACGCACGGGACCCGCGGGGCGCGGTGAAGCTGCTCGACTCCGTCATCGCCGCCCACCCGGAGAACACCGCGGCCCGGTTGCTGCGCGCGCGTGCCTTCTTCGCCGCCGCGCAACTGCGGCCCGCCGAGCTGGAGTTCACGATCGTCCTGGAGCGCGAGCCGGACAACGCGTTCGCGCACTTCGCCCTCGCCCGGACCTACCAGCGCCGGGGCGAGGCAGAGCAGGCCAAGCGCCATTTCAGACTCGCCGCCGCCCTCGACCCCAACCCGGAGTACCTGAAGGCGGCACGGTTCGACTCATGAGCATCCGCTAGCGGGGCCGGTTCTCCGGCGGCCGGTACGGGGGTATGTCCCGGCCCGGCTGGTAGTGCGGGCCCTCGCGCATGTGTTTGAGGATGACGGTCATGTCGACGGTGACCACCAGCCACAGCACACCGCACGCGGCGGCCCATCCGGGGCGCCCCACCAGGGCGAACGCGGCCGTGCCGAAGACAGCCCAGACCAGCCCCCACACACTCAGCCAGAACCGCGCCCGCAGTGCACTGCGCGCGGTCGTAGGCTCACTGCCCGTACGCATCGGGATCACTTCACTCCTGTTGGCAACGTACTCTTCGGGACGGACGTTCACCAAGGGGAACGGGACTAGGGGGTCACCGCGTGCTGCCGGATGCCGATGAACTCGCCGAGGTGCTGCTGGACCTCGCCGTACCGCACGAGGACATCAACCAGCTCGTACGGATGGGCCGGCGGGTGACGGACGACCCGGAGCTGCTGCGCGCCCTCGAGGCCTCGGTGGAGGAACTCGTCCGGGGGATGGGGGAGGTCGGCACCGCCGTCGACCTGCCCCAGCTGGACTGGGCGTCGGGGCCGCTGCAGCGCTGCTTCCCCGTGTACGTGTTCGTGGCCGCGCTGCCGTACACGCGTGCGTACCACCGTGCGCGGGGTGTCCCGGACGACGTCTCCCGGCGTACCCTCGCCGACCTCGGGCGGAACATGGCCGTGCACCGCAGGCGGCACCACCGGGCGGGCGTGCAGGCGCCGTGGTGGCTCACCCACCACTTCCGAGGTGAGCTGTACCAGCTGGGCCGGCTGCAGTTCGAGCGGGCGCGGCACGGGCAGCGCACCGCGCGGGTGCTGGCGTCGGCCGGCCTGGACGTGGCGCCGGGCACGCCCTGTCTGAACGTGCACATCCCGGACCACCTCGGCCCGCTGTCACCGGCGGCCTGCGAGCGCTCGCTGGCGCTGGCGTCGGAGTTCTTCGCGCTGCACTACCCCGAGGAGAAGTACCGGGCCGCACTGTGCCACTCCTGGCTGCTGGATGCGCAGTTGAAGGAGTATCTGCCGGAGGACTCCAACATCGTGCGGTTCCAGGACCGCTTCCGCATCGCCCGCGAGGACCGGGAGCCGGCCGACAAGGAACCCGTCCAGTTCGTGTTCGGCGACCCGGAGTTGCCCGTCGAGAGCCTGCCGCGGCGTACGACGGTGGAACGGGCGGTCGGCGACCACCTGAGGGCGGGACGGCACTGGTACATCGGGCACGGCTGGTTCCCGTTGTAGGGAACCCCGCGAAATTCCGCTCGGCGGCGATGAGTTCCCGGGCGGCGGCCGGTCTACCCCTGTGACAGCACGACGCACCGCTCACCACAGGAGAACCCCATGTCCGAGACCACCGCCCGCCTCGCTTCCGCCCCCGTCGTCGCCGAGTCCGCGACCACCCGCGGCCGCCGCGCCCGGATCGCCCTGCGCACGCTTCAGGTGCTGCTCGCCCTCTTCTACGGCATCGCGAGCGCCCTGCCCAAGCTGATCGGGAACCACTACGCGGTCGACGCCTTCGACAAGATCGGCTGGGGCAGCACCGGCATGTACACCATCGGCGCTCTCGAACTGGCCGGTGCGGTGGCCCTGTTGATCCCGGTGCTGCAGTCGGTCGCGGCGATCGCGCTGAGCGGGCTCATGGTGGGCGCGTTCGTCGTCCAGACCACCGTCTTCGACGGCGAGAACGCGGCGACCCCGCTGATCCTGATCGTCCCGCTGGCTCTCATCGCCTGGGCTCGGCGCGGTTCCACCGGGGAACTGCTGAAGCTGGTACGACGACGGGTGTGAGCCCAAAGACCGCGGGTGGCGTCCGGCGCGAGCCGGGCGCCATCCGTGTGGGTCAGCGTCCGCTCGGCCTCGGCTTGCCGCCCTCCATGAGCCCTCGCAGGCGTTCCATGTCGCGGCGGTCCCGCTTGGTCGGGCGGCCCGTGCCGCGGTCGCGGATGCCGGCCGGGGCGGCGAAGGGCTGGCGGGGCGGCGGGGGCGGGGAGTTGTCGATGTAGCACTGGGCGGCCACGGGGGCACCCACCCGCTTGCGGATCAGTCGCCTGACGACGACGATCCGCTCCCAGCCCTCCTGCCGGACGCGCACCTCGTCGCCGATCCGCACGGTGTGCGCGGGCTTCACGCGCACCCCGTTCACCTGCACATGCCCGCCCTTGCAGGCGGCCGCGCCGACCGAGCGGGTCTTGGCCAGGCGCACGGCCCAGATCCAGCTGTCGATCCGCACGGTCGCACCGTCCCCGGGGCCCGCGGCCTCCGCGGCGGCGATGGCGGCGGCGATCTGGGGATCGACGGCTTCGGGCGCCGTCTGCTCGGCGGGGTCCGGCCCGCCCTTCTCCTCGTCAGCTTCGGAAGCCATGCTCCCGACCTTAGCTCTCCGCAGCGGGTGAACCGACCGGCACCGCGCAGGAGCGGCGCTCGGCGGCACCCGCGGATCACCGCCCGCGTTCCACGTACTTCTTGAAGTGCTGGAGATCGGTACGGACGATCCGCTCGATCGTGCTCGCCTGGGCGAAGCCCCTCGGACCGCCGAAGGCCGCCCGGAGCGCGTCGGGGTCGTACTCGAGGCGTGCCTGGACCCGGGTGCGGTTCCGGTCGATCGGCTGCAGGGAGAAGGAGCCGGTCAGCTCGGGGGTGCCCATGGTGTGCCACTCCATCACGCGTTCCCCGTAGCGGTCGGAGACCTCGGCGTCGAGTTCCCGGCCCCGGCCGCCGGCCTCGACGTCCAGATGCGCCCGCCCTTGCGGCTCGGCATGGGCGTCGCGCACTCCCTCCACGAAGCGTGAGTAGTTCTCCACCCGGTGGAGGCTGTCCCACGCCTGGTCGATCGGAACTCCGACATCGACGTGTTCTTCGAGGGTGCTCATGGCCCACCTCCAGGTTCGGCTCATGGCGCGTACCGGCCGCTACGTCGTGCCGTTCCACACATACGGACCGCCGCCACGCCATTCGATCAGCTCGGGGTCGTCGACGGCCCGGTCCTCCTCGGCGGGCAGACCCGCACCGTGAACGAAGTCCAGCACGTCGAAGAGGGTGTAGGCGGTGCCGACGCGCTTGCCGCGGATCGTCACGCGCCGTCCGCCGTCCGCCTGCGGCGCAAGCACGACAACAGGAGGGACGACAGGGGGTTGCACGTCCATGACTCCAGCATGGGCCGGGATCGGCGGAACCGCCGCTCGGCGCCCGCCCATCCGGTGGTCATACCGTTGGGGCATGGACAGCCTGGCCGAGCTCGACACCCGTATCGCGGGCTGCTCCGCGTGTCCCCGGCTCGTGGAGTGGCGGGAGGAGGTCGGGCGGACGAAGCGCGCGGCCTTCCAGGACTGGACGTACTGGGCGCGCCCGGTGCCCGGATTCGGCCCCGCCGACGCCCCGCTCCTGATCATCGGCCTGGCGCCCGCCGCCCACGGCGGCAACCGCACCGGCCGTATGTTCACCGGCGACCGCTCCGGGGACGTGCTGTACCGGGCGATGTACGACGTCGGCCTCGCCTCGCAGCCCACCTCGGTGGCCGCGGACGACGGCCTGGAGCTGCACGGCGTCCGCGTCACCGCGCCCGTGCACTGCGCCCCGCCCGAGAACAAACCCACCCCCGGGGAGCGCGACACCTGCCGCCCCTGGCTGGTCCAGGAGCTCACGCTGCTGCGGCCGACGTTGCGCGCGGTCGTCGTGCTCGGCGCCTTCGGCTGGCAGGCCGCGCTGCCCGCGTTCGCCGGGGCCGGCTGGACGGTGCCCCGGCCGCGGCCCGTCTTCGCCCATGGCGCACGCGTGCCGCTCGACGGCCTCGACCTCTTCGGCTGCTTCCACGTCAGCCAGCGCAACACCTTCACCGGCAAGCTCACCCCCGAGATGCTGCGGGACGTGCTGCGCAGGGCGGGGGAGGCGGCGGGACTGCCCGTGAAATGAGGGGCGGGGACGGCCGTAGGAGCGTTACGGTGCCCGGATGCCCCTCTACCCGGACATCGAGCCCTACGACCACGGCATGCTCGACGTCGGCGACGGCAACCGCGTGTACTGGGAGACCAGCGGCAACCCGCACGGCAAGCCCGCGGTCGTGCTGCACGGCGGGCCGGGCTCCGGCAGCAGCCCCTACCCACGGCGCCTTTTCGATCCTGCCGCCTACCGGATCGTGCAGCTGGACCAGCGCGGCTGCGGACGCTCGACGCCGCGGGCGAGCGCGTACGACACCGACATGAGTGTCAACACGACGGCTCATCTCATCGCCGACCTGGAGCTGCTCCGTGCTCATCTGCGGATCGAGCGCTGGCTGGTGTGGGGCGCGTCGTGGGGCTCGGTGCTCGGGCTGCGGTACGCGCAGACGCATCCGGCGGCGGTGTCCGAGCTGGTCCTGACCCTCGTCGCCACCGGCGCCGACGCCGAACACGCGCTCTTGACCAGGGGACTGGGAAAGATCTTCCCGGAAGCCTTCGAGCGGTTCCTGGCCGAACTGCCCGCCGACGAGCGGGACGGCAATCTCGCCGCCGCGTACAACCGCCTCCTCGAATCCCCCGACCCCTCCGTGAGGGAGCGGGCGGCGCGCGCCTGGACCGACTGGGAGACGGCGATCATTCCCGCGCCGCCGCGCTCGGTCCAGCGTTTCGAGGACCCGGAGTTCCGCATGGGCTTCGCCCGGACGGTCACGCACTACTGGGGCCACGACTGCTTCTTCGGCGAGGGCAACGACGAAGGGGTGGTCCTGCGGGACGCGCCTCTGCTCAAGGACGTTCCCGGCACCCTCGTCCAGGGCAGCCTCGACTTCGGCAACCTCCTCGGCACCGTCTGGCGCCTGCACCACGCCTGGCCCGGCAGCGAGCTGATCGTCGTGGACGAGGTCGGGCACGACACGCGGTCGCCGGGAGTGGCCGAGGCGCTGGTGGCCGCGACGGACAAGTACGGTCAGTCGGGCACCTCGGCCTCGCCGAACAGATGCCGCACCGTGGAGCGGTAGTTGGTCCGTACATGGGCGAGGGCGTGCGCGCGGGCGCGGTCGGGGTCGCCGGAGGCGATCGCCTCGTACAACTCGCGGTGTTCCAGGAGGAGTTGGGGCCACTCCTCGTTCCGCCGGGTCATCCACCGCAGTCGCCCGGCGACCGGCTCAAGGGCCTCGGTCAGCAGGCTGTTGCCGGCCATCGCCACGATGCGGTCGTGCAGACGGCTGTTGACGTCCGTGATCGCCTCCGCGTCCCCCGCCTCCGTCGCGGCGGCTGCGAGGTCGAGCAGTTCCTGGACCTGGGCCAGGTCCTCCGGAGTGGCGCGGGCCGCGGCGAGCCCGGCGGCGTAGACCTCCAGGGCCTCGCGCAGTTCGAACAGCTCCTGCACGTCGTGCGGGGTGAGACGGCGTACGACCGTGCGGCGCGGCGTCTCGAAGTGCACGAACCCCTCGGCGACCAGCGCGCGGATCGCCTCGCGGACCGGCACCCGGGAGACCCCGAAACGGTCGGCCAGCTCCCGCTCGACCAGCCGGTCACCGGGGCGGAGGCTGCCCGCGATGATCTCCTGCCGCAGACTCGCCAGGACCCGCTCGCGGACCGCGCCCAGGGGTTCGATCTTCGTCGTGGAGCTCATGGAGCCATCTTCTCCGACACCGGGGCTGTTTTACCGAGCGTTAACAATGGTGACATCGGGCGGAACGCTTGACGGCGGGACCATGTCCGCAGTTTGGTATACCAAACGGCTGTCGTCTCCACCCTCCGCCCCGTCCCCTGGAGGCTCCGTGTCCCTCGCCGACCGCGCCGAAGCCACCGGCGCACCAGCGTTCGTCCCCGATCCCCGGCTCACCAACGAAGACCTCGCGCCCGCCGTCAAGCGCAACTGGAAGGTCTTCGACCTCTTCGCCATGTGGATGTCCGACGTCCACAATCTCGGCAACTACACCTTCGCCGCCGGACTGCTGGTCCTCGGCATGAACGTCTGGCAGGTCTTCACCTCCCTGCTCGTCGGCTTCGTGCTCATCTACGCCGGCATGAACTGGATGGGGAGGATCGGCCAGCGCCACGGCGTGCCCTTCCCGGTCGTCAGCCGCATCAGCTTCGGTGTCTGGGGCGCCAACATCCCGGCCCTCATCCGGGCCGTGATCGCCATCATGTGGTACGGCATCCAGACCTACCTCGCCTCCGTCGCCGTCAACGTGATGCTGCTGGCCGCCTGGCCGGGTCTGGAGTCCTGGACGCACCACTCCTTCCTGGGGCTCAACGCGCTCGGCTGGGTGTCGTTCCTGTCGCTGTGGCTGATCCAGGCGCTGATCATCAGTCAGGGCATGGAGTCCGTGCGCAAGTTCCAGGACTTCTGCGGCCCGGCGATCTGGCTCGTCATGATCGCGCTGGCGGTCTGGGTCCTGTCGAAGGCGGACTGGAGCATCTCGCTCACCTCCACCCCGCACCCGGTCTCGACCGGTGAGCAGTGGCGGCAGTGGTTCGGCGCGATCGGCCTGATCCTCGCCACCTACGGCACCCTGATGCTCAACTTCTGCGACTTCTCCCGCTTCGCGCCGGACTACAGGACGGTCCGCCGCGGCAACTTCTGGGGCCTGCCCATCAACTCGACGGCCTTCGTGGTCGTCTCGGTGATCGTCACGGCCGGCTCGCTCAAGGTGTTCGGTCAGGCGATCACGGACCCCGCGGAGCTGGTGGCGAAGGTGGGCAACACCTGGGTGCTGGTCGTCGCCGCGTTCACCTTCGCCGTCGCCACCATGGGCGTCAACATCGTCGCCAACTTCGTCTCACCGGCGTACGACCTGGCCAATGTCTGGCCGCAGAAGATCACCTTCAAGCTCGGCGGCATGATCAGCACGGTGGCGGCCCTGGTCGTGACCCCGTGGAACCTCTTCTCCAACCCCACGGTCGTCAACTACTTCCTCGGCGGCCTCGGCGCCTTCCTCGGCCCGCTGTTCGGCGTGATCATGGTCGACTACTACCTGGTCAAGCGGGGCCGCGTCGACGTGGACGAGCTGTTCGACGCCCGCCCCGGCTCCCGCTACTACTACCGCAAGGGCGTCAACCCCAAGGCCCTCTGGGCGTTCCTGCCCTCGGCTGCGGTCGCGGCGGTGCTCGCCCTGGTGAAGACCTTCAGCGACGTCGCCCCGTACTCCTGGTTCATCGGTACGGCCCTGGGCGCCGGCCTGTACCTGGTGATCTGCCGGTCCGAGCGTGCCACCGAACCGACTGCCGTGGAGGTCTGACGAGCGTGCGGATCGTCGTCACCAACTGCAACACCACGCAGGAGATGACCGAGGAGATCGTACGAGGTGCCCGGGCCGCGGCAGGCCCGGGCACCACCGTGCTCGGTCTGACCCCCGCGTGGGGCCCGGAGTCGGCCGAGGGCTGGCTCGACAGCTACCTGTCGGCCACGGCCGTCATCGATCTGCTGCGCGGGTACGAGGGCCCGTACGACGCCGTGGTGATGGCCGGCTTCGGGGAGCACGGGCGGGAAGGCGTACGGGAGTTGGTGGACGTACCGGTCGTCGACATCACGGAGGCCGCGGCCCATCTGGCCTGCCTGGTGGGGCGCCGGTACGGGGTCGTGACCACGCTGGAGCGGTCGTGCGGCCAGATCGAGGACAGCCTCGAACTGGCGGGGGTCGGGCGCAACTGCGCCGCCGTCGTCGGGACCGGCCTCGGAGTCCTCGACCTGGGCGACGCGGACCGCACGGAGGCCGCTTTCCTGGCGGCTGCCGAACGGGTGCGGGAGGCCGGGGCCGAGGTCCTGGTGCTCGGGTGCGCCGGGATGACCGGACTGCAGCGGCTGGTGGGGGAGAAGCTCGGACTGCCGGTGGTGGACGGGGTCGGGGCGGCCGTCAAACTGGCAGAGTCACTGGTGGCGTTGGAACTGACGACCAGCCGCGCGGGGAGTTACGCGAAGCCGGTGCCGAAGAGGCGGACGTGGGGCGCACCCGCCGACCCGCGCGATCACCGTCCCCGACAATGAGCGCCATGAACCTTCCTGACGAACTCACCCGGGTGGCCGACGGACTCCACCTGTGGTCCCCGGGCCACGCGGGCACCTGGGGCTTCGCGAACTGCCTGCTCATCACCTCCGGGGAGCAGGCGGCCCTGGTCGACACCCCTTACGACCGGCCGATGACCGAGGCGCTGCTCACCGCGGCCCGCCCGGTCCTGCCCGCGGGCGCGGCAGCCGTGACGACGATCGTCAACACGCACGTCAACGGCGACCACACCTTCGGCAACGGCTGCTTCCCGGGCGCCGAGATCATCGCCACGAAGGCGAGCGCGGAGCACCTCTGCCGCGAACCCTCCCCGCAGCAGATGCACTTCCTCACCCACCAGACCCCCGCCGACCAGCCGCTGGGCTGGTACGCGCGCGAGCACTTCGGCCGCTATGCGTACGAGGGCGCGGAGGCCGTCGCGCCCACCACCACCTTCTCCGGCCGGTATGCCCTGACCGTGGGAGACATCGAGGCCGAACTGATCGAGGTGGGTCCCGCGCACTCGGCCGGCGACCTCATGGTCCACCTGCCCGGACAGCGGGTCGTATGTGCGGGGGACATCCTGTTCGCCGACGACCACCCCGTCCACTGGGACGGCCCGCTCGCCCGGGTCGCCACGGCCTGCGAGACGATCCTGGCCCTGGAGCCGGAGGTGGTCATTCCCGGACACGGGCCGGTGATGAGCGTCCAGGACGTCCGCGGCCACGTCACCTACCTGCGGGAACTGGAAGCCCTCGTCCACGCCCGGCACGCGGCCGGCGTCCCCGCGGGCGAGGCAGCCGCCGACATCCTCGCCTCCGGCTTCCACGACCACCTGGGCCTGCGGGAACGGATAGTGATCCTCACGGCGGTGGAGTACCGGCACCTCGACGGCGACACCGGGGAAGTGGACGTGGTGGGGCTGGCCGCGCAGGCGGCGGCCTGGGCCTACCGGGACCACGGGCCCGGGAAGCCCTGAAACCGTCGCTGTGGCCTCCAGGTGCTCAGGGGCGCCACACATACTGCACGTCCGGCTCCTGCTCCTCGTTCCCGCTGCCGTCCGTGTACTCGACGGCGACGAAGCCGTGCCGCTCGTAGAACCGGTGGGCCGGCTTGTTGACCTGGAAGGTCCACAGGCTGAGCCCGCCGGGACTCCGCTCCTTGGCGAGCGCGACGAAACGGTCGCCGATGCCGCGCCCACGCCAGTCGGGACGCAGATACAGCTGGGAGACCTCGTCGTCGTGGAGCACCATCACGCCGACGACGCCGCCCTCGGCCCCGGCGTCCGCGACCCAGGTCTCGCGCAGGGGTACGACGACGTCCCGGAAGTAGTCGCGCACGTCGTCGGCGGAGCGGGGGCTGACGACCGTGGGCAGGGCCGCGGCGAAGGAGGTCAGCCAGACGTCGGCCGCGGCGGCGGCATCGAGGCCCGAGACGGCTCGGCGGAGGGTGGTGGCAGCGGGTTCGAAAGACAAGCGCGGATCCCGTCAGTCGTCGAGGGTGAGGTCGTGGTGATGGGCGCCGTAGTAGTCGACCTGGCGCGCCATGATGTCCCGCATGGAGGTGCCGCGCGGGGCGCCGTAGAGCGTGCCGGGGAAGTCCAACTCCTTCTGCACAGCCCATAGTTCGTCGTGCTCGCCGGGCGCGAAGAGCCGCGCCGTGGGCGTCCCGGCCGCGATCCAGCCGATGGGTACGACGGTGCCGGGCGGCAGCACCGAGTTGACGTGCAGCACGCTGTTGACCCGCAACTCCGAGCCGGCGCCCGCCACGGCCCCCGGGAAGACCGAGGCCCCGGTGGCGACGAACACCTCGTCCTCGATGGTCGCGCCGTTGACATGGGCGTGCGGTCCGACGAGCACGGCGTCACCGATGAAGGCGGGGTGCCCGGCCCGCCCGCGCACCAGCGCGTTCTCCATGACGACGACGTCCGAGCCGACCCGGACCTCCCCGTCCTCGGCGGTGAGCACGGCACCGTGCAGCACCCTGGCCCGCTCCCCGAGGGTCACGGCACCGCACAGGACGGCCGTCGGGGCGACGTAGGCGGAATCGGGGACGACGGGACGCCGCCCGCGATGCTCGATCAACATGCGACCCCTTACGAAACGTGGGAAACCTCGGGAACCACGGCGGTGGCTGTAATCTCCACCAGCTGCCCCGTGTACCCCAGACACGCCACGCCGATCAGGGTGGAGGAGTGCGGCCCGACACTGAGCCCGGATGCTTCGACGACGTCCCAGACGGCCGCGAGCACGGCGGTCTCACCGCTGACGACATACACGTCCGTGGCCACGACATGCGCGAAGTCGCTGCCGACGGCGTGCAGTTGCTCCTCCAGATTGGCCAGCACCTGCCCGGCCTGCCGTACCGGGTCGCCCTCGCCGACCAGCTTCCCCTCGGCGTCGAGGGGGACGGAGCCGGCGAGGAAGGCCAGCCTGGCGCCGGCCTCGACGACGGAGGCGTGGGAGTAGAGGGGCGGCGGGAAGAGGGACGGCACGGTGACACGGCGGACCATGGGGCGGCTCCCGGAGAGGGCGAGAAACAACTCACCGATGGTCCGGTCCGGCCGCCGGGAGCGCATCCGAATTTCCCTCCGGGTGAAGCTCGGGCCCCGGTCACGCGGAAACGCCGTGACCGGGGCCCGGGATCAGCCGGCGCGGAAGGCGCCGGCCGCTAGTTCCGGTACCGGAACACGATCCGGCCCCGCGTCAGGTCGTACGGCGGGAGTTCCACCAGCACCCGGTCCTCCAGCATGATCCTGATGTAGTTCTTGCGGATCTTCCCGCTGATGTGCGCGAGCACCTGGTGGCCGTTCTCGAGCTCCACGGTGAACATGGCGCTGCGCAGACACTCGACGACCTTGCCCTCGACTTCGATGACGTTCTTGTTCCTCGTCATCGCACCAGCTCCAGGTTGCTGCTCGCCGGCCGGGCGCCGATGCCCTCGAACAGCGCCGCGGCCGCTTGGTTGGACTCCTGGACCTCGGTCCAGGCCGTGGCGAACCCGGAGCGGTGCAGTGTCCCCAGCGCGTGGGCCAGCAACGCCCGGGCGATGCCGCGGCGCTGTTCGCCGGCCCGAACGGCGACCAGTCCGATGCGCGGCCGGATCACCGTCACCACCCGGACCAGCCCCAGGTAGCGGTCCGGCGCCGCGGCCACCGCGTACTTCGACGGGTCGACGATGGTGTCGTCGACCGGGCGGGGAACGACCTCGGCGGGCATCGACTGCCATCCGACGGTCGCCTCGACCTCGGCCCGGATCGCGTGGTCCACCGCCCGCAGCAGGCCCTCGTCCGCCTGACCGGCGGGCACGATCGTCACGCCCGAGGGCGGCAGGACCGCTTCGAGCCCTGTGACCTGCGGGTCGGTCGGTACGACGTACTCCCACTCGCGACGACGGACCGTGAAACCGGCCCGCCGCCAGCCGGCCGTCAGCTCCGCGTCGGCTTCGTCGACCACCGTGTACAGCGGCGCCGGAAGTTCCGCGAGCATCGCCTCGGCGAGCCGGTCGAAGGTGGCCTCGTGCCAGGCGTCGATACTGACGAACAGGCGTCCGTCGGGACGGTGCTGCGCATGCCCGCGGCCGACCACCAGGTCGTCATCGAGTGCATGCCATTGGCTTTCGGTGACGCGCGTGATCACCAGCGCGCTCCCGCCCAGGCCGGATGTGCAAGGTTTTGTGTTCATCGGAGTCTCCCTCCAGGAGTGCCTCGATCTCAGGCGCTCCTGGCGACACCGAATGTCAGCCGCCGGACCGTGACGGGTTGAGGGAGCACCCATGGGTAACTGTGTTCACGGGTCTCACCTCCATACGACGACTTCACGGTCCGCCAGGAAAGTAACAGCGGGGCTCGGCCTCGCTCAAACCATTTCTTCGAGCTCGCAACTCGGTGGGTGTCCGGAACGGCCTTCGTGGCACTGTCTGATATTGCGTGGCACGGACCCTCGTGGAGCGGCAGGCTGGTCGGCATGGTTGAGATGACCGGAGACGATCAGGGGTTCCTCGACACCGTCGTCGACCGGCTCGCCGCCCTTCCCACCGTCCGGGCCGTCGCCCTCGGCGGTTCACGAGCCCAGGGCACGCACCGGCCCGACAGCGACTGGGACCTGGCCGTCTACTACCGAGGGCATTTCGCCCCCGCCGACCTGCGTGCCCTCGGCTGGGAGGGTGAGGTCTCCGAGGTCGGAGGATGGGGCGGCGGGGTCTTCAACGGAGGTGCCTGGCTGACGATCGACGGGCGGCGCGTCGATGTCCACTACCGCGACCTCGATGTCGTCGAGCACGAGTTGGCGGAGGCGGAGGAAGGGCGGTTCCGGGTGGAACCGTTGATGTTCCATCTCGCCGGGATCCCGAGCTATCTGGTCGTTGCCGAACTGGCGGTCAACCGGGTGCTTCGGGGCGAGGCGCCGCGGCCGGCCGCGTATCCGCAGAAGCTGCGGGCCTCCGCCGCCGAGCGCTGGCGGGGCACCGCCCACGCCACCCTCGCTTACGCGAAGACCAACCACGCCCCGCACGGCCGCCTCACCGAGGTCGCCGGAGCCGTCGCCACGGCCGCCGTACAGACCGGGCACGCCGTGCTGGCGGCACGAGGGGAGTGGGTGACGAATGAGAAGCGGTTGCTGGAGCGGGCCGGTCTGCGGGGGCTCGACCCGGTACTTGAGCAACTGCGCTCGGATCCGGAGGTGTTGGTACGGGTGATCGCTGACGCGGAGGACCTCTTCTCGTCCGCCTTCTCTTCGGCCTCCACATCCGCTGCCTCCACATCCGCGCCCACTTGATGTTCGACCGCCGCCACCTGCTTCGCCCCGGCGGCGCGACGACGTTCGGAGCATTGCGTTCATAAAGAACGCGCCCTTCCGGCCGACCGTCACACCCCGGAAACACAATCGTCCCGTTCGCTCCAGGAACGCGATCTACCGTGGGCACCACACCCCGCAACTCGGCCACCGTCGCCCGAAGGCACACCCCGCCCTCGTCCGGACAGGAGCCCCGCCCCCGTGTCCCGCCCCGCCGCCCGCACCGGCTCTGAAACCCGTCCCTTCGCGCTGCCGCCCTGGCTCGCCCACGCCCTCCGCGCCCAGCGCGGCCCCATCCCCTGGAGCGCCGTCCTGCGCGGTGCTCTCGCCGCCGGGCCGCTCCTCCTCGCCGCCGTCCTCCTGGGCCGCACCTCCCTCGGTGTCGTCGCCGCCATCGCCGCCATGCTCGCCGGGATCAACGACCGGCCGGGCAGCCGGCGCGTCTCCGTCAAGCGGCTCGGGGTGCCCGCGCTCGCGGGGGCCGGTGGGCTGCTCGTCGGGACGTACGCCGGGGAGCATGCCGGAGCCGTCGCGCTCACCCTCCTGCTCACCGGCGTCGGGCTGCTCGCCGGAGGCATCAGCGCCATCGGGCCCGTCGCCTCCGGTGCCGGGACGCAGGTGCTCGTCGCCTCCGCCATCGGGGCCGGGATGCCGGTCCCGGAGGCCGGGTGGCTGCGCGCCCTGGCCTATCTCGCGGGCGCCGGATGGCTGCTCGCCCTGCGGCTGCTGCTCCCCACCCCCGGTGCCATTGCCGGTGACTTCCGGTTCGACGGGGAGCGGGATGCCGTGGCGGCCGTGTACGACGCCGTCGCCGATCTGCTCGAGGCGGCCGGGACCGAGCACGGCATCGCGCGCCGGGCCGCGCTGACCGCGGCCCTCGACCATGCGCAGGACGCCCTCGCCGGCCCTCGGCTGCGGCGTTACGCCTCCTCCTCCACGGAGCGGCGGCTGCACGCGCAGTACGCCGCGGCCCTCCCGCTCGCCGAGGCCGCGACCGCGCTCGCGTGGGCCGGGGAGGCCGTCCCCGGACGGGCGTCCGAAGGGCCTCGGCGGCTCGCGGCCGCCGTACGGGAGAACACCCACACCGGGCCGCTGCCCGCACCGCACCGCTCGGCTCCCGCCCTGCGCGCCCTCGACGACGCCCTGCTCCATGCCGCCGACGCCTTCGACCAGGGGGAAGGGGGCGACCTGCACACCCGGCGGCGTACCGCCAAGGACCTCTTCCGCATCGCCTTCGGGGCCGGTGGGCGGGAGTACGGACTGCGGGTCGCCCTGTGCTTCGGGGCCGGCGCGGCCGTGGCGCAGGCCCTGCACCACGCCCGCTGGTACGGGCAGCACGCGCACTGGTACTGGCTGCCCGCCACCGCCGTCTTCCTCGTCAAGCCCGACCTCGGGCCGCTCGTCTCGCGGGTGCTGTGCCGGGCGGCCGGGACGGTGCTCGGGGCTCTGCTCTTCGCAGGGTTCGCCGCCGTACTGCCCCGGCCCGAAGGGCTCATCGCGCTCGTGGCCGTCAGCGGGGCCCTCATCCCCGTCGCCACCCGGCACTTCGCCGCACAGACCGCCGTCGTCACCGTGCTCGTGCTCGCCCTGGTGATGGTCGGCGGGGAGCCGCAGGCCTCCGCCGGCCGGATCGGTGAGACCCTGCTGGCCTGCGCGATCGTCCTCATCGTCGGGCATCTGCCGATGCCGGGGCAGCGGGGCGGGACGGTGCGGGCCCGGCTCGTCGCGGCGGGCGGCGCCGCGCACGCCTACCTCGCCCACGTTCTGCGTGAGGCCCGCGACCCGATGGCCGGCCCCGACTCCCGAGCCACCCGCTGGACCCTCCGCCGCGAGGCCTACCGCACACTCTCCGAGGCCCACACCACCATCGCCCTCGCCGCCGCCGAACTCCCCGCACTCGCCCGGCACTCGAAGGGCGCGGACGAGGTCGTCGCCGTCCTCGAACGGCTCGTCGACACGACCACCGCCTGTGCCGTACAGCTCGACGACTCGGGACGCCTTTCCGCCCGCCACCGCGAGCAACTCGCGGAGCTTCTGGGGCAGTTCGAACAGAGATGCGAACGGACGGGGCTGCGCCTGCCCGAGCTGCCCCTCGCGGTGTAGCACCCGCGCTGCCCCCGCCCGCGTCTCCACCCTGTTCGCCCGCCTGAACCACGGACAGGGGCACTCACTGCCCCACCCGCACCCACACCGGCGCATGGTCCGAGCCGGGCCTTCCCCGTCGGTCCGCCGGATCCGGCCCCACCGACGGCAGCCGCAGCGTCCCGTCGCCCGGCAGGCCCGTCCCCGCCGCCGTCACCCGCAGGACCAGACGATGGCTGACCAGAATGTGGTCGATCAGTTCGCGGCGCCCGGAGTTGATGCGGGAGTAGCGCTGCTCTGCGGGGATCAGCGGGGCCACGTCCCACAGCCGTTGCGCATCGCCCTGGTCGGGATGGCCGTAGCCCGGTGTGCCGATCTCGGAGCCGGGCGGGCCGAGCAGGATCTGCGTGGTCGCGGCCTGCACCTCGTCGTTCAGGTCGCCCAGCACGGCGACGTCCCGTTCACGTCCGTCCCCGGCCAGCAGGGTGTCCGCCAGCGCCCGCAGGGTCGCCGCCTCGGCGGCGCGCCGGTAGAGGGCATAGGCGCCGTAGCGGGCCCGTTCGCCCTCGTCATGGGGGAAGAAACGGTTCCCGGGATAGGTGAGCAGCTTCGACTTGAGGTGGGCCACGGCCACCCGCAGCGGTCCGAAGTCCGTCGCGACCTCGACCGCCAGGAAGCCGCGCCCCGCCGCCGACACCTGCGCACCGGAGTCGTCCTCCTGCACGGGCCGCAGCTTCTCCGGGAACGCGTTCGTGTCGGCGACCACCTCCACCGCCGTACGGCTGAGGAAGCCGACCCGGATGCCCCGGCCGTCGGGATGCCCGGACAGCGCGACATGCCAGTCGCCGTCCAGCATGCCCACCAGGTCGTCCAGCGCCTCCGGCTCGCCGACCTCCTGCACGCCGAGCAGTGCGGGGTCGAGCTCCGTGATCACGGCGGCGAGGGAGGCGAGCTTCGTCTCGTAGGCGGCCTTGTCCTTGGGCCCGAAGGGGCCGCCGGGCCGGTAGAGGTTCTCCAGGTTCCAGGTGCCGAGGAGCATGCCGGGCCCCTTCCAGAAGCCGTGCGGCGAGCTGTGGTGAGGACAGGGTCCCCGAGACCGGCCGTTTCCGCGACCGGGCGGGACAGGATGCGCGGATCGGCTCACGCCGGCCGACGACGGCGTCGTACGTTGGCGGGATGACCGAATCTCCCGCCGACCTCGTCATCACCGGCTGCACCGTCCTCGTGCACGACGACCGGGAACGGGTCGGGTTCGAGGAGGACGCCGCCGTCGTCGTACGGGACGGGGTCGTCGAGGCGGTGACGGCCGCCTCCGCGGTCGAGCACCTCGCCGCGGCCGAGCGCATCGACGGGCGCGGCCAGGTCGCCATGCCCGGCCTGATCAACTGCCACACGCACGCGCCGATGGTCGCGCTGCGCGGGGTCGCCGAGGACCTGCCCACCGAGGAGTGGTTCAACGACGTCGTCTGGCCCGTCGAGTCCAACCTCACCGAGAAGGACGTGGAGCTGGGGGCGAGGCTCGCCTGCGCCGAGATGATCCGCGGCGGCGTCACCTGCTTCGCCGACCACTACTTCACCATGGACGTGGTCGCCACCGTCGTCGAGGAGTGCGGGATCCGGGCCCATCTGGGAGAGGCGTACTTCTCCTCCCAGGGCCCCCAAGGCCGGGAGAAGTCCCTGGAGTTCGCGCTACGACACCGGGGCGGCGCCGACGGCCGCATCACCACCGCGCTCGCCCCGCACGCGCCCTACACCGTCGACGACGCGGACCTCACCGCCACCGCCGAACTCGCCCGCGCACACGGCCTGCCCGTCCACATCCACGCCGCCGAGAACCGCGACCAGACCGACGTCAGCCTCGAACGCCACGGCGTCACCCCCATCGAGGTCCTCGAGCGCACCGGCATCCTCGACGCCGACGTCCTCATCGCCCACGGAACCGGTATCACCGAGCGCGACCTGCCCGTGCTCCGAGGCGCCAACGGCCGCGTGGCCGTCGCCACCGCGCCCCGCGGCTACCTCAAGTTCGCCTGGCCCACCACCACCCCGATCCGCGCCCTGTACGACATCGGGGTCCCCGTCGGCCTGGCCACGGACGGCGCCGCCTCCAACAACTCCCTCGACGTGTGGGAGTCGATGGCGCTCACCGCCCTCATCCAGAAGCAGACCACCGGCGACCCACGCTGGCTGACAGCCCGTCAGGCCCTCCATCACGCAACCCTGCAGAGCGCCCGGGCGGTCGGCCTCGGTCACACCCTCGGCACCCTCGCCCCCGGCCGGCGCGCGGACATCGTCCTCGTCGACCTCACCGGCCCGCACACCCAGCCGGTCCACGACCTCGCCGCCACCCTCGTGCACAGCGCCCGCTCCTGCGACGTACGGACGACCATCGTCGACGGGCGGGTACTGATGCGTGACCGGGAGCTGCTCACCCTCGATGTCCCGTCGGTCGTACGGGAGTTGGGGGAGCGGCTGCCCGCGCTGCTCGACCGCGGCCATGGCCGCCGGATCCAGGATTACAAGACCTGAAAATCGGCCCAGGAGAAGCGTTTTGCCGCCAACCGCGGGTGATCGGGAAGTCACGCCAAGTGGTTTCACGCTACACAGGAAGGCCGGGACGTACGGGACGTACTCGTCTGACGGGAGGCCGGCCGGTGGAGCTCACGATCGATGTGGCGGTGCTGCTCGCTGTCGTCATCTTCCTGCGGGCACGGCGCAAGCCGCTGGCCCGCACCCGTTCCGACGCATGGCTGACCGTGGCTCTCGCCCTGACCTTCGGCGTGCTGATCGCCCCGACCACCTTCGGCCAGGGCGTCTTCCATGTCGTGGGTCAACTCGCCCAGGGGATAACGCAGTCGGCCCCCAATCCGTGAGCCGGCCGCGCCCTACGCTGCTCCCCTGGGCCCCGCCGACGGCCTCCTCGACCATCCCTACGACGTCTACCGGCGGCTGCGCGAGACCGCGCCCGTGCACCGGATCGCCGGACCGGACGGCACCCCCGTCTGGCTCGTCACCCGCTACGAGGACGTACGCGCCGCCCTCGCCGACCCGCGGCTCTCGCTGGACAAACGGCACGCCACCGCCGGGGCCTACAAGGGGTTCTCGCTGCTGCCGGCGCTCGACGCCAACCTGCTCACCATGGACCCGCCCGACCACACCCGCGTCCGTCGCCTGGTCGGCCGCGCCTTCACCGCACGGCGCGTCGAGCAGCTCCGTACGCCGATCCGCCGCACCGCCGACCGGCTCCTCGACGCGCTCGGCCCGCACGGCACCGCAGACCTGATCGCCGCCTACGCCGCGCCCCTGCCGGTCACCGTCATCTGCGATCTGCTCGGCATCCCGGAGCAGCGCCGCCTCGACTTCCGGGTCTGGACCGACACCCTCGTCGCCCCGGCTCCGGACGCCGGGCCCGAGGCCGCCGAGGAGGCGGTGGTGGCGATGCTCGCCTGCTTCATCCGGCTCCTGGCGGACAAGCGCGGCGAGCCCGCCGACGACCTGCTCTCCGATCTGACCGCCGTGCGCACGAGGGCGACCGGCTCAGCGAGGACGAGCTGATGTCCCTCGCCTTCCTCATCCTCTTCGCCGGCTACGAGAACACGGTGCAGCTCATCGGCAACGCCGTCCTCGCCCTGCTGCAGCACCCCGGGCACCCGCCCTTCGCGCGGACCTGACCCGCCCCCCGGTCGCGGTGTCACGATCCCCGCCGGCGAGACGGTCTGGGTGTCCCCGTCCGCCGCCGACCGCGACCCCGCCCGCTTCCCCGACCTCCTGGAGCGTTTCCCCGAACTCACGCTCACGGACGAGAACCCCGCGGTGGCGCCGCTCGCTGCGCGCCCGCGGCCTGGTCGAGCTCCCGGTGTTGTATGCAATGAGGCGTTACGACAAGTACGAGGAATGAAACAGAAAGTAGTCGATGTGTGGCTGGGATCTTCACTAAGTGACCGGATCCTCACACTCCGCGGTGAACGAGTGTCAACTACGTCTCAGTCCGGCAACTGAGCGAGGCGTTCAGCCCCTGGAGGGCGTTAACTCCTACAAGTACAACGCTTTCTGGAGGTGCAGGATGGTGAACGGGCGAACAGTGCTCGAACGCTTTCCCGCGGGCGGGCCGCGGGGATCGTGGCCGGCCGAGGAGTTCGCGCATGCGCGGCGCCTGGAGGGGCTGGCCGCCGAGGTCGTCATGGATTTGGCTACGGACACGTTTCTCGTAGTGGTCCGCGGCGAGGCGACCGCCGACGCGGTCGCCTGACCGCTCCGCAGCGGCGCCGGCTCAACCGGCCTTCGGTACCGGCGCCGAGTACTGCTCGGCCTGGAGCGAGTACAGCTCCGCGTAGATACCGCCGCTCGCCAGCAGCTCGTCCGGGGTTCCGGACTCCGCCAGCCGGCCCTGGTCGAGGACGTGCACCAGGTCCGCGTGGCGCACCGACGCCAGCCGGTGGGTGATCAGCACGACGGTCTGCCCGGCCGAGGCCAGGGCGCGGATCTTCTCGAAGACCTCCAGCTCGGCCCGCGCGTCCAGGGCGGCCGTCGGTTCGTCCACGACCAGGATCCGGCCGCGGCGGTAGGCGGCCCGTGCCACGCCGAGCCGCTGCCACTGGCCGCCGGACAGCTCGTGGCCGCCGTTGAACTGCCGGGCCAGCAGGGTGTCCAGGCCGCGCGGCAGATCGGCCACCACGTCCTCCGCGCCGGCCTCCGCGAGCGACGTGGTCATGCGCTCCTCGGTCAGGGGCACCGAGGAGCGGCCGATGGCCACGTTGACCCGGGCCGTGAACGGCCAGCGCTTGAAGTCCTGGGCCACCATCGCGACCCGCTCGGCGAGCTGGTGCCGGTCCGCGGTCGCCGCGTCGACGCCGTCCCACAGGATCCGTCCGCCGTCCGGCTTGTACAGGCCCGCGAGCAGCTTGACCAGGGTGGTCTTGCCGGAGCCGTTCTCGCCGACCAGCGCCACGATCCGGCCCAGCGGGAGGCTGAGCGTGACGTCGTCGAGGGCGGGGCGGGCGGACTCGCCCGGGTAGCTGAACGTGACGTTCTCGAAGCGGATCTCCCTCGGGTCCTCGGGCAGCGGGTCGCCGCCCACCGGGATCGCCCGCTCGGCCGCCTCGACGTACAGCTTCTGCAGATCGCCCACGAACAAGGCGTCCTCGTGGAGCGAGTTGACCGCCACCACCAGGTTGTCCAGGCTCGACGAGCCCGTGCGGATCGCGATCACCGCCGTACCGGCCACGGACAGTGCCATCGCCCCGGCGAGCAGCAGCCCGGCGAGCGTCGCGTACGTCGCCACGCTCGCGAGGCCCGTCCAGGCCGACGCGATCACGCCGGTGCGCGCCGCAAGCCGGGCCAGCCGCGCCTGCTCGGCCTCCGCCGTCTCCGCCATGGCGCGGTAGTGCCGCAGCAGGAAGGGCCCGACCCCGTGCACCCGGATCTCGGGCGCCGCGGCCGGTTCGGTGAGCAGGCCGCTGAGCAGATAGCCGGCCCGGGCGTGCTGCACCCAGGTGTGCCAGGACTCGTAGCGCCGCCGGGCGTTCGTCAGCGCGCTCCACGCCGTCGGCAGCGTCATCGTCGCCAGCAGCGGAAGCAGGACGGGGTGCAGCACGGTCAGCACGCCGGCCGCCGCGATCAGCGAGATCAGCGCGCTCACCACGCGCGTGGAGTACGAGATCATCCGCCGCGCCGAACCGGCGCCGTACTGCGCGGTGTCCAGCAGCTTGTGGAAGGCGTGGTCCTCGATCGCGGCCAGCTCCACGGCCGCCGCCCGCTCCAGATACAGCTCGGTCGCGACCCGCTCCACCTTGGGCTCCAGGCGCCCGGTCGCATACGTCGACGCACCCCGCAGCAGCGCCCCGAGCAGGGCCACGGCGGCCATCGCGGCCAGCACCGGTACGGCGTCGCGCAGCCGGTCCCCGATCGCGCCGCCGGTGATCAGCCGCCCCAGGACGCTGTTCATGGCGAGCAGGCCCACCGCCTGGGCCACGCCCCGGCCCGCCTCGGCCGCCAGCACGATCCGTGCCGCCTGCCGGTCGGCCTGCCAGGCGAGCCGGAAGCTGGAGCCCAGCAGGGCCGGCAGCCGCGTCACCATGGCCCGGAAGTTCAGCTCCAGGAACGCGTCCCGGTGCTGGTTCCAGCCCAGGTCGTAGCGCAACGGCCCGCCGAAGAGCAGCTGTTCCGACTCGGAGACCTCGGGCGGGCCCTCGTCGCGCTTCTTCGCCCGCTTGCCCGAACCCTGTGATTCCGCCACCGTCGGCCTCCCCCGATCCACGTCGACGAACGGCCACTATCGCGGGACCGGACCCGCCGGGGGAGAGCGCGTGGCACGGCGGGCCGAGCGCGCGGGCGTACGCCCTGCGCCGTGCGATGTTTACGCAACCACGAAGGTCATGCGACGGCCGGCCGTGACCACGTCGGAGTCGTCCCCGTCACCCGGCACAGCGCCAGGTACAGAGGGATCGGCGGGGTGTAGGGGAGGGTGCCGGCCGGCCGGTGGATGAGGTCGGGGACCGCCGGGGCGTCCGGAACTAGCGCCCCGGCGGCGTACTGCGCGGGCGTCGGCCACTGAAGTGCGTAGTCGGAGTCGGACGGGACGAGCCACCACCAGTGCGCCGCGTCGGCGTACACACACCCGACGCGCGGCAGCCGGGACAGCACCAGGGGACCGAAGCGGGCGGGCACCTCCACCGCGTCGCAGCCCATCGGGGCCGTCATGCCGTCCGGCACGGGCAGTCGCCGGGACCTGTCCGGCGTGCGCACTCCGCGCCCGAGGCGGACCAGCGTGTCCAGGCTCAGCACCCGGCCGCCGGACGCAGCGCTCACCGCCATGCGGCCCCCGTCCCGTGCCGCCCGTGGTGTGCGTCCCCGCCGTGCGGTGCGGCCGCGTCGTCCTCGTCACCCGAACCACCGGCCGGGCCCGGCTTGGGGCGGGCTCCCCAGCCCAGGTCGTTGTACGGCCCCTTCACCTGGGTGCAGGGCCCGCAGTCATGGCGTGCGGTGGCGGCCCTGCGCGGCAGCTCCGCCCAGACGAGCAGCCCCGGACCGTGCTCATGGGCGCCCCATGCGTCGCACAGCGCGTCGATGAGGAGCAACCCCCTCCCGTGCTCCTCCTCGGGCCGCGCCCGCGACGCACGGGGCGCGCCCGGGGAGCAGCCCTCGTCACGCACGGCTATGCGCACCAGTTCGTCGCCGTCGTGCAGCTCGCAGACGATACGGCTGCTCGCCGTGTGCACGAGGGCGTTGGTGACCAGCTCGGAGACGACAAGAGCCGCGGTGTCGCAGATGTCCTCGCACACCGTCCAGACGTTCAGCCGGGCCCTCGTCAGGCGTCTGGCCTGCGCGGGAGAAGCCGGATGCGCGGCCAGCTCGAAGCTGAACCGGCGCTCGGCAGGGGCCCCCTCGTGGCGTGCACCGAGGCTGTGGGGGCGGCCTTCGGCGGCGTCTGTTCCTAAGGGTGCGGACGGAATCACGCTTGCCACTATCGCCCCGGCGTGAACACTTGGCAAGTGTCACTCTGAAAATTGCAGAGTGCCTGTGACGGTGTGGAAGGCCGTGGCACACTGCTCGCAACAGCACGTCAGACGGCGCCAGTTGGGATCGACGGAGATCCGTACGAAACCGTACAGATCTTCGAATAGGTCTTCGAATGGCGCCGTATGGCTGTGAGCATGCTTTTTTGGACTCTCAGCGGCCACGGGAGGTGGAGGGTGAGCGAACCGCGGTCCGCGCCGACGGTCGGTCAAGTCGTCCTCGGCCGCCGCCTGTTGGACCTGCGGGAGCACGCCGGCCTCAAGCGCGAGGAGGCCGCCCGCATCCTCCGGGTCGCCCCCGCCACCGTCCGCCGCATGGAGATGGCCGAGGTCGCCCTCAAAATCCCCTACCTCCAGCTGCTCCTGAAGTCCTACGGCGTCTCGGACGAGGAGGCCGAGGACTTCGTGCGGCTGGCCGAGGAGGCCAACCGGCCCGGCTGGTGGCAGCGGTTCCACGACATCCTGCCCGGCTGGTTCTCCATGTACGTCAGCCTCGAGGGTGCCGCGAGCCTCATCCGCTCCTACGACCCCCACTTCGTCCCCGGTCTGCTGCAGACCGAGGACTACGCCCGCGGAGTCCTGCGCTCGGGTGCGATCGGCCAGACCAGCCCCGAGGACATCGAGCGCCATGTCGCCCTGCGCATACAACGCCAGGAACTGCTCACCCGTCAGGACGCGCCCCGCTTCTGGGCCGTCCTGGACGAGACCGCGCTGCGCCGCCCGGTCGGTGGCCCGGAGGTGATGCGTGCCCAGATCGACAGACTGCTCGAGGCCACGAAGCTGCCCCACGTGACCGTGCAGGTCGCGCCCTTCGCGGGCGGCCCGCACCCCGGTACGTACGGGCCCTTCGTGCTGTTCCGATTTGCCATGTCAGAACTGCCGGACATGGTCTACAGCGAGTACCTGACCGGTGCCGTCTATCTCGACGCGCGTGCCGAGGTGGCGACCCACCTCGAGGTCATGGACCGCATGGCGGCGCAGGCCGCTACGGCACATCGCACGAAGGAGATCCTCGAGGATCTCCGCAAGGAGCTGTGAATGGATCGCATCAAGGCGCGGGGGCGCGTCTACAACGGCATGCCCGCGCGGGAGTTGGGCAGCGAGGGCTGGCTCAAGCCGTGGAGCGGCGGCAACGGGGGCAACTGCCTGGAGGCGATGAAGCTGGCGGACGGCCGGATCGCCGTCCGCCAGTCCACCGACCCGGACGGGCCGGCGCTGATCTACACCACCGACGAGATGACGGCGTTCATCGAGGGCGCCAAGGCGGGGGAGGCGGACTTCCTGCTGTCGTGACGCGTTGGTCCGGCACCTGCTCGGACACTTGATCGACTTCCGGCCTTGAAGATGGACAAAGCTCCGATTGTGAACTGATGGATCATCAATTAACGGTTGAGATCGACACCAGCAAGCCGCATCCCGCCCGGATGTACGACTGGTACCTCGGCGGCAAGGACAACTACCCGGTGGACGAGTGGGGGTACCGCCCACGCCCTTAAGGCAGTGGGGGAGGACCGCAGCATGCTCGTCCTCGCCCCTCAATGCCGCAGGCGTCACCCTGGCACTGCGCTCCCGCGCGGAGTTCGCCCGCTTCTTCGACGGCCTGGACCTCATCGAGCCCGGGTGTCGAGGTGCCGCAGCCGTGGCATCCCGAGCTGGGGGAGCCGGTTCCGGGTCGGGACGACGGGGTGATTCCGGGGTACGGGGCGGTGGGACGCAAGCCCTGACCTCCGCGGGGGCGGCGGCTCATCCGGAGGCGGGACGCGGCTTGTCCGCCTCCGGCGGCAGCACCCCGCACAGTGCCTCCAACGCCGCCCCGTAGGCATGCTCGGAGGGCGTCGCGTACCCCACGACCAGACCGTCCTGGGCCGTCATGTCCGCTGCCGGGTGACGGAATTCGGCCAGTCCGTCCAGGGCGACGCCCTGCCAGGCGGCGGCCTTGACGGCGGACCGTTCGGTGCCGGGCGGCAGCCGCAGCACCGCGTGCAGGCCCGCCGCGACCCCGGTGACCTCGATGTGCGGCGCGTGCGTGGCGAGCGCCGCGACGAGGCGGTCGCGCCGGCTGCGGTACCGCTGCCGCATGCGCCGCACATGACGGTCGTACGAGCCGCAGCCGATGAAGTCGGCGAGGCTCAGCTGGTCGAGGACGCTCGCCCAGGCCTCGCGCTCGCCCTTGGCCGCGAGCACACCGTCCACGTACCGCCCGGGCAGCACCATCCAGCCCAGCCGCACGGCCGGCGACAGGCTCTTGCTGACCGAGCCGAGCAGGATCACCCGCTCGGGGTCGAGCCCCTGGACCGCCCCGACGGGCCTGCGGTCGTAACGGAACTCCCCGTCGTAGTCGTCCTCCACCACCACGCCGCCTCGCGCGCGTGCCCAGTCCACCACCGCGGCCCTGCGCTCCGCGTGCAACGGCCCTCCGGTGGGGAACTGGTGCGCGGGCGTGAGCAGAACGGCCCGCTCCCGCGCCAGCCGGTCCACGCGTGCGCCCTGTTGGTCCAGGGGCAGCGGTACGGTCCGCACGCCCGCGGCCCCCAGCAGCTCCCGGTGGAACGGCAGCCCGTACGCCTCCACGGCCAGCGGTCCGGCAAGGACCCGGTCCCGGCCGCCGAAGAGCAGCCGCAGCCCGTGCGCGAAACCGGAGCAGATCACGATCCGGTCCGGCTCGGTGCGCACTCCACGCGCGCGTGCCAGATACTCCGTGAGCGCCTCTCTGAGCTCGATCCGCCCGGCCGGATCCCCGGGGCCGAACACCTCGTTGGGCGCCTGCTGCAGGGCCCGCCGGTAGGACGCCAGCCAGGCCGCACGCGGGAACGCGGACGCGTCCGGGGTGCCCTGGCGCAGATCGTGGCGAGGGGCACGCGCGCGTGGCGGCGTCTTTCCGGGCGACCGCCCGGCGGGCCGCAGAGGTGCGGCACGGTCTGCCACCTGGGTGCCGGAGCCCTGCCGGGCACTCAGCCAGCCCTCCGCCACCAGCTCCGCGTACGCGTCGGCCACCGTGTTGCGGGCGACGCCGAGGTCGGCGGCGAGCGAGCGGTACGGCGGCAGCCGGGTTCCGGGAGCGAGCCGCCCCTCCCGCACGGCCTCGCGCAGCGCCCCGATCAGCGCGGCCCGCCGCCCACCCGCCCCCGCCAGCTCCAGATGCAGGTCGGCCCCGATCCGCTCAGCGGAATTGACCCATGCTTTCGCCATGGAAATGCACCCTAGCGCGGGTCTTTCCGCCGCGTAGGTTGAAGCACATGACGACGAACACGACGCACATCACCACGGGCCGCCTCGACTTCGCGAAGTCCGCTCCGAAGGTCTTCCGCGCGCTCATCGGCTTCGACGCCGCCGCCCGCGAGGGGCTCGACCCGGCCCTCGTCGAACTGATCCAGATCCGCGCCTCGCACCTCAACCACTGCGCGTACTGCCTGCACATGCACACGGGCGACGCCCGCAAGGCCGGCGAGAGCGAGGACCGGCTGCACATGGTCGCCGTCTGGCGCGAGGCCCGCCACTTCTTCACCGAGCGGGAACAGGCCGCTCTCGCCCTGACCGAGGCGGTGACGCTGGTGGCCGACGGCGGCGTCCCGGACGAGGTCTACGCGCAGGCCGCAGCCCAGTTCGACGAGCACGAACTGGCCCATGTCCTCGCCCTGATCCTCACGATCAACACCTGGAACCGGGTGGCGCTGTCGACGGCCAAGGTGGCGGGGACGGACGAGCGGCGCCGTTAGACGGGCCGAGGGTTTCTACACCGTCATCGGGCGGTCGTACGGCCCGATGGGCGCCGGCAGCCGCGAACTCCCCGTCAGATAGCGGTCGACGGCCGCCGCCACCGCCCGCCCCTCCGCGATCGCCCACACGATCAGCGACTGCCCCCGTGCGGCGTCCCCGGCCGCGAACACACCGGACACGTTCGTCGCGAACCCCGCGTCCCGGGTGATCGTCCCGCGGGGCTCCATCGCCAGCCCGAGCTGGTCGACGAGCCCGTCCTCCCGGTCGGGTCCCGAGAAACCGAGCGCGAGCAGCACGAGGTCGGCGGGGAGCGTCCGCCCGGTGCCGGGCCGTGGACGCCGGGCTGCGTCCACCTCGACCAGGTGCAGCGACCGCACATGCCCGCTCTCGTCGCCGGTGAAGCGGAGCGTGGACGCCGCGAACAGCCGCGCGTCCGCGTCCGCCGCCGGCGCCGTCTCCAGGTCCCGGGCCTCCTCGTGGGCGGCCGACAGCCGGTAGAGCTTCGGGTACGTCGGCCAGGGCTCGGTGTCCTCGTCGCGCGCGGCGCCGGGCTGGGCGTAGATGTCCAACTGCGTGACGGACGCGGCCCTTTCACGCACCGCGGTCCCCAGACAGTCCGCGCCGGTGTCACCGCCGCCGACGATGACCACGTGCTTCCCGGCGGCGGACATCGGGGAGTTCTCCAGGTCCCCTGCGCACACCCGGTTGGCCAGCGGCAGGTACTCCATCGCCTGCTGTATCCCGGCCAACTCCCGCCCGGGAATGGGCAGTTCACGCCAGGCGGTAGCCCCCGTCGCGATCACCACGGCGTCGTACCGGGCCCGCAGCTCCGCCGCTGCGACGTCCCGCCCGACCGCCGTCGACGTACGGAACTTGGTTCCCTCGGCGCGCATCTGCTCCAGCCGCCGGTCCAGATGGTGCTTCTCCATCTTGAACTCGGGAATGCCGTACCGCATCAGCCCGCCGAGCCGGTCGTCCTTCTCGTACACGGCGACCGTGTGCCCGGCCCGGGTCAGCTGCTGGGCCGCGGCCAGCCCGGTCGGCCCGGACCCGATCACCGCGACGGTCCGCCCGGACAGCCGGTCCGGCGGCCGCGGCGGCGCGAACCCCAGCTCCCAGGCCCGGTCCGCGATGGCGACCTCGACGTTCTTGATCGTGACCGCGGGCTGGTTGATGGCCAGCACACACCCCGCCTCGCACGGCGCGGGACACAACCGCCCGGTGAACTCGGGGAAGTTGTTGGTGGCATGCAGCCGGTCGGCCGCCTGCCGCCAGTCGTCCCGGCTGACCAGGTCGTTCCACTCCGGTATCAGATTCCCGAGCGGACAGGCGTCGTGGCAGAACGGTATGCCGCAGTCCATGCACCGGTCGGCCTGTTTGTTGATGATGGGCAGCAGCGCCCCGGGGACATAGACCTCGTCCCAGTCCTGGACCCGTTCCGCGACCGGGCGGCGGGGCCAGTCCTGGCGGGGCGTGGTCATGAATCCCTTGGGATCGGCCATGGCCGTCTTCCTTGCCTACGCGTACGACGAGCCGTGCGTCATCGGGCGGCACTCTTTCGGCCACGATACGACTCCCGGGCCCCGTGCGCAGAGGGGAGGGACAGCGCTTTCCGCCTCGCCTCTCTCAGGTCAGCGCCAGCACATACGCCACCGCCGAACCGGCCGAGGCGACCATCCGCACGTGATTCCAGAACGTCCACTCGCGTATGTACGACGGCCAGTACGCGGCGGCTTCCGGGGTGCCCGGGTCCAGCCTGGCCAGCGTGTCGTTGCGCGGCACGTTCGCGACCATGGTCACCCCGAACGAGCCGAACAGATACAGCGCGCTGCCCACCAGCAACTCCACCCTCCCGTCGTCCGGCCACAGCACGAACGTCACCACGGCGAGCACCGCGCACAGCACCGCCGACCCCACGAACACCAGCATGAACGCCGGCATCACCGCGGTCACGTTGATCGCGTTCATCGCGGCCACACCCTGCGCGGGCGGCAGCGCGGCGAGCCCCCTCATCACGAATGTCGAGAAGCCGCAGAAAACCCCGGCCACCAGACCGGTCCCGAGCACCCCCAGCACCGTCAGCCAGAGATACGGTCCATCGATCATGTCGTCAACTCCCGCGTAGAGCCGAGATCTTCCCCGGCACCCCCCGTCACCACAAGTGAATTCCCGTACGAGCACAGTGACCATGGCCGAAGAGCGCGGTCGCATACGCATGCGTCCAGCGCCCCGCGCTCTCGCCGACCGATCCCGCCCCTCGCCGGCGGCACCCGCCCGGACGTCAACCGGCCGCCGCCTCTTCCGAGCGCCACCCCCGCAGCACCGTCTCCACCGCCGCCCTGATCCGCCGCCGAGCCTCGTGCCGCGGTACTCCGCTCATCAGCAGCTGGTCGTACGGCGTGTCCATGTGCCGTACGGACGCCGCGACCGCCGAGACCACCGCCTCCTCGGACAGCGCCCGCCCGGCCGCGCTGCGGCCCACCCGCCCGCTGCCCCGCACCGAGGCATGCGCCGCGATCGCCCGGGCCCGCTCCGCGGGGCACCCGGGAAACAGCCGTCGTATCTCCGCCGCGAACGCCTCCGTGAAGCGCAGGTCCTCCGCGATCCGCCGCCGGGCGTCCCGCACCCGGCGGCGGCGCCGCGCCTCCGCGTCCGCCAGGCACCGCTCCTCGGCCCGGGCGAGCCCCGCCTCCTCGACCAGGACGCCCTGCCGCTCGTACCGCGACTTGCGCCGGTTGAAGCGCACCACGACCGCCGACAGCGCACTCTCCTCCCGCGACCGCCGGGTCAGCGCGGTGTCGCCGCGCGGCAGGAACACCAGATGCCCGAGGTCGGCACAGTCGAGGCAGCGAGGTGCCCCCTCCTCCAGCACGAGCAGCGGCAACGGCCCCGCATGGCACTCCCCGCAGTGCCGTCTCTTGACCGGCTGGAAGACGACAATCCCGGTGCGGGGCGCAGGGGTTGCAAGACGTGCCATACGTGTTTCCTTCCCCCGAGGGCACTGCGGACTACCGCGAAATCGCGCCCCCTGCCCCCTCCCGCCGGCGCGAGACGCATCCCGGCCGACGGCTGACGCATCATGGGCCGTGTGCGACTCGAAGCGATCACCTGGGACCGGCTCGGCGACCTCCTGGCCGAGCGCCTGCTCGACCTCAAGCCCGCGGACGGCAGCCCCCGGCCCCGTATCGCCTTCGACGGAGCCCCGGCAGCCCGCCCGGGAGACCTCGCCGAACGTGTCGCCGAGGCCCTGCGGGTACGCGGCCGCCCCTCGCTGACCGTCGGCGCGGAGGGCTTTCTGCGGCCCGCCTCCGTCCGCCTCGAGTACGGCCACCACGACGTCGACGCCTATTACGACGGCTGGCTGGA
Organism: Streptomyces sp. NPDC001492; assembly: GCF_053597275.1. Taxonomy (NCBI): domain Bacteria; kingdom Bacillati; phylum Actinomycetota; class Actinomycetes; order Kitasatosporales; family Streptomycetaceae; genus Streptomyces; species Streptomyces sp. NPDC001492. The sequence continues at coordinate 54,365 of NZ_JBSFHW010000030.1, read as the reverse complement.
CACCGGCGCCCTGTGGCGCGAGGTGTTCGGCCCCCTCGAACCCGGCGGCGACGGCCGCGTCCTGCCCGACCTGTGGGACCCGGTCACCGACCGCGCCACCCGCACTCCCTACGCCCAACTCCCGCCCGGCGGCTTCCTGTTGCTGCACGGCCCCCTCTTGCTGCGCCACTGGTTCCCCTTCGACCTCACCGTCCATGTCCTCCTCTCACCCGGCGCCCTCCGTCGCCGCACCCCCGAGGCCGACCACTGGACCCTCCCGGCTTTCGAGCGCTATGCGCACGAGACCGACCCGGCCGGCACGGCCGACGTCCTGGTGCGGGCCGACGACCCGCGCCATCCCGCGTGGCGGGGCTGATCGGCACACCCCTTTTATATGCACGCGCATATAGTTACTGTGGTCCCATGACGACCTCCTCGAACGATCCCGTCCCCTTCGCCGACTCCGTCCGCACCCTGCTCGACGGCAAGAACTTCGCCAGCGTCGCCACCCTCGGCCCCGACGGCGCCCCGCAGAACTCGGTGGTCTGGATCAAGCGCGAGGGCGACACCGTGCTCTTCTCCTCCACCGACGGACGCCAGAAGGTGCGCAACCTCCGCCGCGACCCCCGCATCAGCCTCTCGGTCTTCGACCTCGCCGACCCCTACACCTCGGTCGAGATCCGCGGCACCGCCGAGATCCTCCCCGACGAGGGCAAGCAGCTCCCGTACGAGCTCTCGCACAAGTACCTCGGCATCGACCCGCCCGGTGAGAAGGACGACGAGGTCCGCGTGATCATCCGTATCGTCCCGCGGAAGATCGTGGGCTTCTCGGCCTGAGGTCCCCGGGACGGCGCTGCACGGCCCTCCGCCACCCCGGAGTTCCGGGTGCAGGTGCCGGGCCGCGCGGCGAGAATGTAGGGCGCCGGGACTAGCGGTGCGTCCCCGCACCGCGCCGGCCGTCCGGCACCGGGAGGTACTCCATGACCACCGCCGGAGACATCATGCACCGTGGCGCCCAGTGGATCCCCGCCCACGAGACACTGGACCGCGCGGCCCAGCTGATGCGCGAACTGAACGTCGGCGCCCTGCCCATCAGCGACCAGAACGAGCGGCTCTGCGGCATCCTCACCGACCGCGACATCGTCGTCGGCTGCGTGGCCATGGGCCACGACCCGGCCAAGGTCACCGCCGGCGAGATGGCCCACGGCACCCCCCGCTGGATCGACGCGAACGCCGACGTGGGTGACGTGCTCCGCGAGATGCAGGACCACCAGATCCGCCGGCTCCCCGTCATCGAGAACAAGCGGCTGGTCGGCATGATCAGCGAGGCCGACGTGGCCCGGCACCTGACGGAGGAGCAGATCGCCGACTTCGCCCACGGCGTGTACGCGCGGAGCACCACACGCTGACCCGCCCGGCGGAGCGCCTCACAGCCAGCCGCTGCGCCTGAACCCGCGGTACAACGCCAGGCACGCGACCGCCATCACACCTATGACCAGGGGGTATCCGAACCTCCAGTGCAGCTCCGGCATGTGATCGAAGTTCATGCCGTACACACCGCAGACCATCGTCGGTACGGCGATCACCGCGGCCCAGGCCGTGATCTTCCGCATGTCCTCGTTCTGCGCGACCGTGACCTGCGCGAGATGGGCCTGCAGGATCGAGTTGAGCAGTTCGTCGAAGGAGGCGATCTGCTCCTTCGCCCGCATGAGATGGTCGAGGACGTCCCTGAAGTAGGCCTGTATCTCCGGGTCGACCACCCGGATCGGCCGGGTCGCCAGGTCCTCGACGGGGCGGCCGAGAGGTACCACCGCCCGCTTCAGCTCGAGGAGTTCACGCTTGAGCTGGTAGATCCGGCCGGGGTCGGCCCGCGCGCCGTTCTCCGCGAAGACATCCATCTCCACCTGGTCGATGTCCGCCTGCACCGAATCGGTGACGAGCAGATAGTCGTCGACCACATGGTCCGCGATCGCATGCAGCACCGCGGCCGGCCCCTTCGCGAGCTGCTGCGGGTCGGCCTCCAGCTCCTCGCGCAGCGGGCCCAGCGAACCATGCATCCCGTGCCGGACCGTGATCACGAAGTCCCCGCCGACGAACACCATGATCTCGCCGGTGTTCACCACCTCGCTGGTCGCCGTCAACTCCTCGTGCTCGACGTAGCAGACCGTCTTGAACACTGCGAAGAGCGTCTCGCCGTACCGCTCCAGCTTCGGGCGCTGATGGGCCTCGACGGCGTCCTCGACCGCCAGCGGATGCAGATCGAAGAGCTCGGCGATGCCCGCGAACTCCTGGTCCGTCGGTTCGTGCAGCCCCAGCCACACGAACCCGTCGCCGTGTTTCCGCACCCGCTCCACCGCGTCGACCAGATCACTGCCCCCGGGCACCCGAGCACCGTCGCGGTACGTCACGCAGTTCACCACTGAAGAACCGAGCGGGGACCGGGCCGGGTGACTCAGGTCGACGCGTGGCCGCCGCCTGGCCAGCCGTGCCACCTTGCGCAGGCCGCCGACCCCACTGAGGTGGGTGACCTTGCGCAGATTCCCTGCCATGGACATCTGGATCTCCTCGCGTGGATCCCCGGGCTCGCTGTGCGGTTCGCGGTCCGCCCCCGTGGTGAGCCGCCTGTCAGTGCCTTGGCGCGCCAGTGTGCCAGGTCTGCGTAAGGGGTGGGTGAGCCTGTGGGAACGGGGCATTCCGGTTGGTTCCCGCCTGTGGACGAAGTGCTTGCCGACAGAACGTCTGCCCAGCTCGCCGCGGGTGACTCGTCAACAGCTTGCGGCAAGGGGGCACCTGGGAGGATCGCCTCATGAAGCGATCCGACGGCTATCTCCTCGACAACCGGCAGACCGAGGCGGCAGAGCGCTTCGACGCCTTCGCCGGCCTCTTCGACCCCACCACCTTCCGGCACCTCGGAAGGCTCGGCATCGGCTCCGGATGGCGCTGCTGGGAGGTCGGGGCGGGCGGCACCTCCGTGGTGTCCTGGCTGGCAGAGAAGGTCGGCCCTGCCGGACAGGTCGTCGCCACCGACATCGACACCTCGCTGCTCGCCTCGGTTGCCCGCCCGCCGGTGGACGTGCGCGTCCACGACGTGGGCGCCGAGGAACCGCCCGGCGAGGGCTTCGACCTGGTGCACGCCCGGCTCGTCCTCGTCCATGTGCCGGACCGCGAACGGGCGTTGCGTTCGATGATCAAGGCCCTGCGGCCCGGCGGCCGGCTCCTGATCGAGGATGCGGACCCCGCCCTGCAGCCCCTGGTCTGCCCCGACGAGCACGGCCCTGAGCAGCAACTCGCCAACCGTCTGCGGCACGGATTCCGCCGGCTGCTCGCCGAGCGTGGCGCCGACCTCTCCTACGGCCGCCGCCTGCCGCGCCTGCTCCGCGAGGCCGGACTGCACGGCGTCGAGGCCGATGCGTACTTCCCGCTCGCCTCCCCGGCCTGCGCCGCCCTCGAATCGGCCACGATCCGCCAGATCCGCGACAGCCTCGTCGCCGCGGACCTCGCCACGAACGAGGACATCGACCGCCATCTGGCGAACATCGAGGCCGGCGGCATGGACCTGGCCACGGCCCCGATGATCTCGGCGTGGGGGAGCAAGGCGTAGTCCCGCGACGATGGGCTCCGGTCACACCCTTGCGGCTCCGGGGGAGGCGGTACCAGCCTGAGGAACATGACGGACAACACGGCACGTCTCGACCATGTCGTCCTGTGGGTACACGACCCTGTCGCCGCGGCCGACTTCTACGAGAAGGCGGTCGGGCTGCGCGCCCTGAGGATCACCGAGTTCTCCGCGGGGAAGGCGTCGTTCCCCTCAGTACGGCTCAACGACGAGACCATCCTCGACCTCATGCCCCACTCCATGGCGGAGCACATGAAGATGCTCCCCGGCGCCGCCGACAGCGCGGGCCATCCCGTCAACCACGTCTGCCTGGCCCTGCCCGGCGACGACTTCGACGCCCTGCACAGCCGCCTCGAGGAACACGCCGTCCCCGTCTCGGAGTTCTCCTACGACGCCTACGGCGCCCGCGGACAGGCCAGGCGCAGCTTCTACTTCCGCGACCCGGACGGAAACGTCTTCGAGGCCCGGCACTACGACTAGCCGGGCGACCGGGCGACCGGGCGACCGGGCGGACCGGCTGCGGCTGGGCGCAGGGGGCCCGGGTCTCAGAACAGGGGCTCGGGCAGTACCCCCTCCAGTGCGAGCAGCTTGCGCTTGGTCTCAAGGCCGCCCCCGAACCCGCCGATGCCCCCGTCGCTCTCCACCACCCGGTGACAGGGCACGACGACCGGCAGCGGATTGGACCCCATCGCCACCCCCACCGCCTGGGCCGCGCCCGGCTGCCCCACCCGCCCGGCCAGGTCGCCGTAGCCCACGACCGCGCCGTACGGCACCCCTGAGGCCAGCTCGCGCAGGACCTGCCGGTTGAAGCCCGAGATCAGCGACCAGTCCAGCGGCAGCTCGAAGTCGCGCCGCTCGCCCGCGAAGTACGCCTCGACCTGCCGTATCGCCTCGGCCAGCAGGGGCGAGTCGGGTGCCTCGACGGGCTCGCTGCTCAGCCGGGACGCCAGCCGCTCGAGCGCCCTGTCGCGCACCGCGTCCGTGGCGTGGAACACGACGTTGACCAGGCCCTCGCGGGTCGCGGCCAGCAGGAGCGGACCGATCCCGGTACCGACCACCGCCCACACGACCTGCTGTTCGTACTGCCCATCGCTGTCCATGCGCCCACCGTACGACCCGCCACTGACAACGCCCGGGGAACGGGGCTCAGGGCGCCTGCAGCGCGGCCCGGACCACGTCGGGCTCGTTGGTGATGATGCCGTCCACGCCGTACCGGGTGACCTGCCGGGCGGTGTCCGCGTCGTTCACCGTCCATGTGAAGACGTCGAGCGGCTTGCCGTGCGGCCCCGTGAACGCGTGCACGGCGGCGACGTAAGCCATCGAGATGGAGCCGAACGAGGGATTGATCCCGTCGGTGAAGCGCGCGTAGGCGGGCAGGTCCGAGACGTGCGGGGTACCGAGGAAGCTCGTCCTGACCGCCGGTTTCAGGTCGTGGACGATCCGCAGGCTGTCCACGCTGAAGCTCTGTACGACGAGCCGGTCGGCCAGGTGCTGCCGGTCGAGCCAGCCGTCGTTGCCGAGCACCTTGAGGGTCTGCTGTTCGATGCCCGGATACAGCTCGGGATTCTTGATCTCCAGCAGCAGCTTCTGGTGGTTGTGCTCGACCCGGCGCATGTACTCGTCCAGCGTCGGCACGCGCGCCCCCGCATACCGGCGGCCGAACCAGCTCCCCGCATCGAGGCGTGCGATCTCGGCCGCGGTGAAGTCCTTCACCTCCCAGGACGTGCGGCAGGGGAAGACCTCCTCGACGTCGGTCGTGCGCTGCAGGCTGTCGTCGTGGATGACGACGAGCTCGCCGTCCTTGGTGCGCTGGACATCGTTCTCCACCCAGGGGATGCCCAGCCGGGCCGCCTTGTCGATGGAGGCCAGGGTGTTCTCGGGCGCGTAGGCGGACGCCCCCCGGTGCCCGATGACCAGCGGTCGTTCGTCGACGTCGCCGGCCCGCGCGGCGGAGCCGGGCAGCAGGAGGCCGGCGGTCCCCAGGAGCGCGGTGGCGAAGGCGGCGACTGCGCGCGCGTACATGCGTACTCCTCGTGTCGTATGAACACGGACAGCTCAACTGTGACAGCAGAGCGTCAACGACGGTGGGGTACAGAACGACCACACATTGAACGCAGTCGCCCAAGTCCGCTCACTGCGGCCGCACAACTGGGGCAACGACGTGTTTCTTTGCCGGAAAATCGTTCGACCATTCTGGTGGGAGTCATACTCTCTGCCTCAACCCTGACCGCTCGGGCGGTCCTGGGAGGGGGCGCATTTCAGGGAATTCCGGGACGTAAGAGGGCGGGAAGGGCAGCCGCGCATGCAAGGCACGGTCGACGGATTCAGCTACGGACTCGTCACACCGGTGGTGGCCTATCTCATGGCCTCCCTCGGTGGCGCCCTGGGGCTGCGCTGCACGACCAGATCCATGCTCGTCACCCGCTCCTGGCGGCCCGGCTGGCTGGCCCTCGGGGCGGCGGCCATCGGCTCCGGCATATGGACCATGCACTTCGTCGCGATGATGGGGTTCACGGTCAAACAGGCGCCGATCCACTACGACAAGGCGACCACGTTCGCCAGCCTCGGCGTCGCCATTGTCATGGTCGGTATCGGGATCTTCATCGTCGGTTACAAGGGTGCGAAGGGAACGGCCCTGTTCACCGGGGGCACGATCACCGGCCTGGGAATCGCCTCGATGCACTATCTGGGCATGGCGGGAATGCGCCTGAGCGGAAAGCTGGAATACGACACGGCGACGGTCTCCGCCTCCGTCGTCATCGCGATGGTGGCCGCGACCGCCGCCCTGTGGGCGGCCGGACAGGTCAGGGGCTTCCTGTGGAGCGTGGGCGCGAGCCTCGTCATGGGACTCGCCGTCAGCGGCATGCACTACACGGGCATGGCGGCCCTCAGCGTCCACCTCCACGACACGGCCGCCCCGGCCTCCGGGGACTCGCCCGCCGCACTGCTGTGGCCCATGCTGATCGGCCCGCTCGCCTTTCTCCTGCTGGCCGCCGTGGTCGTGATGTTCGACCCGCTGATGGTCATGGGCAAGCCCGCCCACACCCCCGTCGAGAGCAAGCCGGGCGTCCCGGCCCACCCGGCCGTCCACCACCCGGCCCACCGCCCCCCGCCCCGCCCGGCCACGCAGCCCGGCCGACGCACCTCCCGCACCCCGCAGAACCGCTGATCGGCCCGCGTTGTCAGTGCCGGGTCGTACGGTTGATTCCATGCGGCCCGTTTCCAACATCGAACGCACGGTGGCGCCCTTCGAGGTCGTCAGCCCCTACCAGCCCAGCGGCGACCAGCCGCAGGCCATCGCCGAGCTCGCCCGGCGCATCGAGGCAGGCGAGAAGGACGTCGTCCTGCTCGGCGCGACCGGCACCGGCAAGTCCGCCACCACGGCGTGGATGATCGAGAAGCTCCAGCGCCCCACCCTGGTGATGGCGCCGAACAAGACCCTGGCCGCCCAGCTGGCGAACGAGTTCCGCGAGCTGCTGCCGAACAACGCGGTCGAGTACTTCGTCTCGTACTACGACTACTACCAGCCCGAGGCCTACGTCCCGCAGTCGGACACCTACATCGAGAAGGACTCCTCGATCAACGAGGAGGTCGAGCGCCTGCGTCACTCGGCGACGAACTCGCTGCTCACCCGCCGAGACGTCGTCGTGGTCGCCTCGGTGTCCTGCATCTACGGCCTCGGCACGCCGCAGGAGTACGTGGACCGCATGGTCCCCCTCAGGGTCGGCGACGAGATCGACCGCGACCAGCTGCTGCGCCGCTTCGTCGACATCCAGTACACGCGCAACGACCTGGCCTTCACCCGGGGCACCTTCCGCGTCCGCGGCGACACCATCGAGATCTTCCCGGTCTACGAGGAACTCGCCGTCCGCATCGAGATGTTCGGTGACGAGATCGAGGCGCTCTCCACGCTCCACCCGATCACCGGCGAGATCATCAGCGACGACCAGCAGCTGTACGTCTTCCCGGCGTCCCACTACGTGGCAGGGCCCGAGCGCATGGAGCGGGCCGTCAACGACATCGAGAAGGAGCTCGGCGAGCGCCTGGCCGAACTGGAGAAGGCGGGCAAGCTCCTGGAGGCCCAGCGCCTGCGGATGCGGACGACGTACGACCTCGAGATGCTCCGCCAGATCGGCTCCTGCTCCGGCGTGGAGAACTACTCGATGCACTTCGACGGCCGACAGCCCGGCTCCCCGCCCAACACCCTGCTGGACTACTTCCCGGACGACTTCCTGCTGGTCATCGACGAGTCCCACAACACCGTCCCGCAGATCGGCGCCATGTACGAGGGCGACGCCTCCCGCAAGCGCACCCTCGTCGACCACGGCTTCCGCCTGCCCTCCGCCCTCGACAACCGGCCGCTGAAGTGGGAGGAGTTCCAGGAGCGCATCGGGCAGACGGTCTATCTGTCGGCGACCCCGGGCAAGTACGAGCTCTCGCGCGCGGACGGCGCGGTGGAACAGATCATCCGCCCCACCGGTCTGATCGACCCGGAGGTCGTGGTCAAGCCCACCGAGGGCCAGATCGACGACCTGGTGCACGAGATCCGCACCCGCACCGAGAAGGACGAGCGCGTCCTGGTCACCACCCTCACCAAGAAGATGGCCGAGGACCTCACGGACTACTTCCTGGAGCTCGGCATCCAGGTCCGTTATCTGCACAGCGACGTCGACACCCTGCGCCGCATCGAGCTGCTGCGCGAACTGCGCTCCGGCGAGTTCGACGTTCTGGTGGGCATCAACCTGCTGCGCGAGGGCCTCGACCTGCCCGAGGTGTCCCTGGTGGCCATCCTCGACGCCGACAAGGAAGGCTTCCTGCGCTCCGGTACGTCGCTGATCCAGACCATCGGCCGCGCCGCGCGCAACGTCTCCGGACAGGTCCACATGTACGCCGACAAGATCACGCCGGCGATGGAGAAAGCCATCGAGGAGACCAACCGCCGCCGGGAGAAGCAGGTCGCGTACAACACGGCCAACGGCATCGACCCCCAGCCGCTCCGCAAGAAGATCAACGACATCGTCGCCCAGATCGCCCGCGAGGACGTCGACACGGAGCAGCTGCTCGGCTCGGGCTACCGCAAGCTGAAGGACGGCAAGGGCGCCAAGGCACCCGTGCCCGCCCTCGGCTCCAAGGCCGCCGGAGGGGCCAAGGCCACCAAGGGCAAGTCGAAGGAGACGGTCCCGACCGACCGTCCCGCCGCCGAACTCGCCGAGCAGATCGAGGAGATGACGGCGCGCATGCGCGCTGCCGCCGCAGACCTCCAGTTCGAGATCGCGGCCCGGCTGCGTGACGAGGTCTCCGAGATGAAGAAGGAACTGCGCCAGATGAGGGAGGCGGGCCTGGCCTGATCACCCGCTGCCGCTGCCGGACCTCGGCCCGTGCGCTCTGTGTTGCAAGACCGACACAAAGTACGGGTCGGGGTGCGGCAGTCCCGGCGGCCCTGCGTAGGGTTTTGGGCAACCGCGGACTTTGCGGCAACAGGGGACAGCTCGAGAGGGGAATCAGCGCGTGACCGTCAACATGACCAAGGGTCAGGCCATCAGTCTGCAGAAGAACGACGGAGGCAGCCTGACCGCGGTCCGCATGGGTCTCGGCTGGCAGGCGGCTCCCCGGCGCGGCCTGTTCGGCTCGCGCACCCGGGAGATCGACCTGGACGCCTCCGCCGTTCTGTTCGCCGACAAGCAGCCGGTCGACGTCGTCTTCTTCCGCCACCTGGTGAGCGACGACGGCTCGGTGCGCCACACCGGTGACAACCTGGTCGGCGGCGTGGGCCAGGGCGGCGACGACGAGGCGATCCTCGTGGACCTGGCACGCGTCCCGGTCCACATCGACCAGATCGTCTTCACCGTGAACTCGTTCACCGGCCAGACGTTCCAGGAGGTGCAGAACGCGTTCTGCCGCCTGGTCGACGAGACCAACGGCCAGGAGCTCGCCCGCTACACGCTGGCGGGCGGCGGCGCCTACACGGCCCAGATCATGGCGAAGGTGCACCGCTCGGGCCCCGGCTGGACGATGACGGCCCTCGGCACCCCGGCCAACGGCCGCACCTTCCAGGACCTGATGCCGGCGATCCTGCCGCACCTGTAGAGCCCACCCCGTCAGGGCCTGCCGCGAAGACAGGCCCTGACGGCACACCACACGACACACCAGCGACACAGGGGGACGAGGGCGATGACGGCCGAGCTGGTGCGGGGGCAGAACCACCCGCTCTCCCAGTCCCGTCTGGAGATCCGGGTCGCGGCCGGCACACCGATCGTGGCCTCGGCCACGCTCAGCGACGAGAACGGCAGGGCACGCGGCGCCGAGTGGGTGGCCCACCCGGGCGCCCCCACCCTGCCCGGACTCGAGGTCCCCAAGCAGGCGGCCGCCGACCACCGTCTCGCGGTGGATCTGGACGCCATGCCGGAGGCCGTGCACCGGGTGAGTGTGCTGCTCGCCCTGCCCCCGTCGGGAGGGCAGGGCCCGGTCCGCTTCGGTACGGTCGCCGCCCCCTTCGTCGCGGTCACGGGCCTGGACGGCACCGAGGTCGCCAGCTACACGATCACCGGTCTGGACGCCGAGTGCGCCGTCGTCGCCCTTGAGCTCTACCGCCGGCAGGGTGCCTGGAAGGTGCGTGCCGTCGGCCAGGGGTACGCGGGCGGCCTGGCCGAGCTCTTCACCGATCAAGGCCTGCCCGAGGCGCACCGCCTGGCGGGCGCCATCAACGAGGCCGTGGCCCAGGGCCTGGCCCGCTCGGTTCCGGCGCCCCCGCAGCGCACCGCGGAGGGGGATCGCACCCGCCAGGCCGCCGCGCCGGCGCTCGGACCCGACCAGGGCGGTCCCGCGGCACCCCAGGGCGCCCCCGGTCCCGTACCTCCGCAGCCCACTTCTCCGTACGGACCGGGCGCCCAGCCCGGATACCCGGCGGATCCTTCCGCGGTCACACAGCCGTCCGCGCCCGCCGCAGGCGGCCCGGTCGACTACAGCCACCCGGGCCGACAGGCCGCGGCTCCGCCACCGCCCCCGCCGACCGCGCCCCCGGCCCCGCCCGGGCAGCCGGCGCCGCCGGTCGCGGGCGACGCGACCGGCTGGTCCATGGACGAGCGGCTGTACAACCAGGTCTGGGGCATGTTCGAGGACCTGGCCCGCACCACGGCCGCCTACCGCAGCGCCGTGGACTTCGCCGATTCACGTATGGAGAAGGAGCTCGACCAGGCGCTGTCCGACCCGCGCAGCAGAATCGGCGGACAGGGCGACGCCGCGCGCGAGGCGGCCCGCGCCAAGCACGCACAGCTCGTCGACCAGGCCAGGGCGGTGCTCGACCGGGACCTCGCCCAGCTCGCCGCCGAGGCCGAGGTCGTCGAGCCCGCGCTGCCGCCCGCGTACGCGCGCTGGGACAACCCGGTCTGGCACGGCTACCGGGTGCCGATGGAGATCCCCATGGCCGTGCGCCTGGGCGACCTCTCGCTGCCCGAGAGCGAGCTGCTGCGCATCCCGATGCTGGTCCGCCTGCCGCTCGAACGCGGCCTGTGGATCGACAGCGGACGCCCCGCATCGGTTGACGACCCGTCCGTGAGCGCCCATGAGGTGGGGCGCCTTGCGATGGACACCGCGGTGGCGCTCGCGGCCCGTCTGCTCGCGGTCTATCCGGCGGGCGAGTTCACCGTGCACGTCATCGACCCGGCCGGCTCAGCGGCGCAGGCGCTCGCCCCCCTGGTGCACACCGGAGTGCTCGCGGCCCCGCCCGCCCTGGGCGCGGCGGGCGTGGCGGACGCCCTGACCCGGCTCACCCAGCGTGTCGACCTGGTGCAGATGGCGGTGCGCGGCGGTGCGGCCGACTCGCTCCCGCCCGGCCTGGACACGGCCGAACAGCTCCTGATCGTCAACGACTTCCCGCACGGCTTCGACGACCGGGCAGTGACCCAACTGCGCTACCTCGCGGACGAGGGACCGGCTGTGGGCGTCCATCTGCTGATGGTCGCGGACCGCGAGGAGGCTGCCGGCTACGGGCCTCTGCTCGACCCCCTGTGGCGTTCGCTGCTGCGCCTCACCCCGCTGCCCGACGACCATCTCGCCGACCCGTGGGTCGGCCACGCCTGGACCTACGAGCCGGCCCTCGTTCCGCCGGGCAGCCAGGTGCTCCAGCAGGTGCTCACCCAGGTGGCCACAGCGCGCACCAAGTATCGGTAAAGGCGCCCTGAACTGGCTATTTGGTCTTCCCTTTACTAATTGCTTTACCTTTCCTTGGTGATTGGGGTACTGTAGTCCGCACGGAGGGGAGTACTCCCTGTCGACTGCGGCGTACCCGTCAATACGGATCAGAGCTGATCCCGGGGCGTCGGCCCACCCTGGGTGGAAGAGACCTCCGGCAGCGCGACGACGCTGGTCATCTGCCGTTACGTATCGCCGGAGGCGCAGTGGATGTTTCCCCGACCCTGTGGGTCCTGACCATCGTGGGCCTCGCCGCCCTGATCGCGGTCGACTTCTTCATCGGCCGCAAGCCGCACGACGTCTCGATCAAGGAAGCCGGGATCTGGACGGTCGTCTGGATCGCCCTGGCCGGGCTCTTCGGGCTCGGTCTGCTCCTCTTCGGCGGCGGCCGGGCCGGCGGCGAGTTCTTCGCGGGCTTCATCACCGAGAAGTCCCTGAGCGTCGACAACCTCTTCGTCTTCGTCCTGATCATGGCGAAGTTCGCGGTGCCCTCCCAGTACCAGCAGCGGGTGCTGCTCGTCGGCGTCCTCATAGCCCTGGTGCTGCGGGCGATCTTCATCGCTGCCGGTGCGGCGATCCTCGCCAGCTTCGCGTGGGTCTTCTACCTCTTCGGTGCCTTCCTCATCTGGACCGCCTGGAAGCTCATCCAGGAGGCCCGCGCCGATGAGGAGGACGAGGAGTTCGAGGAGAACAAGCTGCTCAAGGCAGCCGAGCGCCGCTTCGGCGTCGCCGACCGCTACCACGGCACCAAGCTGTGGATCCAGCAGAACGGCAAGCGGGTCATGACGCCGATGCTGGTCGTGATGCTGGCGATCGGCACCACCGACGTCCTGTTCGCGCTCGACTCGATCCCCGCGATCTTCGGCCTGACCCAGGACCCGTACATCGTCTTCACCGCCAACGCCTTCGCGCTGATGGGTCTGAGGCAGCTGTACTTCCTCATCGGCGGACTGCTGAAGAAGCTGGTCCACCTCAGCTACGGCCTGTCGATCATCCTCGGCTTCATCGGGGTCAAGCTGGTGCTGCACGCCCTGCACGAGTCCGGCGTCCACGTCCCGGAGATCTCCATCCCGGTCTCCCTCGGCGTGATCTGCTCGGTCCTCGTCGTCACCACCATCACCAGCCTGCGGGCGTCGAAGAAGCAGGCGGCGGCCCAGGCGGCGCACGGCGAGAGTGAAGGCGCTGCGAAGGACACCATCCAGGCCTGACTGAGACGGACGTAGAAACAACCACCCCCGGGAGGGGTGCGCGGCGAATTGCCGACCACCCCTCCCGGTGCTTCCTTGAGTGCTGAGCGCTTCCGCCCGGGAGCGCCGCTGCCGGGTGGAGGCATCGTGGAAGCACCGATGAAGTTCGCGCAGATCATCGACTTCGAAACCGAGCGCATCGAGGAGATGCGTGCGCTGGTCCAGGAAGCGGACAAGCGTGGGTCGAGCCGCAGCGGCGGCCCGACGCACCGCCTGGTCCTCCAGGACCGCAACCAGCCGGGCCGCTACCTCGTCGTGCTCGAGTTCGACTCGTACGACGAGGCCATGCGCAACAGCAGCGACCCGGAGACGAGCAGGATGGCGGAGCAGATGGCCGCACTGTGCAGCCGGCCACCGTCCTTCACCGACTGTGACGTAAGGGAGATGACCGAGCTGAAGTGACCGGTCCGGGCCCCGCACCGCCGTAGTGCGGGGCCCGTATGCCTCTGCCACGATCGCTGCATGATCGCTCGGCTCAGGTCGCTCACGACGCGGTGGACGTCCGTCGTGCCGGTGCTCGCGATCGTCCTGCTCGCTTTCACCTGGGGGCGTGATCTGCCCGCCGCGGTCGTCGCCGTGGTCAGCCTCGTCCTCGCCGGTGCGGTCCTCGCCGCCGTGCACCATGCCGAGGTGGTCGCGCACCGGGTCGGCGAACCCTTCGGTTCGCTCGTCCTCGCCGTCGCCGTCACGGTCATCGAGGTCGCCCTGATCGTCACCCTGATGGCAGACGGCGGCGGCAAGAGCTCGACCCTGGCCAGGGACACGGTCTTCGCGGCCGTGATGATCACCTGCAACGGCATCGTCGGCCTCTGTCTGCTGGTCGCCTCCGTGCGCCACGGCACCGCGGTCTTCAACCCCGAAGGGACCGGAGCCGCGCTCGCCACCGTCGCCACCCTGGCGACGCTCAGCCTGGTACTGCCGACGTTCACCACCAGCAAGCCGGGACCGGAGTTCTCCGGCGTACAGCTCACCTTCGCCGCGCTCTCCTCGCTGGTCCTCTACGGCCTGTTCGTCGCGACCCAGACCGTACGGCACCGCGACTACTTCCTGCCCATCAGCCGTCAGGGCGGGGTGATCACCGCGGACGACCATGCGGACACCCCGGCCGTCCGGACCGCGTGGACCAGCCTGGGCCTGCTCGGTCTCGCGCTGATCGGCGTGGTCGGACTGGCCAAGGGCGTGTCGCCCACGATCGAGTCGGCAGTGGAGGCCGCCGGACTGCACCACGCGGTCGTCGGCGTGATCATCGCTCTGCTGGTGCTGCTCCCTGAGACCATCGCGGCCCTGCGCTCCGCCCGTCGCGACCGGGTGCAGACCAGTCTGAACCTCGCCCTCGGCTCCGCCATGGCCAGCATCGGCCTGACCATCCCCGCGGTCGCCCTGGCGTCCGTCTGGCTCTCCGGCCCGCTCGTTCTCGGCCTCGGCTCCACCCATATGGTGCTGCTCGCCCTGACCGTGGTGGTGAGCTCGCTGACGGTGGTGCCGGGCCGAGCCACGCCACTGCAGGGCGGGGTCCATCTGGTGCTGTTCGCGGCGTACTTGGAGCTCGCGGTCAATCCATGACCGGCTCCGCGACGACCACCGCTCCCGGCCGGGTCTCCGGCAGCAGCGCGAAGCACCCCAGGCTCAGCAGCGCGATCCCCGTCAGATAGGCGCCCACACCCCACGGGACCCGGCCCCCGTGCCCGGCCAGCGCCGTCGCCGCGATCGGCGTGAGCGCGCCCCCGAGCACCCCGCCGAGGTTGTAGCCGACTGCTGCTCCCGTGCAGCGCACCCGGGGTTCGTACAGCTCGGGCAGATACGCGGCGATCACTCCGAACATCGTGACGAAGGCGAGCAGCGCCCCCAGGAAGCCGGCGAACATCAGCAGCGGTTCCCCGGTCGCCAGGAGGTAGACCGTCGGAAACATCCACGCGGCGGCGGCCGTGCACCCGGCCAGGCACATCGGCCGCCGCCCGTAGCGGTCCCCGAGCAGCGCGGCCAGCGGGGTGAGTGCGCCCTTCACCACCACCGCGGCCATGATGCAGGTCAACATGACGGTACGGCTGACTCCGAGCCGCTCCGTCGCGTAAGCGAGGGACCAGGTCGTCACGGTGTAGAAGATCGCGTACCCGATTGAGAGCGCCCCGGCCGTCAGCAGGACGAGCCGCCAGTGGCCGCGCACGACCTCCGCGAGCGGCACGCGCGCGTGGTCGTCGATCTCGAGGAAGCTGGGGCTCTCGGCGAGCGACGACCGCAGCCACAGCCCCACCGTGGCCAGCGCACCCGCCGCCCAGAACGGCACCCGCCATCCCCACTGGGCGAACTGCGCGTCGGACAGCGTCGCCGACAGCGCCAGCACCACACCATTGGCGAGCAGGAAGCCCAGGGCGGGTCCCACCTGCGGGAAGCTGGACCACAGGGCACGCCGTTCGGCAGGCGCGTGCTCGGCGGTGAGCAGAACCGCCCCGCCCCACTCCCCGCCGAGTCCCAGCCCCTGCAGAAAGCGCAGCACCAGGAGCAGCGCGGGGGCGGCCACACCGATCGAGTCGTACGTCGGCACACAGCCGACCGCGACCGTGGCGGCGCCGGTCAGCAGCAATGAGCCGACCAGGACCGGCCGGCGTCCGCGCCGGTCCCCGATGTGCCCGAACAGCACGGAGCCCAGCGGCCGCGCCACGAACCCCACGGCGAACGTGACGAAGGCGGCGAGTGTCCCCGCCACCGGTGAGAACGCCGGGAAGAACAGCGGGCCCAGGACCAGTGCCGCGGCGGTCCCGTAGACGAAGAAGTCGTAGAACTCGATGGCCGTCCCGGCGAGCGAGGCCGCCGCGAGCCGCAGCATGGAGGGCCTCATTACGGTGCGTACGTCGTGCATGCAGCGTCAACTACCCACCGTGACAGCGGGTTACGGGGGCGCACGGGCGTGAACGCACCGTGATAAACCGGGTGCGAACAGCGGTCCTCGACGGATCGCCGCACACCACCGGACCGGAGGAACCGTGCCCCGCACCCTGGCCAACGCCCCGATCATGATCCTCAACGGGCCCAACCTGAACCTGCTCGGCCAGCGCCAGCCGGAGATCTACGGCAAGGACACCCTCGCCGACGTCGAGGCACTGTGCGCCAAGGCGGCTGCCGCGCACGGCGGCACGGTGGACTTCCGGCAGTCCAACCACGAGGGCGAACTGGTCGACTGGATCCACGAGGCGCGGCTGAACAGCTGCGGGATCGTCATCAACCCCGGGGCCTACTCCCACACGTCGGTCGCGATTCTGGACGCACTCAACACCTGTGACGGACTGCCCGTGTTGGAGGTGCACATCTCCAACATCCACCGGCGCGAGTCGTTCCGGCACCACTCGTACGTCTCCCTGCGCGCCGACGGCGTCATCGCCGGGTGCGGAGTGCAGGGGTACGTGTTCGCGGTGGAGCGCGTCGCGGCGCTGGCGGGGGCCGCTCAGGCCGACACGTAAGCCCCGGTCACCAGGCGCGCGACTCCTACAGCCGGCCCGCCTCCACGATCCGCCGCAGGAACCGCCGCGTGCGTTCCTGCTGCGGGTCGCCGAAGACCTGCTCGGCGGTTCCGCGCTCCAGGACCACTCCCGAGTCCAGAAAACAAACCTGGTCGGCGACATCCCGGGCGAAGCCCATCTCGTGCGTGGCCAGCACCATGGTCATGCCGTCGCCCTTCAGGTCCCGCACAACGGTGAGGACCTCGCCGACGAGCTCGGGGTCGAGAGCGGCGGTGATCTCGTCGAGCAGCAGCAGCCGCGGCCGTACGGCCAGGGCGCGCACGATCGCCACACGCTGCTGCTGACCGCCGCTCAGCCGGTCCGGGTACTCGCCCGCCTTGCCGCCGAGCCCGAGCCGCTCCAGCAGCTCCCGGGCGCGCTCCTCGGCCTCCGCGCGGGAGGCGCCGTGCACCCGCCGCGGAGCAAGGGTGATGTTGTCCAGGACCGTCATGTGCGGGAACAGGTTGTAGGCCTGGAAGACCACGCCGATACGGCGGCGCACCGCGTCCTGGTCGGCGCGCGGATCGGTGATCTCCTCGCCGTCCAGCCAGATCGCCCCGTCGTCGATCTCCTCCAGGAGGTTCGCGCACCGCAACAGCGTCGACTTGCCCGAGCCGGAGGCGCCGATCAGCGCGGTCACCGTGTGCGGCGCGACCTCCAGGTCGACGTCGCGCAGGACGACCGAGTCGCCGAAGGTCTTGCGCACGGACTCCATGCGCAGCACGGGCGCGTCGCTCATATCGATCCTCCCTGGGCCCGCCGGCGGTCCATCCGCGCCGTCACCCAGTCCGTGAAGCGGGTCATCGGGATGGTCAGCGCCACGAAGACCAGGCCCGCCACGATGTACGGCGTGTAGTTCAGGCTGCGCTGGGCGATGATGTCGGATGCCCGGACGGCGTCGATCGCACCGCCGATCGACACCAGCCCGGTGTCCTTCTGGAGCGACACCAGGTCGTTCAGAAGGGGCGGCACCTGACGGCGTACCGCCTGGGGCAGCACCACGTGCCGCAGCGCCTGCCGGTTGGTCAGGCCCAGCGAGCGGGCCGCCGCGCGCTGCGACGGATGCACCGACTCGATGCCGGCGCGGAACACCTCGGCGACGTACGCCGAGTACGTCAGGGTCAGCGCCGTACCGCCCAGCCACACGGGATCAACGGTCACGCCCTGGAGACGCAGAGCGGGCACGCCGAAGACGACGATCATCAGGTTGATGATCAGCGGCAGACCGCGGAAGAAGTCCGTGTACGCGGCCGCGAGCGCCCGCAGGGGGAAGAACACCGGCCCCGGCAGGGTCCGTGCGACGGCGATCAGCATGCCCAGGACGAGCACCAGCACACCGCAGATCAGCAGCAGCCGGATGTTGAGCCAGAGCCCTTCGAGGACCTTGGGGAAGGCCTCGCGCGCGTAGCCCCCGTCGAAGAAGGTCTCCTTGGTGCGCTCCCAGCCGGGAGCGCTGACGACGACCAGGTAGAGAACGACGGCGGTGACGAGGGTCGAGACGGCGGCGATGGCCGTCGCGCGACGGGCACGCGCGCGCTTGTAGCGCTCGCGTTCCAGCCGCCGCTCGGACGGGGTGTACCCGTCGAGCATGTCACCCTTGCCCGCGTCCTCCCCGGACTCCTCCTGCGTGACCGTCACTTGAGTACCGGAGCGTCGACGGCGTCGGACAGCCACTGCTTCTCCACCTTCGCCAGCGTGCCGTCCTTGCGGAGGGCGTCCACGGCCGACGACACGCACGAGGTGAGGGCACTGCCCTTGTCGAGGACGAGCCCGAACTGCTCGGGCGTACCGCTCTGGTTCTCGAACTGCCCGACGATCTTGGCGTCGGGCACCTGGGCGGCGGTGACGTAGAAGGCAGTCGGCAGGTCGGTGACGATCGCGTCCACCTGGCCGTTCTTGAGCGCGGAGATGGCCTGGTCGTTCTTGGAGTACGCGGCCGCCTCCTGCGAGGGCTTCACCACGTCGCTGATGTAGTTCAGGCTGGTGGTGCCCACCTGGGCGCCCAGGTGGAGGCCCTTGAGATCAGCGATGCTGGTCGCCTTCGCGGCCTTCGAGCCCTTCAGCGCGATGACGGCCTGGCGCACGTCGTAGTAGCCGGAGGAGAAGTCCACGGCCTTCTTGCGCTCGTCGCTGATGGACACCTGGTTGATGTCGAAGTCGAAGGTCTTCACGCCGGGCGCGAAGGCCTTGTTGAAGGGCACCTGCTGCCAGACGACAGCACTCTTGCCATACCCGAGCTGCTGCGCCACCGCATAGGCGACGGCCGACTCGAAGCCCTTGCCGTTGGCGGGCTTGTCGTCCTTGAACCACGGCTCGTAGGCCGGCTCGTCCGTGGCGATGGTCAGCTTGCCGGAGGTCTTGGTGGCCAGTTTGCCCTTGGCGCAGGTCTTCGAGGCCGAACCGGACGGTGTGGCCGCGGCCTTGTCCTCCGGCTGCGGAGCGCAGCCGACAGCGGTGGCGAGCAGGCCTATGGTTGCCGCGGCGACGGCGCGGCGCAGTGCGCGAGGGGCAAGATGCATGGCGGGAGAGTGACAGTCCCGCGTCCTGTTTGTCGAGGTCACGACGGCAATTGTCCGCATAGTGGGAACGCGTGTTGCAACCTTGTGAACACTGCCTGAGAGAACGCCGGGGCCGCCGGTCGAGGGCGGGGATCGAAAGACCGGCGGCCCATACCGCGCAGGAGCCGTCATCCTGTGCGGGGCTGCTTCCAGTTGACTGCGCAACAAGGTGCGCGGGGAGCGCGCGCGGGACGTCGGCTCGTGTGAATGCTTCACACGGGGCACGTGCGTCAAGTCAGCGCGGGCGTAGGGGGAGTTCACGCCGGAGCGAAGGCCGAGGGCGCGGGGCGCGGACCCTGCACTTCACGCCGTGTGCGCCGCCGGGATGTGACACAACTGGCGCCCGGCGCGCTGTAGGGCATGACTCCCATGGGTCAGGGCCCGTCCTCTCGAGGCGGCAAGCGGGCCGAGGCGTACAGGGGCGGTCAGGTCTGGCACCTGACCGCCCCTGTGCCGTTCGGCGTTCTCACCACCCGCGCGCGTGCCACTCCGGCAGATGCGGACGCTCCGCGCCCAGCGTCGTGTCGTTGCCGTGCCCGGGGTAGACCCAGGTCTCGTCCGGCAGCACGTCGAAGATCTTCGTCTCGACGTCGTGGATGAGACTGGCGAAGGCCTTGGGATCCTTACGGGTGTTGCCGACACCCCCGGGGAAGAGGCAGTCCCCGGTGAAGACATGGGGATGTCCGTGCGGGTCGTCGTAGACGAGGGCGATCGAGCCCGGCGTGTGCCCGACGAGATGGCGCGCGGTGAGCTCCACACGCCCCACCCGGATGGTGTCGCCGTCGTCGACGAGGACGTCGGTCGGCACCGGGATCCCGACGGCGTCTTCCCGGCCCGCGTGTGTGCGGGCGCCGGTGGCCGCGACGACCTGGGCGAGGGCCTGCCAGTGGTCGCCGTGCTGATGGGTGGTGACGACGGAGGCGATGCCGTCGTCACCGATCATGCCGAGCAGTGTGTCCGCGTCGTTGGCCGCGTCGATCAGCAACTGCTCATCGGTGGCCCGGCAGCGCAGCAGATAGGCGTTGTTGTCCATCGGGCCGACCGCGATCTTGGTGATCATCAGGTCCTTCAGCTCGTGCACATCCGCCGGGCCGCCGACCGTCACCTGTCCGCTGTACGTCATGGCGGCAGCCTATAGCGGGGGAGCGCGGCGGGAGCCCCGCCATGGGCCGCGCGGTCACAACGGGGGGAGCGCCGGCAGCGGGCCGCCCTGCGCGGTGAGTCCGGAGCCGTCGCGGCGCCCGGCCAGCCAGCCGAGCAGGTCCGGCGTCGGGCCCGAGACGGTGACCTCCGGCTCCGTCTCCTCCCGGCCCGTCCGCCACGCGCGCGTGCCGTCCGTCAGCCGCACAGGGGGCACATCGGAATGCCCGGAGAAGCGTTCGGCCAGGAAATCGATCTCCCGTTCCGAGAACTCGGCCGGCAGATCCTCCAGCTCGTAACCGATGCCGAGGTCCACATGGTGCAGCTCCACCTCGGCCCACCGGCGGAACGGCACCCTGGACGCCGAGTCGGTGACCCCGTTGCGCAGCTCCACCGTGCGTGACCAGTCCGCCGGCACCGCTCCCGTCTCCTGGAAGCGGGCCGCGCTGTCGCGCAGGTCGGTGAGCTGGACGTGGAGGGGGCGCGGGGCGTCCCGCTCGATGTCGGCGTCGCGGGCCTCCCCGGTCGGATACATGGGACGGCCCTCGAGGACGTTCACGAGGGCGTCCGCGTTGCGGGCGAGGTGGGCGAGGACATGGCCGCGGCTCCAGCCGGGGAGCCGTGACGGCTCGGCCACCGATGCGTTGTCCAGCTTGGCGGCTGCGGTGAGCAGCCGGTCCGTTGCGTCACGTACAGACGCCAGGTCATGACCGTGATCAATCATGCTGCTGACCCTAACCCCGCCACACCTTTGGGTGAAGGTGGTGAAGCCGTGCCGTAAATCGAATGCGCGTGCTATATGGTCGAGCGTGGCGTCGGGCATGCTGGAGAGCCGGGGATTGTTATGCAACCCGGGAATCCGACCGGCGTTGTCAGTGGCTCCCCCTAGTCTGAGAAAGCACGGGGGCCTCGCCCCTGTCACTCCTCTCAAGCCAAGAAAGGTGCGGACCGGCGTGGCCGACCGTCTCATCGTCCGTGGCGCGCGCGAGCACAACCTCAAGAATGTCTCGCTCGACCTGCCGCGCGACTCGCTCATCGTCTTCACGGGCCTGTCGGGGTCGGGCAAGTCCTCGCTGGCCTTCGACACCATCTTCGCCGAGGGGCAGCGGCGCTACGTGGAGTCGCTCTCCTCGTACGCCCGCCAGTTCCTCGGCCAGATGGACAAGCCGGACGTCGACTTCATCGAGGGGCTGTCCCCGGCCGTCTCCATCGACCAGAAGTCGACCTCGCGCAACCCGCGCTCGACGGTCGGCACCATCACCGAGGTCTACGACTACCTGCGTCTGCTCTTCGCACGCATCGGCAAGCCGCACTGCCCCGAGTGCGGCCGCCCGATCTCGCGCCAGTCGCCGCAGGCCATCGTCGACAAGGTCCTGGAGCTGCCGGAGGGGAGCCGCTTCCAGGTGCTGTCGCCGCTGGTGCGCGAGCGCAAGGGAGAGTTCGTCGATCTCTTCGCCGATCTCCAGACCAAGGGCTACTCCCGCGCGCGTGTGGACGGCGAGACCATCCAGCTCTCCAGCCCGCCCACGCTGAAGAAGCAGGAGAAGCACACCATCGAGGTGGTCGTCGACCGCCTCACGGTGAAGGACTCCGCCAAGCGCCGCCTCACCGACTCCGTGGAGACCGCCCTCGGCCTGTCCGGCGGCATGGTCGTGCTCGACTTCGTCGACCTCCCCGAGGACGACCCCGAGCGCGAGCGCATGTACTCGGAGCACCTGTACTGCGCGTACGACGACCTGTCCTTCGAGGAGCTGGAGCCGCGCTCCTTCTCCTTCAACTCGCCCTTCGGCGCCTGCCCCGAGTGCACCGGCATCGGTACGCGCATGGAGGTCGACCCCGAGCTGATCGTCCCGGACGAGGACAAGTCCCTCGACGAGGGCGCCATCCACCCCTGGTCGCACGGCCACACCAAGGACTACTTCGGCCGCCTGATCGGCGCCCTGGCGGACGCCCTGGGATTTAGGACCGACATCCCCTTCGCGGGGCTGCCGCAGCGCGCCAAGAAGGCCCTGCTGTACGGCCACAAGACGCAGATCGAGGTCCGCTACCGCAACCGGTACGGGCGCGAGCGCGTCTACACCACGCCCTTCGAAGGCGCCGTTCCCTTCGTCAAGCGCCGGCACAGCGAGTCCGAGAGCGACGCCAGCCGTGAGCGCTTCGAGGGCTATATGCGCGAGGTGCCCTGCCCCACCTGTCAGGGCACCCGCCTCAAGCCGATCGTCCTCGCGGTCACGATCATGGGGAAGTCGATCGCCGAGGTCTCCGGCATGTCCATCAGCGACTGCGCCGACTTCCTGGGCGAGCTGAAGCTCAACGCCCGCGACAAGAAGATCGCCGAGCGCGTGCTGAAGGAGGTCAACGAGCGGCTGCGGTTCCTGGTCGACGTCGGCCTGGACTACCTCTCGCTGAACCGTGCGGCCGGCACCCTCTCCGGCGGCGAGGCCCAGCGCATCCGCCTGGCCACCCAGATCGGCTCCGGCCTCGTCGGCGTCCTGTACGTCCTGGACGAGCCGTCCATCGGCCTCCACCAGCGCGACAACCACCGGCTGATCGAGACCCTGGTCAGACTGCGCGACATGGGCAACACGCTCATCGTCGTCGAGCACGACGAGGACACCATCAAGGTCGCCGACTGGGTCGTCGACATCGGCCCCGGCGCGGGCGAGCACGGCGGCAAGGTCGTGCACAGCGGCTCCCTGAAGGAGCTGCTCACCAACGCCGAGTCCCTGACCGGCCAGTACCTGGCCGGCAAGAAGGCGATCCCGCTGCCCGACGTCCGCCGCCCGCAGGACCCCTCCCGCAGGCTCACGGTGCACGGCGCCCGCGAGAACAACCTCCAGGACATCGACGTCTCGTTCCCGCTGGGCGTGTTCACCGCGGTCACGGGCGTGTCCGGATCCGGCAAGTCGACGCTGGTCAACGACATCCTGTACACGCACCTGGCCCGTGAGCTGAACGGCGCGAGGAGCGTTCCCGGTCGGCACACGCGCGTGGACGGCGACGACCTCGTCGACAAGGTCGTGCACGTCGACCAGTCGCCCATCGGCCGCACCCCGCGCTCCAACCCGGCCACATACACCGGCGTCTTCGACCACATCCGCAAGCTGTTCGCCGAGACCACCGAGGCGAAGGTCCGCGGCTACATGCCCGGCCGCTTCTCCTTCAACGTCAAGGGCGGCCGCTGCGAGAACTGCGCGGGCGACGGCACCATCAAGATCGAGATGAACTTCCTCCCGGACGTGTACGTCCCGTGCGAGGTCTGCCACGGTGCCCGCTACAACCGGGAGACCCTGGAGGTCCACTACAAGGGCAAGTCCATCGCCGAGGTCCTGAACATGCCCATCGAGGAAGCCATGAACTTCTTCGAGGCGGTCCCGGCGATCAACCGCCACCTCAAGACGCTGAACGACGTCGGTCTCGGCTACGTCCGGCTCGGCCAGTCCGCCACCACCCTGTCCGGCGGCGAGGCGCAGCGTGTGAAGCTCGCCAGCGAGCTGCAGAAGCGCTCCACCGGGCGTACGGTCTACGTCCTGGACGAGCCGACCACCGGTCTGCACTTCGAGGACATCAGCAAGCTGCTGACGGTGCTGGCCGGCCTGGTCGACAAGGGCAACACGGTCATCGTCATCGAGCACAACCTCGACGTGATCAAGACCGCCGACTGGATCGTCGACATGGGGCCCGAGGGCGGCGCCGGCGGCGGGCTCGTCGTCGCCGAAGGTACGCCCGAGGAGGTCGCCGGGATCCCGGCCAGCCACACCGGCAAGTTCCTGCGGGAGATCCTCGGCGCCGACCGGATCAGCGACGCCAGCTCGGTACCGGCCCCGCGCAAGACCGCGGCCAGGAAGACGGTCGCGGCGGGATCGACGGCGAAGAAGACAACGACGGCCAGGACCGCCAACAACACGGCCACGAAGAAGGCGGCCGGCGCCACCAAGAAGGCGACGCCCGCGAAGAAGACGACGCGGGCACGGAAGGCCTGACAGATCCGGAACAGTGCGGCGCCCCGCGGAGAACTCCCCGCGGGGCGCCGCCCGTTGAAGCCGGGCTGCGGGGCCCGCGCCGGATGGAGAAGGGGCCCTACACCTCGTTCACCTCGGACGCGTACGGCGGCTCCGCGCCCGCCCGGGAGCAGGTGATCGCGGCGGCCCGCGCCGCGAAGCGCAGCAGCCTGGTCCAGCCATCGGCACCCAGTCCCAGGAGCGCCTCGGGGGACAGGGCGTCCTGGGCGGCCAGACCGTGCAGCAGAGCCGCGTTCACCGTGTCGCCTGCGCCGATGGTGTCGACGACGTCGACCTTCTCGCCGGGCACGGGGTACACGGCGCCGTCCCGGGTGAAGGCGCTGAGCCCGTCACCGCCATGGGTGATCACGACGGCCGCGGGTCCGGCGGCCAGCCACTCCTTCGGGGAGCCGCCCAGCCACAGGGCGTCCTCCTCGGAGAGCTTGAGCAGCGACACCGAGGGCAGCCAGCTCCGGAAACGCGCCCGGTAGGCGTCGGCGTCGGCAATCAGGCCCGCCCGGATATTGGGGTCGAGCGCGGTGAACACGCCCTGCGCGGCCGCGGTCCGCAGCAGGGTCTCGTAGGCCGTCGCCCCGGGCTCCAGGACCAGCGAGCAGGTGCCGAAGGACACGGCCCGCGTCCCGGCGGGGAGCGCATCGGGCGCCACGAACAGCCGGTCGGCGGTGCCCTCGACGTAGAAGGAGTAGGCGGCGGATCCGTCCCCGTCGACCGCGGCGACCGCGAGGGTGGTCGGCTCCGCACCGCGCTGCACGGCCGAGACGTCCACGCCCGCTGCGCGCAGTCCGCCGAGCAGCGCCTCGCCGAAGGCGTCGCGCGAGGTGCGGGAGCAGAACGCCGTGGGGGAGCCGAGACGGCCGAGGGCCACGGCGGTGTTGTAGGGACCGCCGCCGAGCGCGGGCTTCAGGCCCGCGAGAGCACCCGTGCCCTGCGGTACCAGGTCGATCAGAGCCTCACCGGCTACGACGATCACGAGGTGGTTCCTTTCTCGCGCTTCCCGGACTTCTCGGGCTGCTCGAATCTCTCGGGCTGTTCGGGCTGTTCGGACCGCGGTGTTCCCTCCGGGCAGCCGCACGAGGTCCGGTGCACGAACGTGCAGGGAAGCCGAAGGGTGCGGGCGGGACGGTCCGGGGAGGCGAGGCGTTCCAGGAGCACCTGGACCGCCCGGGCGCCGATCTCCCGGCTGGGCTGGGCGACGGCGGTCAGCCGCGGCGAGAACAGGTCCGCCCAGGCGAAGTCGTCGAAGCAGCACAGGGCCATGTCCCCGGGCACGGACACGCCGCCGTCGCGCAGGGCGCGCAGAGCACCGATGGTCATCGCGTTGTTGGCGGTGACCAGTGCGGTGGGCGGCGCGGCAAGGGAGAGAAGAGCCGTGGTGGCGCGCTCGGCGTCGGCCGACTCGGAGTTGCCGTGCACCAGGAGACGTTCGTCGTGGGGGAGCCCGGAGGCGGCGAGGCCGTGGCGGTACCCGGCGACGCGTTCGCGGGTGGTGCTGAGCCCGGGCCGGCCGGCGACCAGGGCGATCCGGCGGTGGCCGAGCTCGGCGAGATGGGTGACCAGCCGGGTGGTCGGTTCGACGCTCTCGGCGCAGACCTGGTCGTGGACGGGTGCGCCGTCGGCCGGGCCGGCGACGACCCGGTCGAGGAAGACGGCCGGCACACCGTGGCGGCCGAGGTAGGCGAGGAGGCCGCCCGGGTTCGCCGAAGGGGCGACGATCATGCCGTCGACCCGGCGTTCGTGCAGCAGCTGGACGACCTTGAGCTCGTGCTCCGGGTCGTCGTGCGGATCGGCGATGAGCAGGCTGTAACCGTGTTCCAGGGCTCCGGCCTCCACACCCTGGAGGATCTCCGTGAAGTACGGGTTGCTGATCGCCGACACCGCGAGCCCGATGGAGCGGGTGCGCGAGGTCACCAGGGAGCGGGCGAGGGTGTTCGGGGTGTAGCCGAGCCGGTCGACGGCGTCCAGGACGGCCTGGCGGGTGTGGGGGAGGACCGGCCGGGTGTCGTTCAGGACATGCGAGACGGTCGCGACGGAGACCCCGGCGCTTCGAGCGACGTCGGCCATGGTCGCCATCGCGTCCCCCTTCTGGGCCCGGCCTTTCGACGGCACGGTGTGCCTTCCGGCGGGGACGGTATCCCATCCGGCGGCCCACGTAAACGTTTGCGTAAACGTTTACGTCCCGTGAGCGGGGAGAAGTGCGCCGATCCGGTCGCCCGTAAGGCGGGGCTCACTCCCAGTCCCACCCGATGCCCACGACCCCCGTCCGCACCCGGGGCTCGACGAGGTGGACCGAGTGGTGGCGGCCGCTGAGGGGCAGTTCCTGGCGGCCGCTGCGCGGCGCGGCGGGCGAGTGCTGGGCGAAGCGGTGGCAGCGGGAGGGCAGGGCCTGCTCGTGGAAGCGCACCTGGAGCGCGTACTGCCCGCCGGCCGGCCCGAAGCCGCGGATGTACTCGCGGGACACGCCGGCGGTGCCGTCCTCGATGCCGTAGCGGAAGAGGAAGGTGTCCCCGGCCCGCAGGCGGGTGTCGAAGAGGAACTCGGCCACGAGCACGCCGGTGTCGTGGTGCACGCGCACGCGTCCCGTGCGGCAGTTCTCCAGTGCGTGCACCCGCATGCGTTCCGGCGCGCATCCCGGGTCGCCGTGGTGGACGGCCACGAAGCGGTCGACCCCGTCCTTGTGGGCGCGCACTATGTGCTGGGACTCGCGCCCCGCCAGTTCGCGGTGGGCGCCGATGCGTACCCGCTCGTGGTGGCCCAGGGTGTGCAGACCGCCGTCCAGGGGCGAGCCCAGCTCGGCCAGCAGCCGCTCCAGGACGCCGGACGCCTCCACCAGGGAGCGGTAGGAGCGGCCCGCGGGGCGCTCCGCGCACGAGGGTTCGTCGGTCTCGGCGAGCAGCCGGATCAGGGACTCCTCCGGCAGCTGGAGGATCTCCTCCAGTGCGCGTACGGCCCGCAGGGACTCGGGGCGCTGCGGGCGCCGGGCACCCTGCTGCCAGTAACTCAGGCTCGTCACACCGACCTTGACCCCGTAGCGCGACAGATGGTGCTGCACGCGCTGCAGCGGCAGTCCGCGGGCGGCGATCGCGGCACGCAGTGCGACGTGGAAGGGGCCGCCCCGCAGGGCCGAGTCCAGTTCCGCGGTCGCGACAGCGGCGACGTCCGCGTGCTGTGTGGCGTGCGGCATGCAGGGGCCTTTCTGTGAATGCTCGCTACGGCTGGTCGGGCCGGGTTCGTGCGTGTTTCGGGGCCACCCCGTCGGCGCCGTGGAGTCTTCACATCCGTACGCCGTCGTTCCCGGTCCCGAGTTCCCCCGCATTGAAGCGTGTTGACCTAGTCCCGACAACACCTGAGACCCAACAGCGATGGACTCCTGGCCGAGACCCGATCCACAGGCCCGCCGCGCTGTCAGCCCTCGCCAGTAGGGTGTGAGACATGGCCGATCCCTCCAGCTACCGCCCCAAGCCGGGACAGATCCCGGACTCGCCAGGGGTGTACAGGTTCCGTGACGAGCACCGCCGGGTGATCTACGTCGGAAAGGCGAAGAGCCTGCGCCAGCGCCTGGCGAACTACTTCCAGGACCTGGCCGGACTCCACCCCCGCACCCGCACCATGGTCACCACGGCCGCGTCCGTGGAGTGGACCGTGGTGTCCACCGAGGTCGAGGCCCTGCAGCTGGAGTACTCCTGGATCAAGGAGTTCGACCCCCGGTTCAACGTCAAGTACCGCGACGACAAGAGCTACCCGTACCTCGCGGTGACGATGAACGAGGAGTTCCCCCGCGTCCAGGTGATGCGCGGCCACAAGCGCAAGGGCGTGCGCTACTTCGGGCCGTACGGGCACGCGTGGGCGATCCGCGACACCGTGGACCTCCTGCTGCGCGTCTTCCCGGTGCGCACCTGCTCGGCGGGTGTCTTCAAGAACGCCGCCCGCACCGGCCGCCCCTGTCTGCTCGGCTACATCGGCAAGTGCTCCGCCCCCTGTGTCGAGCGGGTCTCCGCCGAGGAACACCGCGAACTGGCCGAGGAGTTCTGCGACTTCATGGCCGGCCGCACGGGGACGTACCTGCGCCGCCTCGAGAAGCAGATGACCCAGGCGGCCGAGGAGATGGAGTACGAGCGGGCGGCCCGGCTGCGCGACGACATCGAGGCCCTGAAGAAGGCCATGGAGAAGAACGCGGTCGTGCTCGCCGACGCGACCGACGCCGACCTGATCGCGGTCGCCGAGGACGAGCTGGAGGCAGCGGTCCAGATCTTCCACGTCCGCGGCGGACGCGTGCGCGGCCAGCGCGGCTGGGTCACCGACAAGGTCGAGGAGATCACCACGGGTGCCCTCGTCGAGCACGCCCTGCAGCAGCTGTACGGCGAGGAGACGGGCGACTCCGTCCCCAAGGAGGTCCTCGTCCCCGCCCTGCCCGACCCGGTGGAGCCCGTCCAGGAGTGGCTCACCGAGCGCCGCGGCTCCGCGGTCTCGCTGCGCATCCCGCAGCGCGGGGACAAGAAGGCCCTGATGGAGACGGTGGAGCGCAACGCCCAGCAGGCGCTCGTGCTGCACAAGACCAAGCGCGCCTCCGACCTGACCACGCGCTCGCGTGCCCTGGAGGAGATCGCCGAGGCCCTCGACCTGGACAGCGCCCCCCTGCGCATCGAGTGCTACGACATCTCGCACCTCCAGGGCGACGACGTCGTGGCCTCCATGGTCGTCTTCGAGGACGGCCTGCAGCGCAAGAGCGAGTACCGCCGCTTCCAGATCAAGGGTCGTGTCGGAGACACGCAGATCTGGCACGGCGAGGGGCAGGACGACGTCCGATCCATGCACGAGGTGATCAGTCGCCGCTTCCGGCGCTATCTCGTGGAGAAGGAGAAGACGGGGGAGTGGGCCGACGGCGAGAACACGC
Organism: Streptomyces sp. NPDC001492; assembly: GCF_053597275.1. Taxonomy (NCBI): domain Bacteria; kingdom Bacillati; phylum Actinomycetota; class Actinomycetes; order Kitasatosporales; family Streptomycetaceae; genus Streptomyces; species Streptomyces sp. NPDC001492. Next base: position 25,228 of record NZ_JBSFHW010000030.1, on the reverse strand, counting down.
TCACCGAGGAGGACGGCCGCCCCAAGAAGTTCGCCTACCCGCCCCAGCTCGTCGTCGTGGACGGTGGGCAGCCCCAGGTCGCCGCGGCCAAGAAGGCCCTCGACGAGCTCGGCATCGACGACGTCGCCGTGTGCGGCCTCGCCAAGCGCCTGGAGGAGGTCTGGCTGCCGGACGAGGACGACCCGGTCGTCCTGCCCCGCACCAGCGAAGGCCTCTACCTGCTGCAGCGCGTCCGAGACGAGGCCCACCGCTTCGCGATCACCTACCAGCGCACCAAGCGGGCCAAGCGCTTCAGGTCGAGCCCCCTGGACGACGTGCCGGGACTCGGCGACACACGCAAGCAGGCACTCCTGAAACATTTCGGTTCGCTGAAGAAACTACGATCCGCCACCATCGACCAGATCTGCGAGGTCCCCGGCATAGGCCGCAAGACGGCCGAGACGATCGCCGTGGCCCTCGCCCAGGCGGCTCCGGCCGCGCCCGCCGTGAACACGGCCACTGGAGAGATCATGGAGGAGGAACCCTCCACCATGGGTTCCAGCGGGCAGCCCGTGGCCACGGGCGCGCCGGACGAACGACGGGGGCAGGAGACATGAATGTGAACGAGCACGACGGGCAAGAAAGCCAGACCGGAGACGGAGCACAGGTGAGTACGGGCAGCGACACCACCGGAGCGGTCCCCGAGGCGGCCATTCCGGAGCTGGTGATCATCTCGGGCATGTCCGGAGCGGGCAGGTCGACCGCCGCCAAGTGTCTGGAGGACCTCGGCTGGTTCGTCGTCGACAACCTGCCGCCCGCGCTGATCCCCACCATGGTGGAGCTCGGCGCCCGCTCGCAGGGCAACGTCGCCAGGATCGCGGTCGTCGTCGACGTCCGCGGCCGCCGCTTCTTCGACAACCTCCGCGAGTCCCTCGCCGACCTGGAGGCCAAGCACGTCACCCGGCGGATCGTGTTCCTGGAGTCCTCCGACGACGCCCTGGTGCGCCGCTTCGAGTCGGTGCGCCGCCCGCACCCCCTCCAGGGCGACGGCCGGATCGTCGACGGCATCGCCGCCGAGCGCGAGCTGCTGCGCGAGCTGCGCGGCGACGCCGACCTGGTGATCGACACCTCCAGCCTGAACGTGCACGAGCTGCGCGCCAAGATGGACGCCCAGTTCGCCGGCGAGGAGGAGCCCGAGCTGCGGGCCACCGTCATGTCCTTCGGCTTCAAGTACGGCCTCCCGGTCGACGCCGACCTGGTCGCGGACATGCGCTTTCTGCCCAACCCGCACTGGGTCCCCGAGCTGCGCCCCTTCACCGGCCTGAACGAAGAGGTCGCCGCCTACGTCTTCAACCAGCCCGGCGCCAAGGAGTTCCTCGACCGCTACGCCGAGCTGCTCCGGCTCATCGCGGCCGGCTACCGCCGCGAGGGCAAGCGGTACGTGACCATCGCCATCGGCTGCACGGGCGGCAAGCACCGCTCGGTGGCCATGTCGGAGAAGCTCGCCGCACGTCTTGCGGCCGAGGGCGTGGAGACGGTGGTCGTGCACCGGGACATGGGACGCGAATGACGGAACGTTCTCCGCGGCTGAGCAGGCTGCGCCGGGTCGTGCCCGAGTCCCGCTCGGGCCGGCCCGTCGAGGCCCGTGGCGCCCGGCCGCGCCGCCGGGGCGCGCAGCCCAAGGTGGTCGCCCTCGGCGGCGGCATGGGCCTGTCCGCCTCGCTCGCTGCCCTGCGCCGGATCACCGGCGACCTCACCGCCGTCGTCACCGTGGCCGACGACGGAGGCTCCAGCGGGCGCCTGCGCGACGAGCTGGGCGTGCTCCCGCCCGGCGACCTGCGCAAGGCGCTGGCCGCGCTGTGCGGCGACGACGACTGGGGACAGACCTGGGCCCGCGTCATCCAGCACCGCTTCCAGTCCAAGGGCGACCTGCACGAACACGCGGTCGGCAATCTCCTGATCGTCGCCCTGTGGGAACAGCTGGGCGACCACGTCCAGGCCCTCGACCTGGTCGGCAAGCTGCTCGGCGCGCACGGGCGGGTGCTGCCCATGTCCGCCGTACCCCTGGAGCTGCAGGCGCTGGTCAAGGGGCACGACCCGGAGCGGCCCGAGGACGTCGACACCGTGCGGGGACAGGCGACCGTGGCCCTGACGCCGGGCGAGGTGCAGTCCGTGCACCTCGTGCCGCACGACCCGCCCGCCGTCCCCGAGGCCGTCGAGGCGGTCCTGGACGCCGACTGGGTCGTCCTCGGCCCCGGCTCCTGGTTCTCCTCGGTCATCCCGCACCTGCTCGTTCCCGAACTCCTGGACGCCCTCACCGAGACCAAGGCCCGCCGGGTACTCTCGCTGAACCTCGCCCCGCAGCCCGGAGAAACCGAAGGCTTCTCCCCGCAGCGTCATTTGGAGGTTTTGGGACGACACGCCCCTAAACTCGCCCTGGACGTGGTGCTGGCCGACGAGGCCGCCGTGCCCGACCGTGACGTGCTCACCGAGGCCGCCAAGCGGCTCGGTGCCGCGGTCGAGCTGGCGCCGGTGGCCCGGAGGGACGGAACTCCGCGGCACGACCCGGAGCTGCTGGCCGCCGCGTACGACCGTATTTTTCGGATGCATGGAAGGATCGGCCCATGGCGATGACGGCAGCGGTGAAGGATGAGATCTCCCGGCTCCCCGTCACCCGGACCTGCTGCAGAAAGGCGGAGGTCTCCGCCATTCTGCGGTTCGCCGGCGGCCTCCACCTGGTCAGCGGGCGCATCGTGATCGAAGCGGAGCTGGACACCGCGATGGCGGCGCGGCGCCTGAAGCGGGACATCCTGGAGATCTTCGGTCACAGCTCCGAGCTGATCGTGATGGCGCCGGGCGGACTGCGCCGCGGTTCGCGCTATGTCGTACGGGTCGTCGCCGGCGGCGACCAGCTGGCCCGGCAGACCGGACTGGTCGACGGCCGCGGCCGCCCGATCCGCGGTCTGCCCCCGCAGGTGGTCTCGGGGGCCACCTGCGATGCGGAGGCCGCCTGGCGCGGCGCCTTCCTGGCGCACGGCTCGCTGACCGAGCCCGGCCGCTCCTCCTCCCTCGAGGTGACCTGCCCCGGCCCGGAGGCCGCGCTCGCCCTGGTCGGCGCCGCCCGCAGGCTGTCGATCGCCGCGAAGGCGCGCGAGGTGCGCGGCGTGGACCGCGTGGTCGTCCGCGACGGCGACGCGATCGGCGCCCTGCTCACCCGCCTCGGCGCGCACGAGTCGGTGCTGGCCTGGGAGGAGCGCCGGATGCGCCGCGAGGTGCGGGCCACGGCGAACCGTCTCGCCAACTTCGACGACGCCAACCTGCGCCGCTCCGCACGCGCGGCCGTCGCCGCCGGCGCCCGCGTGCAGCGCGCGCTGGAGATCCTCGGCGAGGAGGTACCCGAGCACCTCGCGGCCGCCGGGCGTCTGCGCATGGAGCACAAGCAGGCCTCGCTGGAGGAGCTGGGCGCGCTCGCCGATCCGCCGCTGACCAAGGACGCCGTCGCCGGCCGTATCCGCCGGCTTCTTGCGATGGCCGACAAGCGCGCCTCCGACCTCGGCATTCCGGGCACGGAGTCCAGCATCACCGAGGAGATGGCCGACAACCTGGTCGGCTGACCTCGTAGAAGGACACCTGAAGATCACTCAACATGCCGGTGCCGATGCCCACTTGGGGCGTCGGCACCGGCATTTGTCTGTCCATGAGGCGCCCTTGACTCGATCATGAAGTGTCATGAGCCTGGCAACAGTTCGCTGCTGTGGCGGACCATTGCTAGGGGGGTTCATGAGACACAGAGCGAGATCGATCCTCGCTGTCGGCGCGCTCCTGCTCGGCGGAGCGAGCCTCGCACCCATCGCCCAGGCGCAGAACGGAAGTTCGCAGGGATCCGACCCCAACGAGGTCAGGGTCTACCGCGCCGACGTCACCGCCAAGCAGGTACCCCTGCTGCTGGCGGCCGGACAGGACGGCCAGGAACTCGGCGAACAGGTCCCGGAGAAGGGCACCGCCTCGGTTGAGGTCTACCTCACCGGCCGACAGGCCCGGAAGCTGGGGAAGCAGGGCGTCGCCCTGACCGAGCACACGCTTTCGGCCAGGGCCGTCAAGCGCGTGGACGCCGCCGCCCAGGGCGTGTTCCGCCCGTACAGCGGAAGCGGCGGCCTCAAGGAGGAGATCGTCCGGACCGGGCAGGAGAACCCCGGCCTCACCAAGGTCGTCTCCATCGGCAAGACCGTCAACGGACAGGACATCCTCGCCCTCAAACTGACCAAGGGCGCGAAGAAGTCCAAGGACGGCTCGAAGCCGTCCGTCCTCTACATGTCCAACCAGCACGCGCGCGAGTGGATCACGCCGGAGATGACCCGCCGGCTGATGCACTACTACCTGGACCACTACAAGACCGACCAGCGCATCAAGAAGATCGTGGACTCCACCGAGCTGTGGTTCGTGATCTCCGCCAACCCCGACGGCTACGACTACACCTTCAAGAACTCCGACACCCGCCTGTGGCGCAAGAACCTGCGGGACGTCAACGGCGACGGCGTCATATCCACCGGTGACGGTGTCGACCTCAACCGCAACTTCGCCTACAAGTGGGGCTACGACGACGAGGGTTCGTCCCCCAACCCCACCAGCGAGACCTACCGGGGCGCGAGCCCCGCCTCCGAGCCCGAGACCAGGGCGCTGGACGCCTTCGAGAAGCGCATCGGCTTCAGTTACGCCATCAACTACCACTCCGCCGCCGAACTCCTCCTCTACGGCGTCGGCTGGCAGGTGGCCACCCCCACGCCCGACGACGTGGTCTACAAGGCTCTCGCCGGGTCGCCGGACCACTCCGCGATCCCCGGCTACCGCCCGCAGGTCTCCTCCGAGCTGTACACCACCAACGGCGAGGCGGACGGCCACGCGGGGAACGTCAACGGCATGTCGATGTTCACCCCCGAGATGTCGACGTGCCAGACGGCGTCGAACATCGACCCGGGCGACCAGTGGAAGGCGGCCGACTGCCAGTCCGTCTTCAACTTCCCGGACGACGAGAAGCTGATCCAGCAGGAGTTCGAGAAGAACATCCCCTTCGCGCTCTCGGTCGCCGAGACCGCCCCGCACCCCGACACACCGTCCTCCTCGCTCGGCCTGACCGCCGCCGACTTCACCCCGGCCACCTTCGCCACGTCCTACTCGCGCGGTGCGGACCAGGAGGTCTCCGTCGTCGTACGCAAGGCCGTGCGCCACAAGGAGCTCAAGTACCGCGTCAACGGCGGCCGTACGCAGGACGAGGGGCTCAAGGCCTGGAAGGGCGGCGAGACCTACGGCGGCGACGACAACCTGCACTTCGACGAGTACCGGGCCAAGGTCAGGGACGGTGAGCCGGGCGACAAGGTCGAGGTGTGGTTCACCGGAAAGTCCAGGAGCGGCAAGAAGGTCTCCAGCGAGCACTTCACCTACACCGTCGCCCAGCGGCCCAAGGCCGACACCCTCGTCGTCGCCGAGGAGGGCGCGACCGCCACGCAGGCGCAGACCTATGTGGACGCGCTGAAGGCGAACGGCCGCAAGGCGCTCGTGTGGGACGTCGCCACCCAGGGCGCACCCGACGCGCTCGGCGTGCTGAAGCACTTCAGGACCGTCGTCCACTACACCGGTGCGAGCGTCCCCGGCAACGCCACCCAGCTCCAGCTGCGCGCCTACCTCAACGAGGGCGGCAAGCTGATCGAGGCGGGCGAGCAGGCCGGCGGCAGCGTCGACCTCGGCGGCGGCACCCTGTCGAACGACTTCAGCCAGTACTACCTGGGCGCCTACTCCCGTACGTCGACGCCCGGGGCCACCGGCTTCACCGGCACCGGCAAGCTGGACGGCTTCAGCGGGGCGCTCGGTGCCGCCACCGGCAACCCGCTCGACAAGGCGGGTACCTACGGCGTCACCTCCGACTCGCTGCCCGCCGACAAGTACCCGCAGTTCGCCAGCGCGGGCGCGGGCCAGTTCGCCGGGACCGTCAACCCGTACGGGCCGTACGCCGGCTCCTTCATGGCGGCCGCCGTCCACACCGACGATGCCTACAAGCGCCTCACCCGCACCATCGACCTCACCGGTGTCACCGCGGCCCAGCAGCCCACCCTGCGCAGCCAATTGCTCTGGGACACCGAGCCCGGCTACGACCATGTGATCGTCGAGGCCCACACCACCGGCGCCGACGACTGGACCACCCTCCCCGAGAAGGGCGGCGCGACCAGGCAGACCGTGCCGAGCGAGTGCGGGGCCGGCTTCCTGGTGAACGAGCACCCGTGGCTCAAGCACTACCTGACCCTCGCCAACAACGACTGCACCGCGACGGGCACGAGCGGTGCCTGGAACAGCCTCACCGGCGCCTCCAACGGCTGGGAGCAGGTCAACTTCGACCTGAGTGCGTACGCCGGCAAGTCCGTCGAGGTCTCCGTCACCTACGTCACCGACCCGGGCACCGGCGGCCACGGGGTCCTCGCCGACGACGCCTCGCTCGTCGTGAGCGGCACGCCGACCCAGACCGAGGGTTTCGAGACATCGCTCGGCGCCTGGAGCGTGTCCGGACCGCCCGCGGGCAGCCCGGCCGTGCTCAAGGACTGGACGCGCACCGGAGCCCTGTTCAGGACATACGGAGCGATCACCACCGACCGGACCGTGCTGCTGGGCTTCGGCCTGGAACACGTCGGCGCGGCGGCCGACCGCAACACCCTCATCAAGAAGGCCCTCGCGGCCCTGGAAGGGTGAACACCCTGGTCAACGATGACTAGCTCCCCGTAGTCAAAAAGAGTGACCAGATCTTTCGTCCCGGGCGGTCCGTACCCCTACTGGCGGGTACGGACCGCCTGCCCATGTATGGGGCGTCTCGATGTCACTACGGCGCCCTCAGGGAGGTAGGGTCGGGGGTGGTCGGGGACATCCCAAACAGAGCTCGCCGGCACCGCATGGCCGGCGTACCAACGAGGAGATCGGTTCGTGACGATCCGCGTAGGCATCAACGGCTTCGGTCGTATCGGTCGCAACTACTTCCGCGCGCTGCTGGAGCAGGGTGCAGACATCGAGATCGTGGCTGTCAACGACCTGGGTGACACCGCGACCACCGCCCACCTGCTGAAGTACGACACCATCCTGGGTCGCCTCAAGGCCGAGGTGTCGCACACCGCCGACACGATCACCGTCGACGGGCACACCATCAAGGTCCTTTCCGAGCGCAACCCCGCCGACATCCCGTGGGGCGAGCTGGGCGTCGACATCGTCATCGAGTCGACGGGCATCTTCACGAAGAAGGCCGACGCCGAGAAGCACCTCGCCGGCGGCGCCAAGAAGGTCCTCATCTCGGCCCCGGCCAAGGACGAGGACATCACCATCGTGATGGGCGTCAACCAGGACAAGTACGACGCGGCCAACCACCACGTCATCTCCAACGCCTCCTGCACCACCAACTGTGTGGCGCCGATGGCGAAGGTCCTCGACGAGAACTTCGGCATCGTCAAGGGCCTGATGACGACGGTCCACGCGTACACCAACGACCAGCGCATCCTTGACTTCCCGCACTCGGACCTGCGCCGCGCCCGCGCCGCCGCCGAGAACATCATCCCGACCACCACCGGTGCCGCCAAGGCCACCGCCCTGGTCCTGCCGCAGCTCAAGGGCAAGCTGGACGGCATCGCCATGCGCGTCCCGGTCCCCACCGGCTCGGCCACCGACCTGGTCGTGACGCTGCAGCGCGAGGTCACCAAGGACGAGGTCAACGCCGCGTTCAAGAAGGCCTCCGAGGACGGCGACCTCAAGGGCTACCTGTCCTACACCGAGGACCCGATCGTCTCCTCGGACATCGTCAGCGACCCGGCCTCCTGCACCTTCGACTCCTCCCTGACCATGGTCCAGGAGGGCAACTCGGTGAAGATCCTCGGCTGGTACGACAACGAGTGGGGCTACTCCAACCGCCTCGTCGACCTCACGGTCTTCGTCGGCAACCAGCTCTGATCTGATCCACGGAGCAGGCACCTCGATGTGAACGCAGGGCTCGGGCAGCGCAGGGACGCGCCGCCCGGGCCCTGACTCGCGTACGGATCAGCCCTCGTAGGATCAGGGCAGCCCTCACCAGGAGTCCTCACATGAAGACGATCGACGAACTTCTCGCCGACGGCGTGGACGGCAAGCGGGTCTTCGTCCGCGCCGACCTCAACGTGCCGCTCGCCGACGGCCTCATCACCGACGACGGCCGTATCCGCGCCGTCCTGCCCACCGTCAAGGCCCTCGCGGACGCGGGCGCCAAGGTGGTCGTGGCCTCGCACCTCGGCCGCCCCAAGGGCGCGCCGGACCCGGCCTTCTCCCTCCTTCCGGCCGCCGAGCGGCTCGGCGAACTCCTGGGCACCCCCGTGGCCTTCGCCCAGGACACCGTCGGCCCCGCCGCCCACGCGGCCGTCGACGGCCTCGAGCCGGGCCAGGTCGCGGTCATCGAGAACCTGCGCTTCAACGCCGGCGAGACCTCCAAGGACGACGCCGAGCGCGGCGAGTTCGCGGATCAGCTGGCCGCCCTCGCGGACGTCTACGTCGGCGACGGCTTCGGCGCGGTGCACCGCAAGCACGCCTCGGTCTTCGACCTCCCGGCGCGCCTGCCGCACGCCGCCGGCTACCTCATCGCGAACGAGGTCGCCGTACTGAAGAAGCTCACCGAGAACGTGCAGCGGCCGTATGTCGTCGCCCTCGGCGGCGCCAAGGTCTCCGACAAGCTCGCCGTCATCGACCAGCTGCTCGGCAAGGCCGACCGCCTGCTCATCGGCGGCGGCATGGCGTACACCTTCCTCAAGGCCAAGGGCTACGAGATCGGCAAGTCGCTCCTCCAGGAGGACCAGATCCCGGTGGTCCTCGAGTACATCGAGCGGGCGGAGAAGACCGGCGTCGAGCTGGTGCTGCCCGTCGACACCCTGGTCTCCACGGACTTCCCGGACCTGAAGACCAAGGCCCCGGCCAACCCCACCACCGTCGCCGCGGACGCCATCCCGGCCGACCAGGAGGGCCTGGACATCGGTCCGGAGACCCGCAAGCTGTACGCCTCGAAGATCGCCGACGCCGCCACCGTCTTCTGGAACGGCCCGATGGGCGTCTTCGAGCACCCCGATTTCGCCGAGGGCACCAAGGCGGTCGCCCAGGCCCTCCTCGACTCCCCGGCCTTCACGGTCGTCGGCGGCGGCGACTCCGCCGCGGCCGTGCGCCTCCTGGGCTTCGACGAGAACGCATTCGGCCACATTTCGACCGGCGGCGGCGCCTCCCTCGAATACCTCGAGGGCAAGACGCTCCCCGGCCTCGCCGCACTGGAGGACTGACCCACATGACCGCGCGCACGCCGCTGATGGCGGGCAACTGGAAGATGAACCTCAACCACCTCGAGGCCATCGCCCACGTCCAGAAGCTCGCCTTCGCCCTCGCGGACAAGGACTACGAGGCCGTGGAGGTCGCCGTCCTGCCGCCCTTCACCGACCTGCGCTCCGTGCAGACCCTGGTCGACGGCGACAAGCTCAAGATCAAGTACGGCGCCCAGGACCTCTCGGCGCACGACTCCGGGGCCTACACCGGCGAGATCTCCGGCTCGATGCTGGCCAAGCTGAAGTGCACCTACGTGGCGATCGGCCACTCCGAGCGCCGCCAGTACCACCACGAGACCGACGAGCTGGTCAACGCCAAGGTCAAGGCCGCCTACAAGCACGGCCTCACCCCGATCCTGTGCGTCGGCGAGGAGCTGGAGGTCCGCGAGGCGGGCAACCACGTCACGCACACGCTCGCCCAGGTCGAGGGCGGTCTGAAGGGTCTCCCGGCCGAGCAGGCCGAGTCGATCGTGATCGCCTACGAGCCCGTCTGGGCCATCGGTACCGGCAAGGTCTGCGGCGCCGAGGACGCCCAGGAGGTCTGCGCCGCCATCCGCGGCAAGATCGCCGAGCTGTACACCCAGGAGCTGGCCGACCAGGTCCGCATCCAGTACGGCGGCTCCGTCAAGGCCGGCAACGTCGCCGAGATCATGGCGCAGGCCGACATCGACGGCGCACTGGTCGGCGGCGCCTCGCTGGACGCGGACGAGTTCGTCAAGATCGTGCGCTTCCGCGACCAGTGACACGAGCTGGGAGTATGCGCTAGCGGCGATACGTCGTACCCTTGCGGGGGCGCAGCCTGGTTGCTGTGCCCCCGTCGTTCATCCGAATCCGAGGAAGTTGGTCCAGCCGTGGTTTTGGGGTTCTCGATCGCCCTGATCATCTTCAGCCTGCTGCTGATGCTGCTGGTGCTGATGCACAAGGGGAAGGGCGGCGGCCTCTCCGACATGTTCGGTGGCGGCATGCAGTCGTCCGTCGGCGGCTCCTCGGTCGCCGAGCGCAACCTCGACCGCATCACCGTGGTGGTCGGTCTGCTCTGGTTCGCGTGCATTGTCGTACTCGGCATCATCATGAAGACGAACAGCTGAGCAGCGACGCACACAGCACGCACATTCCGCACGTAAGGCCCCATGTTCGGTACGCGCAGCTGAGCGCGGCCTATCATGGGGCTTGCGTCTAGGTGTGGGGGGTGTAACTCCAATCACTGGACGCGCGTTGGGCCTTACGTAGACTGAGGCGCTCGCAACGAAGCGAAACGCCGACTCGCTTCGCGGCACCATCACGCAGGGAGTTACGACCGTGGCAAGTGGCAACGCGATCCGAGGAAGCCGGGTCGGGGCGGGGCCGATGGGCGAGGCCGAGCGCGGCGAGTCCGCGCCGCGTCTGCGCATCTCCTTCTGGTGCTCGAACGGGCACGAGACGCAGCCCAGCTTCGCAAGCGACGCGCAGGTTCCCGAGACCTGGGACTGCCCGCGCTGCGGCTTCCCCGCCGGACAGGACCGGGACAACCCGCCGGACCCGCCGCGCACCGAGCCCTACAAGACGCACCTCGCGTACGTACGGGAACGGCGCAGTGACGCGGACGGCGAGGCGATCCTCGCCGAGGCGCTCGCCAAACTGCGGGGCGAGATCTAGGAGTTGAGAGCCGGCCGGGCACCGAGGGGTGTCTGGCCGGAGCTGTTTCGTACCCCGGCCCCCGGCCGCCCCAGGACCGATTGTCAGTGGCGCCCTCTACGGTTTGTGCATCGGCAGATCGTGAGGGGGAGTTGTGGCGACGGTCGAGGAGGCGGGCAGTCCTGCGCCCACATGGCGTGGGGGGTTCGGGCGGCTGTGGACGGCCGCGGTGGTGTCCCGCTTCGGAGACGCCCTGAGAGGCGCGGCGCTGCCCCTGCTCGCCGTTTCCCTGACCGACCGCCCCCTGCTCATCGCGTCCGTGACCGCCTGCGGGTATCTGCCCTGGATCGTCTTCGGTCTGCTCGGCGGCGCGATCGCGGACCGGGTGGACCAGCGGCGCGCCATGTGGACGGTGGATGCGGTACGAGGCCTGCTCGTCGCCGCCTTCGCCGCGGCCGTCGCGTTCGGCCACGCATCGATCGCGCTGCTCATCGCGCTCGCCTTCGTGCTGACCACCCTCCAGACGCTCTTCGACAACGCGTCCACGGCCCTGCTGCCCGTCCTCGTGGACCAGGAGGCGCTCGGCAGTGCCAACGCCCGGCTGATGACGGGACAGCAGATCGCCGGCGGCCTGCTAGGGGCACCGGCGGTGCCGCTGCTGCTCGCCGCCGGGGCCGCGGTCCCCTTCGTGGCCGACGCGGGGACCTTCCTGGTGGCCGCCGCGCTGGTCGCCTCGCTGCGCACCGCCGCACCGGAGCGCGGGCCGAAGCCGACGGGCAGCACCCTGCGCCGGGAGATCGCGGAAGGACTGCGCACGCTGTGGCGCGACCGGGCCCTGCGCGGACTGTGCGCCGCGACCGCCCTGTGCAACATCGGCATGGGCGCTCTCATCGCCACCCTGGTCGTCCTGGTGACCGGCTGGCTGGACGCGGGCACCGCCGGATACGCGGTGGCGACCACCGCCTACACGGTCGGCGGCCTGGCCGGGGGAGCCGTGAACCGGCGGCTCACCACCCCCCTCGGCCCCATGCGGGCCGTACTGCTCGCCGGCCTCGTGCAGACGGGCGCTCTCGTCGTCATGGGCAGCGTGCGCAGCCTGACCGCGACGGCGGCGGCACTCGCCGTGTTCGGCTTCATGGGAATGGTGTGGAACGTCAACACGACCACGCTGATGCAGCAGCGCACCCCCGCCGACCTGCTCGGCCGGATCAGCTCCGCCTTCCGTACCCTGGCCGTCGCCGGGGCTCCGCTGGGCGCCCTGCTCGGCGGCGCGGTCGCCACCGCCTGGGGCCTGAACACACCGGCCCTGCTCGCCGCCGCCTTCTTCGTCCTGTCGGTCCTCGCCCTGATACCTGCCCGCAAGCCGGACGTACCTGTGGTTGCGCCGCACGGCGACGCCACGACCGCTCATGTCACGCGCTGATCAACTACTTTGGGACCGGCAGCGGGGCACGGCAGGAAAGAAGGCTGAAGTCCGAAATGAACGCAGACGTCCGTAACAGGCTCAACCAGACGCCCGAGTGGACCGCGCTGGCCAAGCACCGTGAGGAGCTCGGCGAAGTGCGGCTGCGGGACCTGTTCGCCGCCGACCCGGGACGCGGCGCCGGGTACACGCTCCAGGTCGGCGACCTGTACATCGACTACTCCAAGCACCTCGTCACCGACGAGACCCTGCGGCTGCTGCGCGAGCTGGCCGCCGCCACCGACGTCTTCGGCCTGCGGGACGCCATGTTCCGCGGCGAGAAGATCAACACGACCGAGAACCGCGCCGTCCTGCACACCGCGCTGCGCGCCCCGCGTGACGCGGTGATCGAGGTCGACGGGGAGAACGTCGTCCCGGGTGTGCACGCGGTGCTCGACAGGATGGCCGAGTTCGCCGAGCGGGTCCGCTCCGGCGCCTGGACGGGCCACACCGGCAAGCGCATCAAGAACGTCGTCAACATCGGTATCGGCGGCTCCGACCTGGGCCCGGCGATGGCGTACGAGGTGCTGCGCAGCTACACCGACCGCGACCTCACGGTCCGCTTCGTGTCGAACGTGGACGGCGCCGACCTGCACGAGGCGACCCGTGACCTGGACGCGGCGGAGACGCTGTTCGTCATCGCCTCCAAGACCTTCACCACCATCGAGACGATCACGAACGCGACCTCGGCGCGCGAGTGGCTGCTCGGCGAACTGAAGGCGGGTCAGGAGGCCGTCGCCCGGCACTTCGTGGCGCTGTCGACGAACGCCGGGAAGGTGTCGGAGTTCGGCATCGACACGGCCAACATGTTCGAGTTCTGGGACTGGGTCGGCGGCCGGTACTCGTACGACTCGGCGATCGGGCTGGCGCTGATGATCGCCATCGGGCCGGATCGTTTCCGGGAGATGCTCGACGGGTTCCGGCTGGTGGACGAGCACTTCAGGTCGGCGCCCGCCGAGTCCAACGTGCCGTTGCTGCTGGGCCTGTTGGGCATCTGGTACGGCAACTTCCATGACGCACAGTCGCATGCGGTGCTGCCGTACAGCCACTACCTCTCCAAGTTCACCGCCTACCTGCAGCAGCTGGACATGGAGTCCAACGGCAAGTACGTGGGCCGGGACGGGCAGGAGGTGGACTGGCAGACCGGGCCGGTGGTGTGGGGCACGCCGGGCACCAACGGGCAGCACGCGTACTACCAGCTCATCCATCAGGGCACGAAGCTGATCCCGGCGGACTTCATCGGGTTCGCCGAGCCGGTGGCCGAGCTGAGCGAGGGGCTCAAGGCGCAGCACGACCTCCTGATGGCGAACTTCTTCGCCCAGACGCAGGCCCTCGCCTTCGGCAAGACGCCGGACGAGGTGCGAGCCGAGGGGGTGCCGGAGGAGCTGGTGGCGCACAAGACGTTCAAGGGCAATCACCCGACGACGACGATCCTGGCGCGCGAGCTGACGCCGTCCGTGCTGGGCCAGTTGGTTGCGCTGTACGAGCACAAGGTGTTCGTGCAGGGGGCGGTGTGGAACATCGACTCCTTCGACCAGTGGGGCGTCGAGCTCGGCAAGGTGCTGGCCAAGCGGGTCGAGCCCGCACTGACCGAGGGGGCCGAGGTGGCGGGCCTGGACGAGTCCAGCAAGGCGCTGGTCGCCAAGTACCGGGAGCTGCGGGGCAGGGCGTAGCACCGCCGATGCGGCCGGGGGAAGCGAGCGGTGCGTGACCGTCCGCTTCCCGTCGCCGTACAACTGGCAGGGCTTCTACAGCAGTTGACGCGCCCGGTCTGCCCCGTCAGGCCACCGCGCTGAGGGTGTCCGCGAGCCGTCGTCTTGCCGCGCGGGCCGCCGGCAGAGCGGCGAGTGCGGCAGCGCCGAGCACCGCGGCGGCACCGAAGAGCAGGAGCAGGAGCGGCGACGGGCTCTGGGCGATCCCCGCGCCGATGCCGCTGGATCTGCCCTGGGAGTTGATCAGCCAGTGCGCGAGCGGGGTGCCCACGGCCGTGCCGGCGAGGACGGCGGCCAGGGCGGTGCAGCCGGTGGCCGTGACGGTGATCGCGGTGATCTGGCGCGGGGACAGGCCGATGGCCTTGAGGGCGAGCAGATCGCGTTCGCCCTCGCGGACGGTGCCGCCGATCGCGGTGAGCAGTTCGACGAGCCCGATGAGGGCCAGGACGGCGATCAGGCCGACGACGACCGAGCGCAGGGGTGAGAGGCCGTCGGCCGGGTTGGTCACGGCGTGCACGTCGAGCCGGCCGTGCCCGGCGGCGGCCAGCCGGCCGGCAACTGTGTCCGGGTCGGCGCCGGCCCGCAGACGGAGCTGGTAGAGGGTGGGGGTGAGGCGTGGGTCGTTCTCGCGGAGGGTGTCGAGGGAGGTGGAGATGACCCGGCCGGCGTTCTCCGGTTCGATGCTGCGGCCCACGATGTGCAGGATCTGCGGTTGGTCGCCGACCGTCATCCGCACCCAGTCGCCGACACGGACGTCCAGCAGGTCCAGGAGGCCCTGCCCGGCCACCGCCTCGTCGCTGCCGCGGGCGGGGCGGCCCTCGGCCAGGGTGTACGGGTAGGGGTTCTGGCTGGTGCCCAGGCCGCGCAGCGCGATCGTGGCCGTCTGGCCCGGTACCAGGGCGGCCACCTCGACCCCCGGGTAGACGTCGGCGACCTGCCGGTCGTGCCGCAGCAGGGCGCGGGCGGCCCGGTCGCCCAGACCCGCGTCGGTGTGGACGGTGAGTGCGGCCGGCAGTCCGATCTGTTCGGGCCTGCTGTGGAAACGGTCGATGGTGGTCCAGGCACTCATCGCCACGACGATCAGCAGCAGGGGCAGGGCGAGCCGGGCCACGGTGGCCAGGGACCGCATCCGACGGAACGAGGCCGTGTGCCAGCCCAGCACCAGCGCGGGCGGCACCCCGAGGCCGAGCGCCCGCCGGGCCATACCGGAGAGGTGCCCGCCGGAGGGGGCGGTGGGAGCCAGGCCCGTGCTGTAGTGGGCGGAGTCGCAGGGGACCCCGCCCGCCGGAACCGCGGGCCGAATACTGGACGTCCCCTCCGCCCGGCCCGGTGGAGTGTGTTCTGCCGGCGCGCTGGGCTGTGCCGTCGTCAGCCTCAGCCGTTGTTTCGCCATCTCCAGTAGCCCCCTGCTTCCCGTGGTCGCAGGCTGGGGGGCGGTGGGGTGCGGGCCTGTGGTGTGGTGGATGGCGTCGTCGGGTTGCCCGGTCGCCGGAGTCGTGGGTCCGGTGCTGGACGTCCCCTCCGCCGGGCCCGGTGGAGTGTGTTCTGCCGGCGCGCTGGGCTGTGCCGTCGTC
Organism: Streptomyces sp. NPDC001492; assembly: GCF_053597275.1. NCBI lineage: Bacteria > Bacillati > Actinomycetota > Actinomycetes > Kitasatosporales > Streptomycetaceae > Streptomyces > Streptomyces sp. NPDC001492. The sequence goes on along the minus strand of NZ_JBSFHW010000030.1, from coordinate 9,531 downwards.
AGCCTCAGCCGTTGTTTCGCCATCTCCAGTAGCCCCCTGCTTCCCGTGGTCGCAGGCTGGGGGGCCGGGGATTGGGGTGCCGGGGTTGTGGAGCGTCCGTCGGGCGGGGGGCCGGGCGTTCGTGCAGCTCGGTCCGGCAGCTGAGGGGCGGCTTCCAGTCCGAGTGCCCGTCGAGCCAGACCCAGCCCTCCACCCCCCGCACCGGCGGGCCGGGCCACCGGGACCGGTGGTATGCGGCCCGCTCGCCAGGCTGCGAGGGCCGTTGTGGCGCCGATGAAGAGGACGGCGCCCGCAGGGACGGCGAACAGGGTCGGGGTGTGGCCGGGCAGGCCCTGCCATACGCCGAGGGCGTCTCCGAGGCGGCCGGGGAAGTGGCTGCCCAGGGCCTCGGTGAGCGTTGCCGCGGCTGCGGCGCCGAGGACGGCGTAGGCGATGTGCTGGAAGAGGAAGACGCGGACCACCTGGGCCGGGGTGAAGCCGATTGCCTTCAGGACCGAGATGTCCCGGAGGTGGCCGCGGATGCGGGTGGCTATCGCGCCGTGCACCGCGAGCCCGGCCGCGATCAGCGCGCCCAGACCGAACAGGCCCAGGACCTGGCCCAGCAGCCGGTTGTCGCCCTGTGCCTCGGCGCGGGCCTGCTGCCAGGTGGAGACCTCGCCGATGGCGCCCGCGCCGAGGACGGTGACGGCGCGCTGGACGGCGTAGTCCGTGTCCTCGGGATCGGTCAGGCGCAGGCCGATGACCTGGCCGGTGGGGTGGGGCACCGCGGAGGGGAGGGCCCAGACCAGGCCCGGCTGCTCGTTGGCGCGGTAGCGGGGCTCCGCGCTGTCGGCCACGCCCACGACGGTCACCGACCGCCCCGTGCCCGGCAGGGTGAGTGTGTCGCCCGGTTCGGCGAGCAGGGCGCGGGCGAGGCGGCTCTCCAGGATCACGCCGTCAGGGGCGTCGGCCTTCAGCCAGTGGCCGGCGGTCAGCAGCGGGCGGCCGACCCCGGGGCGCTCGGGCGGCGTCGCGCGCAGTTCGACCGAGGCGCGGGCGCCGCGTGAGGCGAGGGTGGCGACGGCGGTGGGGTAGGGGCCGGCGACGGACTCCACGCCGTCCAGTCCGGCCAGCTTCCCCACCTGGGCGGACCTGTCCGTGTGGATCCAGACGTGCGCGCCCCGCTCCTGGGTGAAGATCCGCTGCCAGGGGTTGGTCGCGTACCCGAACAGGGCCGTGGCCAGCAGCAGCGACACGACGATCCCGGCCGTGGCGAGGACCAGGAACAGTGCCTCGCCGCGGTGCGTGCGCAGATCGGAGTGCGCCCAGCGCAGAGTTGCTCGCATATGGCTCAGGCCTTCCGGGGGTCGTCGTACGCCCGCATGTCAGTCCCTGAGCTCCAGAACTCCGGATATACCGCCCCTGCGGGACGCCCCGGTGCCGTCCAGCTCCGCGTCGTCGGCGATCCGGCCGTCGAAGAAGCTGATCACACGGTCGGCGGCGCTCGCCAGCCGGGCGTCATGGGTGACCAGCACGATCGTCTGGCCGCGCTGGTGGAAGCGGGACAGCAGCCGCATCACCTCACGGGTGCCCTTGCTGTCCAGGCTGCCCGCGGGCTCGTCGGCCAGCAGGAGCGGCGGGTGGTTGACCAGGGCGCGGGCCAGCGCGACCCGCTGCTGTTCGCCGCCGGACAGCTCGCCCGGCATGCTCCGCTCCTTGCCGCCCAGCCCCAGTTCGCCGAGCAGCTGCTCCCGCTCGGCCCGCGCCTGCTTCGGCGTGACACCCGCGAGCAGCGCGGGCAGCTCCACGTTGTCGGCGACCGACAGATTGGAGACGAGGTTGAAGAACTGGAAGACGATCCCGATCCGCTTTCTGCGCTCCACCGCCCAGCGCGCCTCGCTCCACGCGTCCGTGCGCTCACCGTCCAGCCGGATGCTGCCGCCGTCCGGCCGCTGCAGCCCGCCCAGCAGATGCAGCAGTGTCGACTTGCCCGCCCCGGAGGGACCGGTGACGGCCACGAACTCGCCCTGCCGGACGCACAGGTCGACCCCGCGCACGGCATGCGCCGGTGCGCCCTCGCCGTAGTGCGTCTTGACCAGGCCTTCTGCGTGCAGCACAGGAGCGGGACTGTCGCTCACTCCAGCTCCTCCAGCTCTTCCTGGCACCGTTCCAGCCAGTCGAGGTCGGCCTGCAGGTGCAGCATCGCGCCCTCGATCAGCAGATGGGCGATGCGGTTGTCGCGGTCTTCGGCGGCGGCCAGCTTCGACAGGTCGCGCATGGTGTTGAGGTACTGGCGCCGCTGCTTGTTGATCAGGGCGATCTGCTCGGCGAGACCCGTCTGCGGGGCGAGCGCCAGCTTCATGAAGAACTCGTCCCGCACCCGCGGCTCGTCCTCGGGCTCCTCGAACCAGGCGCGCAGCGCCTCCCGCCCGGTGTCCGTGAGGTGGTAGACCTTTTTGTTGGGCCGGCTCGCCTGCTCGACGTCCTCGCCCTCGATCAGCCCTTGCTTCTCGAGGCGACCGAGGGTTACGTAGATCTGGCCGACGTTCGGCTGAGGGTACGCGGAGCCCAGCAGTTGCTCAAGGCCCTGCTTGAGCTCGTAGCCGTGGGCCGGACCGCGTGCCAGGAGTGCCAGGAGGGGCAGGCGCACTCGTGCTGTCCTCCTGTCCTCGGAATGTGCTCCAGGCCCTAGTATCGCGCATACCTAACAGGTATACATGGCCTCTGACTCCGGGCGAAGATGCCCGTCGCCGGTGTACAGGGAGGAACCTATGCGGTGGATCCATGCCGCCGGTAGGGGCCTCCTTGTTCTCGTCGTGGTCATGACCGGATACGCGGCCTCGGGTGCGCACGCCGAGGAGGGCGCGGCCGGCGGCCGCGGGCCGTTGATGCTCGCCACCGCCGGAGACCTCACCAACTACCTCGACCCTCTCCTCCAGGGCTGGAACCGCACCCACCCCGGCGAGAAGGTCACCCTCGTCGAGCTTCCGGACTCCGCCGACGAGACCCATGCGCAGATGGTCACCGACCTGCGCGGCGGGGACCGCAGCCGGTTCGACGTGCTCAACATCGACGTCAGTTGGACCTCGGAGTTCGCGGCGGCGGGCTGGATACGGCCGCTGCCCCCCGACCGCTTCCCGATGAAGGGCTTCCTGAAGCCGGTCGTCGACACGGCGACCTACGACAACCATCTGTACGCCGTCCCGTACGTCACCAACGCCGGACTGCTCCTGTACCGCAAGGACATCCTCGCCAAGGAGGGCGTCCCGCCGCCGCGCACCTGGGCCGAGCTGGAGTACGAGGCGAAGACCATCGCGCCGAAGTACGGACTCGACGGCTACGCGGGGCAGTTCCTGCCGTACGAAGGCCTCACCGTCAACGCCGCCGAGGCCGTCTACTCCGCGGGCGGCAGCATCCTCGGCGACGAGGGCGCACGCGTCACCGTGGACTCGGCCGCCGCCCGCGAGGGCATCGGCTTCCTGGCCCGGGGCGTACGCGAGGGCTGGATCCCGAAGAAGGCGCTCACCTACAAGGAAGAAGAGTCCAAACAGGCCTTCCAGGACGGCCGTCTGCTCTTCCTGCGCAACTGGCCCTACGCCTACGTCGGCGCCTCGGCCAAGGGCTCCCCGGTCGCCGGCAAAATCGGAGCCGTACCGCTGCCCGGCCCGGACGGGCCCGGCAGGAGCGTCCTCGGCGGCTCCAACCTGGCCGTCAACACGCATACACAGCACCCCGACTCCGCCGCGCGCCTGCTCGCGTATCTCACCAGCGAGCCCGTCCAGCGCCAGGTGCTCACCCGCGGCGCGCTGCCGCCCGTACGGGCCGCGCTGTACGAGGACCCCGAGCTGATACGGCGGTTCCCGTATCTGCCGACCCTGCGCACGAGCGTCCTGCACGCCGCGCCGCGCCCCAAGAGCCCGCGCTACGACCAGGTCAGCCTGGTGGTGCAAGCGGTCGTGCACGACGCGATGACCGGGCACGAGACGCCCGCCGCGGCAGTGCAGAGGCTGGCGCGGGAGCTGGCGGCCGTCTCCAGCCGCTAGTTACTTGTTAGGTAACGCGGAAGTCTCATCTGGGTTCAGAATGCCCCTTTAGGTCCGCTTTTGCCATGCCAACTCACCAGTAGCTTCTGTTTCTTTCATTGACACCCTCGCGACACGCATACCTAACATGCATGCATGTTGAGTAAGTACCGCTGGTGGCGTGACGCGGTGATCTACCAGGTGTACGTCCGCAGCTTCCTGGACAGCACCGGAGACGGCATCGGCGATCTGGCCGGGGTCCGCGCCGGACTGCCGTACCTGAAGAAGCTGGGCGTCGACGGGATCTGGCTGAGCCCCTTCTATCCGTCACCGCAGCACGACCACGGCTACGACGTGGCCGACTACTGCGACGTCGACCCGCTCTTCGGCGACCTCGCCGAGTTCGACCTGCTGATGGCGGCCGCCCGGAAGCTGGGCGTCAAAGTGCTGCTGGACATCGTGCCCAACCACTGCTCCAGCGAGCACCCGTGGTTCCAGGAGGCCCTTGCCTCGCAGCCCGGCAGCGCGGCCCGCGCCCGCTTCCACTTCGCGGACGGCCGCGGCGCCGACGGCTCGCAGCCGCCCAACAACTGGCACTCCATGTTCGGCGGCCCGGCCTGGACCCGGGTGACCGAGCCGGACGGCCGCCTGGGCCAGTGGTACCTGCACATGTTCGCGCCCGAGCAGCCCGACTGGAACTGGTGCAACCCCGAGACCGGCGCCGAGTTCGACCGGGTGCTGCGCTTCTGGCTCGACCGGGGCATCGACGGCTTCCGCATCGACGTCGCCGCCGGCCTCTACAAGCACCCCGAACTGCCCGACTCCGACGACCCCGAGGCCGACGCCCGCACCCGCGACTCCGTCAACCCGCTCGCCTGGAACCAGCCCGAGGTGCACGACGTGTGGCGGCACTGGCGGGCGGTGTGCGAGGAGTACACGGCACGCGACGGCCGCGAGCGGCTGCTGGTCGGCGAGGTGTCGGTGCCGACCGCACGCGAACACGCGCAGTACGTCCGCTCCGACGAACTCCACCAGGCCTTCTTCTTCGACCTGCTCAGCGCCCCCTGGAACGCCGACGCCTTCCGCAAGGTCATCACCGAGGCCATGCAGGACATAGCCGGCACGGGCTCGACGGTCACCTGGGTGCTCAACAACCACGACCAGGTCCGCACCGTCACCCGCTACGGCGAACCCGCCCCGGAGGGCAGCGGCCTGGGCACCGCCCGCGCCCGCGCCGCCGCGCTGCTGATGCTGGCGCTGCCCGGAGCCGCGTACATCTACCAGGGCGAGGAACTGGGCCTGCCCGAGGTCGTCGACCTGCCCGACGACGTGCTCACCGACCCGATCTTCCGCCGTACCGGAAGCCGCGCCCGCATCCGCGACGGCTGCCGGGTGCCGCTGCCGTGGTCCGGACAGGCCTCCCCCTTCGGCTTCACCTCCGGCGCCGAAAGCGCGCGGCCGTGGCTGCCGCAGCCCTCCTACTTCGCCGAGTACGCCACCGACCGCGCCCTCGCCGACACCCGCTCCTTCTGGCACCTGTACCGCGACGGCCTCCAACTGCGTTCCGCGCTGCCCCAGTTGGGCGAGGGAACGCTCGACTGGCTGGAGACCCCGCCGGGCGTCCTCGCCTTCACCCGCGGCGACGGCCTCGTCTGCGCCGTCAACTTCGGTACGGCGCCCATGCCCGCGCCGGTCTCCGGCACCCCGCTGCTCTCCAGCGGCCCCTGCACGGCCGGGGTGCTGCCCGGTTCGACGGCGGCCTGGTGGATCAACGACCTCTGACCACCACGGCCCGTCACCCCTGATTGTTCGTCAGTTTCCCACCCCTTGAAGGGACATCAACGATGATGCGACGACGCACGACCCTGCTCGCGAGCTGCACCGCCCTCGCCCTCTCTCTCGGCGCGACCGCCTGCGGAGGCGGCGGACCGGTCTCCGCCGGCGGCGGCGACAAGGCGCTCAGCGGGCAGACGGTCACCGTGGCCGGCGTCTGGACCGGCAGCGAGCAGAAGAACTTCCAGAAGGTGCTGGACGCCTTCAGCGCGAAGACCGGCGCCAAGACGCAGTTCATCTCCACCGGGGACAACGTCTCCACCGTTGTCGGCAGCAAGATCGAAGGCGGCAACGCGCCCGACGTGGTGATGGTCCCGCAGGTCGGAGTGTTGCAGCAGTTCGCCAAGAAGGGCTGGCTCACGCCGCTGTCCGCCACCACCGAGAAGACCGTGGACGCGGACTACGCCCCCGTGTGGAAGAAGTACGGCAGCGTCGACGGCCGCCTCTACGGCCTCTACTTCAAGGCCGCCCACAAGTCGACGGTCTGGTACAGCCCCGAGGCCCTCACCCAGGCAGGAGTCAAGCCGCCGAAGACGTACGACGAGATGCTGAAGGCCGGACACACCGTCTCCGACTCGGGCCTTGCCGCCTTCTCGGTCGCCGGACAGGACGGCTGGACCCTCACCGACTGGTTCGAGAACATCTACCTCTCGCAGGCGGGCCCCGAGAAGTACGACGCCCTGGCCGCCCACCAGCTCAAGTGGACCGACGCCTCGGTGGTGAAGGCGCTCGGCACCCTCGGCAAGCTGTTCAAGGACAAGCAGCTGATAGCCGGCGGCCGGAAGGAGGCCCTCAACACCGACTTCCCGGGCTCGGTGGAGAAGGTGTTCGGGCCCAAGCCCGAGGCCGGCATGGTCTACGAGGGCGACTTCGTCGCCGGGGTCGCCCACGACCAGTTCGGCAAGACCGTCGGCACGGACGCGAACTTCTTCCCCTTCCCCGCGGTCGACGGCGGCAAGGCCCCGGTGGTCAGCGGCGGCGACGCGGCCGTCGTCCTCAAGGACGGCAAGAACGCCAAGGCCGGCATGAAGCTCCTGGAGTACCTGGCGACCCCGGAGGCCGCCGCCGTATGGGCGAAGGCCGGCGGCTTCCTGTCCCCGAACAAGAAGCTGTCTCTCGACTCCTACGGCGACGACGTCACCCGCGCCACCGCCAAGTCCCTTGTCTCGGCCGGGGGTTCGGTCCGCTTCGACATGTCCGACCAGGCCCCGGCGGCGTTCGGCGGCACCAAGGGCGCGGGCGAGTGGAAGCTGCTCCAGGACTTCCTGAGCGACCCGTCGAACCCGAAGGGCACCGCGGCGCAGCTGGAGGCCGCGGCGGCCAAGGCCTACAAGGGCTGACGCGCCATGACCGCGACTTTGGTGAAAGAGACAAGTCCGCCCCCGGTCGCGGGCGCCGAGCGGGCCCGGCGCTCCCGCCGCCGGGCCCGGATCATCGCCCTGCTCTTCGTCTTCCCGGCGCTGCTCCTGCTGGGTGCGCTCGTCGTGTACCCCGTGCTGTTCTCGATCGGCCGCAGCTTCTTCGACGCCTCCGGGACGCGCTTCGTGGGCGGCGAGAACTACACCGAGATGTTCCGCGACCCGGCGACCCTCAACGCCGTACGGAACACGGCCATCTGGGTCGTCGTGGCGCCCGCGCTGCTGACCGGCCTCGGCCTGATCCTTGCCGTACTGGTGGAGAAGGTCCGCTGGGCGACGGCCTTCAAGCTCCTGCTGTTCATGCCGATGGCGGTGTCCTTCCTGGCGGCGGGCATCATCTTCCGGCTCGCCTACGACGAGGACCCGGACAAGGGTGTGCTGAACGCCGCCGTGGTCTCGGTGCACGACGCCTTCAAGGGCACCGCGGAGTATCCGACCGCGCGGGCCCGCGTGGGCCAGGGGCTGAAGGCGGGGCCGGACGGCTCGTACCGGACGAGCGGGAGCGTGTCGCCGGGGCAGTCGGTGGCGCTCGGGCTGGTGGGCGTCGCGCCGAAGGACCTGCCCGGCGATGCCGAGCCCGCGTACGGCGCCGCGCACCGCAAGGCCGCGGCCGACGAGGTGCGTGGGGTCGTCTACCTGGACTTCACCCCCGGCGGGGGCGGGAAGCAGGGCCGGGTCGACCGGCGGGAGAGCGGACTGCCGCAGATGAAGGTCGAGGCGGTGGCCGACGACGGGACGACGGCCGGGAGTACGACGACGGCGGCCGACGGCTCCTTCCGCTTCGCGGGGCTGAAGTCCGGCTCGTACGCGGTGAAGCTGCCGGCGTCGAACTTCGCGCAGCCGTACCAGGGCGTCTCGTGGCTCGGGCCGATGCTCGTCACGCCGGCCATCATCGGGGCGTATCTGTGGATCTGGACCGGGTTCGCGATGGTGCTGATCGGGGCCGGTCTCGCGACGCTGCCGCGTGATGCGCTGGAGGCGGCGCGGATGGACGGTGCGAACGAGTGGCAGATCTTCCGGCGGATCACGGTGCCGCTGCTGGCCCCGGTGCTCACGGTCGTCTTCGTGACCCTCGTGATCAACGTGATGAAGGTCTTCGACCTCGTCTACATCATCGCGCCCGGGCCGGTGCAGGAGGACGCGACCGTGCTCGCCACCCAGATGTGGCTGGTGTCCTTCGGCGGCGGCAACAACCAGGGGCTCGGCAGTGCGCTGGGCGTGCTGCTCCTGCTGCTCGTGGTCCCCGCCATGGTCCTCAACGTCCGTCGTTTCCGGAGGAGTCAGCGATGAACTCAGCGATGAACGCGGTCAGGCGTGGCCTGGGGAACGGGCTGGTGCAGGCCTTCCTGGTGGTGATCGGTCTGGTGTGGCTGACGCCGCTCGCGGGGTTGTTCCTGTCCTCGTTGCGCTCCTCGCAGGACTCGGCGAGCAGCGGCTGGTGGACGGTGTTCAGCAGCCCGGGGCAGCTGTCCTTCGACAACTACTCGGCGCTGCTGAAGAACTCCGGGATGACGCAGGCCTTCTGGAACACGGTGCTGATCTCCGTGCCGGCGACCGTGCTGGTCGTGGTGCTGGCCGCGCTCGCCGGATACGCCTTCGCCTGGCTGGACTTCCCCGGCCGGGAGGCCGTCTTCCTGGTCGTGGTGGCCCTGTTGGTGGTGCCGGTGCAGATCGGTCTGCTGCCGGTGGCCAAACTCTTCGGTCAGCTGGGGCTGTTCGGGACGATCCCGGGGGTGGTGCTCTTCCACGTGGCGTACGGCCTGCCGTTCGCGGTGTTCCTTCTGCGGAACTACTTCGCCGAGATGCCGAAGGAGATGCTGGAGGCGGCCCGTATGGACGGCGGGAGCGAGTGGCGGATCTTCACGCGGCTGGTGCTGCCGGTGGGGCGGCCGGCGATCGCCTCGCTGGCGATCTTCCAGTTTCTGTGGGTGTGGAACGACATGCTGGTGGCGCTGCTGTTCGCGGACAGTTCCTCGCAGCCGTTGACTGTGCAACTTCAGTCACAGATACGGCAGTTCGGGAGCAACATCGATGTGCTGGCGCCGGGGGCGTTTGTGTCGCTGGTGGTGCCGGTGGTGGTGTTCTTCGCGTTCCAGAAGCACTTTGTGCAGGGGGTTATGGCGGGGTCGGTGAAGTGAGGCCCGCGGCGGAGCCGCTGATGGATGCAGCTCGCCCCGCCGCCCCTACCCATTCCCGTCCCCTGGGGGCTCCGCCCCCAGACCCCCCCTTTCGGCCTGAACGGCCTCGTCCGCATACTCCGGTCCGGCTGTTAAGATCAA
>NZ_JBSFHW010000029.1:0-125825 GCF_053597275.1 Streptomyces sp. NPDC001492 | reverse complement strand
GCCCGGTTACATTCCGAACCCGGAAGCTAAGCCTTACAGCGCCGATGGTACTGCAGGGGGGACCCTGTGGGAGAGTAGGACGCCGCCGAACAATTCTTGAGAAAACCCCCGCACCATTCGGTGCGGGGGTTTTCTGCGTTTCGGCTACCGTGGCCTCCATGAACTACAAGATCCGTTCCATACGCGCCGACGAGTGGCCCCGGGCCAAGGCGTTGCGGCTCGTCTCGCTCCAAGATCCCGTAGCGCATCTCGCCTTTTTGGAAACCTACGAGCAAGCGATCGCCCGCCCGGATTCCTTCTGGCAGGAGCGTGCGGCCGGCGCCGCCGAGGGCGCGTCCGGGGCGCAGCAGATCATTGCTGAGGGGCCCGACGGAGAGTGGGTCGGGACGTTGGTCGTGCTGGTCGAGGAGGCCGGGTCGACCGACTGGGCCGGGTTTCCGGTGGAGCGGAAGCAGGGGCATGTCGTAGGCGTGTTCGTGCGGCCGGAGTGTCGGGGCATCGGGCTCACCGAGGTGCTCTTCGATGCCGGCCTGGAGTGGGCCTGGGCGCAGGGCGTGGAGCGGGTGCGGCTCATCGTGCACGAGGAGAACGGGCGGGCTCAGCGGTTCTACCGGAAGGTCGGGTTCACGCCGACCGGAGTGACCGTGCCGTTGGAGGAGAGGCCGGGGGAGGCCGAGTTGGAGTTCGCCTTGGTGCGCGACAAGGTCGGCTGACGGCTCACACCGGCAGTTCGTCGTGCGGCCAGCGGGCTCGGCCCTGTTCGCGGGAGCGGAGCAGGGCCAGGGTCGGCAGGCCCCGGTCCGCTCCTGTGGCCAGCAGCTCCGGGAGCTGGGGAAGCGGAGCCACCGCCGCGACGTCGTCGAGGACGAGCGTAAGTGGTGGGTCGAGGCGACCGGAGGATGACCGTTCGGCCATGCGCCGGCCACGCTCGACCACGCTTGAGACGAGGGCCGTCAGAAGGGGCATCGCCCCCGGGTTGGATCTGGGGTCCTCGATGGATTCCCCCACCACATAAAGCGTGCCCCCTTCATGGACGAAGGAATCCAAGGCGAGGGCATCTGTTCGGTTTGGAGTGCAGGCCTCGCGGATGTTGACCGTGAAGAGGGCGGAGAGAGCTCTGCTGGTCAACTCCTGAGCCATGTCCCGGCGTTCGGGGTGCGCGGTGAGGGCCGCCTCGAGTTCGCCCGCGGAGCCGGGGGCCGCCTTGGGATGCGTACGGAGGATGCGGACCGCGTCCTGGACCTGGGCGCCCTGGGACCAGCGGTGGACGTGGCGGATGGTGCGACCGTCCACGGCTGCGGCGTGCACATAGCTGCGCAGGAGCGTTTCGGCTGTTGCTGCCAGGGCCTGGTCGAGTTTGGCGGTGGGGCGGATCGGGGCGAGGAGGGCGGCTGCTCGGGCCGCTGCCGTCTGCTTGTCCTCGCAGCCCGTGGTGGGGGACCAGTGCAGGCGGGCCGGGGTGTCGCAGAGGTGCGCGGGGTCGTACAGGAGGACGGGGCCCAGTTTTGACCGGGCGTCCTTGGTGTCCGACCAGATCGCCGGGTTCGAGGTGATGACGAGGGCCGGGCCTTCCGCGTCGCGCACGGCCTGGGTCGCGGTCGCGTGGCGGTTTTCTCTGGGGGCCACGACGAGTTTCTCCCGACCGCCGGCCACTCCGAGCGTTCCGGCCGTCCCGGCCACCGTCGGCCGGTCATGGGCGAGCAGGGAGGCGGCGGGCCCGGGCGTGGGTGCCGGTTCCTGGAGGAGTTCCGTCGGCTGGGGTTCGGGCGGTGCCGTCCTCGGTGTCGGGACCTCGTAGTGCGTCGGCATCGGCTCGGGCGCGGGTCCCTCGACAGCCGCGGGCTGTTGCGTGCGGCGCCTCAGGCGGCCTGCGCGCCAGCGGGCGAACGTGCCCATGGCGAACACCGTCAGGACGAACAGCACCATCAACTGGCCGATGAACAGGCCCCAGAACAGGCCGTAGCCGGAGAGCTGGGTGTCCGGGGTCTCGGGCCAGGCGCCCGGGATGTCGTGCGGTTGGCCGATGAGGTGGCGCATGGCGAGAGGCGTGCGGGTGAAGGTGACGCCGTCCGGCCAGCTGCCCTTGGCGAACAGGCCCGCGAGGCCGGTGGCCGTCCACACCAGGAGGGTCATGCCGAGGAGGAAGGCGAGTATGCCGAGCAGGAGCCCGTCCGGGATGCCGCCCTGCCCGTCCCGGGGGTCTCTTCGCCGGTCGTCCGGTCTCACCACGTCCCGCCTCCCCTGCTACGCCACCGTCGACTCGGACGGCCCCTCGAAGTCGCTCAGGTGCTGTTCCACGAAGGCCGCCGCGCGCTCCTCGGCCTCCAGCTCGGCGGCGCGCAGGGCGTCGTCCTTCAGGTCGCGCTCGGCGGAGGACTCCGTCATGGCGCGGTCGGTGAAGACGAGGGGGCGTTCCGTCTCGGTGATCAGGTGTTTGACGACCTGGACATTGCCGTTGACGTCCCAGACGGCGATGCCGGGGGTGAGGGTGGGGATGATCTCCACCGCCCAGCGGGGGAGGCCCAGGACGCGGCCTGTCGCCCGCGCCTCGTCGGCTTTCTGGGCGTAGATCGTCCTCGTCGACGCCATCTTCAGGATGGCCGCGGCTTCCTTGGCCGCCGCGCCGTCGACGACGTCCGACAGGTGGTGGACCACGGCCACGAAGGACAGACCGAGCCGGCGGCCGAACTTCAGCAGCCGCTGGAACAGCTGGGCCACGAAGGGGCTGTTGATGATGTGCCAGGCCTCCTCGACCAGGAAGATGCGCTTCTTCCGGTCGGGGCGGATCCAGGTGTGTTCCAGCCATACGCCGACGATCGCCATCAGGATCGGCATGGCGATGGAGTTGCGGTCGATGTGGGACAAATCGAACACGATGAGGGGTGCGTCGAGGTCGATGCCGACCGTGGTCGGGCCGTCGAACATGCCGCGGAGGTCACCGTCGACCAGGCGGTCGAGGACCAGCGCCACGTCCAGGCCCCAGGCCCGTACGTCCTCTATGGCGACGTTCATCGCCTCGGCCGACTCGGGTTCGGGGTGCCGTAGCTGCTCGACGATGTCGGTGAGGACCGGCTGGCGTTCGACGATCGTCTCGTTGACGTAGGCGTGCGCGACCTTCAGGGCGAAGCCGGAGCGTTCGTCCAGGCCGTGGCCCATGGCGACCTCGATGATCGTCCGGAGCAGGGCGAGCTGGCCGGTGGTCGTGATCGCCGGGTCGAGGGGGTTGAGGCGGATTCCCATGTCCAGGGCGGCCGTCGGGTCCAGGCGGATGGGAGTTATCCCCAGCTGCTCCGCGATCAGGTTCCATTCGCCGACGCCGTCCTCGCCCTGTGCGTCGAGGACGACGACCTGGCGGTCGCGGAAGCGCAGCTGTCGTAGGACGTAGGTCTTCTCCAGGGCCGACTTGCCGTTGCCGGACTCGCCGAGGACCAGCCAGTGCGGGGCCGGGAGCTGCTGGCCGTACAGCTGGAAGGGGTCGTAGATGTAGCCCTTGCCGGAGTAGACCTCGCGGCCGATGATCACGCCCGAGTCGCCGAGGCCGGGCGCGGCGGTCGGCAGGTAGACCGCCTGGGCCTGGCCTGTCGACGTGCGCACCGGTAGGCGGGTCGTCTCGACCTTCCCGAAGAGGAAGGACGTGAAGGCGTCGGTCAGGACGGACAGCGGATCCCGCATCAGAGCTCAGCCCCTACCTTCGGATGCCGGTGGCGAACGGGAGCGTGTTCACGAAGGCGCGGTGGTGTTCCCGGTCGCACCACTCCAGCTTCAGGTACGACTTTCCGGCCGAGGCGCGGATGGTCCGCTTGTCGCGGGCGAGGGCCTCGGGGGAGCGGGAGGAGACGGTGATGTAGCCGACCAGGTTCACGCCTGCCGCGCCGCTCGCCAGGTCCTCGCCGCGCTGGTCCAGGCGGTTGTGGGCGGCGACGTCACGGGGGTCGACCGTGCGGTTCATCTTGGCGGCCCGGGAGGCCTCGGCCTCGTCGTTGGTCTTCTCGGTCAGCATGCGTTCGATGGCCACCTCGGTGGGTTCGAGGTCCATCGTGACGGCGACCGTCCGGATGACGTCCGGGGTGTGGACGAGCAGCGGGGCCAGGAAGTTGACGCCCACCGGGGTCATCGGCCACTCCTTCACCCAGGCCGTGGCGTGGCACCAGGGCGCGCGGGTGGAGGACTCCCGGGTCTTGGCCTGGAGGTACGTCGGCTCCATGGCGTCCAGTTCGGCCGGCCAGGCGTTGCGCTTGGTCATCGCCTGGATGTGGTCGATCGGGTGGTCGGGGTCGTACATGGAGTGGATGAGGGAGGCGAGACGGCCCTGCCCGAGGGGCTGGCGCACGCGGATGTCGGCCTCCTGGAGGCGCGAGCAGATGTCGGTGAGCTCACGGGCCATGACGACCGCGAGACCGGCGTCCCGGTCCACCTTGCGGCCGTTCTGGGGGCGGGCCGCGCGGGCCATCGCGTGTGCCTCGGCGGCGAGGTCGCGGGTGAAGTGCATGCAGGCGACGAGGTAGGCGCGGTGCTGCTCGCTGCTCGTCGATACCATCGACTGCAGTTGGTCGTACGACTGCTGCAGCCAGCCCAGCGACTTCTCGTCCCCGCGGATGGCGACGTCCTTGGCGTGGGCGTCCGGGTCGGCGGGGAGGGTGCGGGCGAGCATCTGGAGGCGGGTGACGAAGCCGTCCCCGTTGGCGACGTGCTTGAGGAGCGTGCCGAAGCGGTCGACGAGGGCTTCCTGGTCCTCCGAGTCGCGCAGGCCGACGCCGGGGCCCTCGATCTCGATGGCGGCGGTGACGGTGCGGCGGTCGGCGTGCAGGAGCACGGCGATCTCGTCGGGCCCGAAGGGGGCGGCCAGCCAGGTGATGCGGCCGATCCCGGGGGGCGGGCCGACCTCGACCTCGCGTCCGTCGAGCCGGGTACCGGCCTCGATGACGCCGCTGCGGTAGACGGTGCCCTGTTTCAGGGTGCGCTTGTAGCTGCGGTTGATCTCGAACCACTTGTAGAACGTGCGGTGCTTGTACGGCACGTAGACCGCCATCAGGGCGATCAGCGGGAAGCCCATCAGCAGCACGATGCGCAGGGAGAGGACGGGGACCAGGAGCCCGCACATCATGCCGAGGAACGCGCCCGCGATGATCAGTGCGATCTCGCCGGACTCACGGTTCCGGCCGACGATCGCGTTCGGCCGGGCGCGGCCGATGAGATAAGTGCGGCGGGGCGTGACCGGATGGGACAGGTGGGACTCGGTCGTCAACGCCCTTCACCTCCCGTGCGGTTGGTACTGCTGTTGCGGGTGTTGCTGGCGTGCGGGGTGTTCACCGGGCTCGACGAACGGGGTGCGGGTGCGGCGGTGGGGACGGATCCGCCGCCACCTCCGTTCGAGGGGCGGGTGCTGTGGGCGGCTACTCCGCCGCTGGCCGGGTTGGCCGGGCGGGCGCCCCCGCCGGAGGACGACTGGCCGCCGCCCCCGTTGTCGTTGGCGCGGGCGCTGTGCGTCTTGATGCCCTGCGCGACCATGGTCGCCGGGGAGCTGATGACCGCGGCGGCCTTGCCCTCGGCGCCGGCCATGATGCGGTTGTTGCGGCCGCTGGCGATCTCGTCGCCGAAGCCGGGGACGAAGCGGTAGATCATCGCGCTGGCGAAGATGGCGAGCAGGATGATCGCGAGGCCGGAGACGACCGCGGAGAACGAGTCCGGGCCGTTCGCGGAGGACAGCGCGCCGGCGAGGCCCAGCACGATCACGATGATCGGCTTGACGAGGATGACCGCGATCATGATGCCCGCCCAGCGGCGGACGTGGCCCCACAGGTTCTTGTCGACCAGGCCCGCGTAGACGACGGTGCCGAGGAGGGCGCCGACGTAGAGGAGGGCGGCGCGGATGACGAGCTCCAGCCAGAGCACGCCGGCGGCGAGGATGCTGACCAGGGACACGACGATCAGCATGATGGGGCCGCCGCCGATGTGCTCGCCCTTGCTGAGGGCGCCGGAGAACGTGCCGAAGAAGGTGTCCGTCTGGTCGCCGGTGGTCTTGGCGAGGACGTCTGTGACGCCGTCCGTCGCCGATACGACGGTGTAGAGGATCAGGGGCGTGAAGGCCGAGGCGAGGACCGTCAGCCAGAGGAAGCCGATCGCCTCCGAGATCGCCGTCGTGAGGGGGACACCTCGGACGGCGCGCTTGGCGACGGCCAGCAGCCAGAGCAGGAGCGTGAGGATCGTGGAGGCGGCGAAGACGACGGCGTACTGCTGAAGGAACTTCTGGTTGGTGAAGTCGACGTTCGCGGTTTCTTTGACGGCCTCGCTGAGCTTGTTGACCGTCCAGGAGGCGGCGTCCGCGCAGCCCTTGGCGAGGGAGGAGAGGGGGTCGAGGGTGGAGGTGGGGTCGAGACCGCCACCGGTGCCGGTGATGCCTTTGTCTCCGCTGCCGCGTTCGCAGTAGTCCTTGGCGGGGCCGCGGATGAGGTCGCAGGGGTCGTTGCTCGTCGTCGGGGTGGGCGTAGGTGCGGCGAAGGCGCGTGTGGCCAGCAGCACGGCAGCGGCCTGGACGGTGGCGACAGCGGCCGTGACCTTGACGAGGCGGTGGTTAGCGCGCATAGGTGAAGCCTCCGAACTCCTCGACAGCCTTCGTCATGTCGTCGGCGGTGGAAGCCTTCTGATCGCGACCGACCGGCACGGGTCCGTCCTTCTGCTGGAAGTCGGTGACCTTCCAGTCGTTGTCGACCCACTTCAGCTGGTACGTCGTGGTGTACCAGCTCTCGGACACCGGGTTCGTCGAGCTCTCACCGGACAGGCCGAAGAGCGACGTGTACCAGACCTCGACGGTGGCAGTGCTCGCGGTGGAGGAGGTGACCTTGGTGCCTACCGGAATGACACGGGAGACGAAGGTCTGTCCGCTCGGCGCCCTGCCGTCCTTGTCGAGGCCGATGTTGGTCAGGAACTTCTCGCTGGAGTACGCGCTGTCCAGGGCGGACTGCCGAGCGGCGGCCACATCCGGGGCGTAGACGGTATCGACGATCGCGTGCCGACCGGCGGTGTTGAACATGTCCGTGGAGCCCAGCGCGACCGAGTAGTTCGCCGCCGCGCTCTGTGCCCCCTGCTGGTCATGGGCGAAGCCTGCCTGCACCGGCTTCGTCCCGCTCGCAGCCGTGGACGCAGCGTCCGGCTTGCTCCCGCTTGCGCTGTCCGAAGAGGAATCGCCCCCTCCACGGTTCGCGAAGGCGATTGCGGCGATGAGGAGGACCACTACGCCGACCACCGTGATCAGGCTCCGGGACGACGAGCGGCCGCCGCGGCGGGCGCCGCCGTAGACGTCGCCGCCCCCGTCGGGCAGCCGGGTCCGGGTCTGGCCCGTGCCGCCGTAACCGCCGGAGGCCTCGTGCTCGTCTCCGAGACTCATGCCGTGTACGCCCTCTCCAGCTCGTAGACATACGACGGTAGCCGTGCTGGTTCCCGCGCGGGCGCGGTGTGGTGACTCGACATCAGGGAAACGCAACCTCAGCCGGTGGGCACGACGGGCGGGTGGGGGTAGAGGGGACCGGGCGCGCCCGGCGGGACTGGCGGACGCCTGCCGCAAACGGCCTGCTAGACGGCCATCTAGACAGCCATGCCGTACACGATGGTGAACAGCGTGCCCAGCGAACCGATGATGAATACCCCGGTGAGACCGGCGATGATGAGGCCTTTGCCTTGTTCCGCGCTGAAGGTGTCGCGCAGCGCGGTCGCGCCGATGCGCTGCTTCGCGGCGCCCCAGACGGCGATGCCGAGGCAGAGGAGAATGGCGACGGCCATCACCACCTCGATCATGACCTTCGCCTCGTTGCCCAGGCTGCCGAAGGGGCCCCAGTCCGGAGCGATCCCGCCGATGATGGTGTTGATGTCTCCCTTGTCGGCCGCAAAGAGCATGTAAGTCACCGCCCCTGGTGGGTAGTTCCGCAGCCCCTGCCGGGATGCAGAGGTCAGGCTCATTCTCGCCGACAATGCTGCCTTCGTATGTCGACTTGGCGTCATTGCATGGCGGGTTTCGTACGAATAGCTGTTAGGTCACTCTGTGTATCACGGCAGGTCACGCCGGGCAATGAGGCCTGAGCGGAACCTGTGGTGGGGTTCCGTCGTTGACTCCTCTTACGACCTGAATCGTTCCTGACGGTGGGTCGGGTGAGGGGTCGAGCCGATGTTCTCCGGGTGACGGACGAACGGATGAAGAGTATCCGGTACGGCTAACGGGCCGCGGCCGGTGGCCGTGGCCCGCTCGGTGACGGAGGGGCAGTCGTCAGCCGGTGAAGGCGGAGGTGGCTGGACCGCTAGCGCGTGATGCACTTGGGGTAGCGGGCACCCTCGACGCAGTTGTTGTAGGCGCTGTAGCTGACGTCGACCTCTTTCTCGTCGCCGCCCTTCGTGCGGACCGTCAGCTCGTACTCGGTGTGGCAGCTGCGGGTCCGCTTCGTGCCCTTCTTCTTCGTCTTGCACTCGTGGTCCGTGTCCTTGCTGACGACGGTGCCGGTGACGTTCTTCGACGAGCTGCCGCAACCGGCCAGTGGCGCGGTGAGCGCGGCGACGGTGAGCAGGACTGCGAGCGTGCGCTTCATTCGGTTTTCCCCCGGGGCGTCGTGGATGGGACGTCGACGTTCTCCGGAAGATGGTGCCCGATGCGCTGTCATGTACGGACGCCGGGGCGTACGGGAAAACGGGCCGCGGCCGGCTGCCGTGACCCGTTTCCCTTTCCGTGCCGCCGAGGAGGCCCCACGTACTCCCTCAGTCCGGCGGCTCCCCGTGACCCGACGGGGTGGTCCTGCCGCGTACTGCTGTCAGCTCGCCGTGAAGGCGTCGAGGCCCTCGGGGGTGCCCCAGCCGGTCGGGCCGTCGTAGCCCGACTTCGCGGTGCAGAAGTAGCTGGTGGAGCAGGTGCCGTTGCTGCCGCTGGTGACGTCGTTGAGGGCGGAGGTGCCGGCGGCGTTGTAGGGGTACTGCGCCGGGTAGTCGCTGCTGCCCGGGGTGCCGGCGAGGGCGTAGACGGAGGCGATGAGCGGGGAGGAGGCGCTGGTGCCGCCGTAGGTGTTCCAGCCGGTGCCGTCGGAGCCGTAGGTGTCGTAGACGGAGACGCCGGTGGCGGGGTCGGCGACCGCGGAGACGTCGGCGATCGTGCGCTTGGTGCAGCCGGTGTCGGTCTGCCAGGAGGGCTTCGCGTCGTACGAGGAGCAGCCGGAGCCGGTGCCCTCGGTGCTGCTGGTGTTCCAGACGCTCTCGGTCCAGCCGCGGCTGTTGGACGACGTGGAGAGCTTGGTGCCGCCGACTGCCGTGACGTACTTGGAGGCGGCGGGGTATTCGGCGCCGTAGCCGCTGTCGCCGGCGCTCGCGGTGATGGCGACGCCCGGGTGGTTGTAGTACGAGGAGTCGTACGTCGTGTCGGACGAGGACTCGGAGCCGCCGTAGCTGTTGGAGACGAACTTGGCACCCAGCTTGACGGCCTCGTTCACGGCGGTGCCCAGGTTGGCGTCGGACGCCGACTTGGCCTCGACGAGGAGGATGTTGCAGTTCGGGCAGGTCGCGCTGACCACGTCGAGGTCGAGGGAGATCTCACCGGCCCAGCCGCTGTCGGCGGAGGGCAGGGAGGTCGTGGAGCCGGTCTGGCTGACCTTCTTGAAGCAGCCGTTGGCGGTGGTGCAGGCGGAGAGGCCGTAGTACGAGCGGTAGGTGGCGAGGTCGGCCTCGGCGTTCGGGTCGTCGTAGGCGTCCACGATGGCGACGGTCTCGCCGGAGCCGTTCGAGGAGGCGGCGTCGGTGAGGCCGTACGCCGACTGGATGTCGCTCGGGCCGTAACCGGTCGGGTCGTCCTGAGCCGCGTTCGGCCTGATGGTCTTGGGGGTGACGCCCTTGAGTGCGGCCTGCTTCTCCATGAAGGCGGTGGTGCCGCCGGTGACGCGCAGGGCGTTGCACGCGGCGTAGCCCTTCTTCGGGGTGGCGCCACAGGCCTTCGTGTACTGCACGTGCGCCTTGGCGACCTGTGCGGCGATCGCCTTGGTGCTGACCTTGTGGGCGGCCGGGGCGGTGGTGGCGGCGTTCGCCTGGACCGCGGTGCCGAATCCGGCGAGGACCAGCGCCGCGGTGGCCGCGGCGGTGGAGCCGATCCGGCGCCATCTGCCGGATATGTGGGGGAAGTTGGGGGTGGTCGTACGCAACGTACAGCCTCCTGGGAGTGGTGGGGAGAGGACTGCGGTGGGGGGACTGCCGGGGGGTTCCGGCAGGGGCGGCGACCCGCGTAGACCATCGCTTGTTGAGTACGCGACAAACAAGGCAGTTTCGGAATTCTGACTTCCGCATTACTGAAGGGGGTTGGCGGATTGCTGCTCAATGGCGGTGCGATGGAGGGGGGTTGGGGGTGGCTTGACCTCGCGTACAGCATCCGGACAGGTGGGAGACAGGTTTACGCGCGTCGCTTCCTGTGCGCGGCAGGCCCTGTCCGGGCGGGGCGGGGGTCAAGTCTGCGTCATGTGGCATCGGCGGCTGAGAGGGCGGGAGCTGTCCGACGTATGGAGTGGGCATGTGGATGGCGACCCCGAAGAACAGCAGTCCTGTGATCCAGCACCGCATCGTCCTGGCTTCGGCCGCAGGCCTCGTCTGCGCCTTCCTCCTGGCGGCGTGCGACTCCTCGAACAGCGGCGCCTCCGGTACGAGCGCTGCCGGCGTCGCGCCTGTTGCGTCGGCTCCGGCGAGCTCGGCACCCGCGAGCTCGGCACCCGCGAGCCCCCCGCCCGCCGACGATGGCACGACCGCCTCGGTGCGGGCCGAGGTCGTGAAGGGCGTGGGCAGCGTGGTCACCGACGGCACGGGGGCGACTCTCTACCGCTACGACAGGGATCGGCCCGATCCGTCCAGGTGGACCTGTTCCGGTGAGTGCGTGAAGACGTGGATACCCGTCATCGTGTCGGACTCCGTACAGGCCGTGGGCGTCGAGAAGAGGCTTCTCGGCACGGTCCACCGCGACGGCAGGAAGCAACTCACCCTCGGGGGGTGGCCGTTGTACCGGTATGTGGGGGACACCGGGGCGGGGCAGCTGAACGGGCAGGGGAAGGACGAGCAGTGGTATGCCGTCACTCCGGGCGGGGGCAAGGCCGATGTGACCGGCTGAGCGTCATTCCGCTGCGGCGGGCTGGACACCCGCGTACGCCTCCGCCTTGGCCTCGCGTACGCCGCGCAGTGCGCCGGACCAGGTGATGACCTGGTCGAGCATGCCGCAGACCGCGGCGTCGAGGCCCTCCGCCGCGACGAAGGCGCCTGTCGCGAACGCGGGTATCAGGGGGATGGCGGGTTGTGTGCGGACCGTGGCCACCTGGAGCTCGGCGAGCACGAGTCGCAGCGCTTCGGCGGCGCGGACGCCCGCGGCCCATCCGCCGTAGCTGACGATGCCGGCCGCCTTGTCGTTCCACTCCCGGTAGACGTAGTCCAGCGCGTTCTTGAGCGCGCCGGGAAAGGAGTGGTTGTACTCCGGGACGAGGAACACGAAGCCGTCGAAGCCGTCGATCAGCGCAGACCAGGCGCGGGTGTGCGGGTGCTCGTACTGCTGGTGGGTCGGATTGCCGCCCTCGTCGAGGTTGCCGAGGCGGTGCTGGGCGAGGTCGATGAGCTCGTAGTCGGCGCCGCCGTGGGCGCGCGCCGTGTCGAGCAGCCAGGAGGCGATCGGCTCGCCCCGGCGTCCGGGGCGGGTGCTGCCGAGGATGATGCCGATACGGAGTGCCATGGTGTTCCTTCCGAAAGAGTTGACGCGTCAACTCTAGGGAGAGTGAGTTGACGCGTCAACACTCTGCCTCGGTATGCTGCGCGCCATGGCTCGGACGCGAACGCTGGAACCCGACGAGTGGGAGCTCTGGGACACCTGGATGCGCGCGCAGCGCCTGCTCGTCCGGGAGCTCGACCGTGGTCTGCAGCGTGACTGCGGCATCTCGAAGGCCGAGTTCAGCGTGCTGGTGACGCTGTGGCAGGCCCCCGGCCGCGAGATGCGCGTCGGCGAGCTGTCCGAGTCGCTCGACTGGGAGAAGAGCCGCGTCTCGCACCAGCTGACGCGCATGGAGAACCGCGGCTTCGTGGAGCGGACCGAGCACGGCGCCGGTGGCCGCCGTACCGGGATCGGGCTGACCGACAAGGGGCGCGGCGTCGTGCAGAACGCCGTCCTCGTGCATGCCGGGAACATCCGCCACTACTTCCTCGACACGCTCACACCTCAGCAGGCAGCGGCTTTGCGGGCCTGGAGCGCGCAGCTGATCGACCGCGTCGAGCCACGCGGCAGCGGGAGCGCAGACGACGCCCGGTAGGACTCCGCCCGGACCGTGTGGTGGCCCGAATGTCAGTCCGGTGGCCTAACGTGATGGTGTGGGTTCGGAGCGTGAAGGGAGGATGGTGTGGCGAGGGTGGAGTCTCGGCAGAGGAAGCGGGCACCGGCGTGCGCGGAGCGTGACGCGGAGGCGGGGTCGGCGGGGGCACCGTACGGTGGTAGCGACGCCGAAGCGGTGGAGAGACGGAGGCAGCGAGCCATGTCCGTGTCGCAGGGCGCCCTCCCTCGTGTACGCCCCCGGCTCGTGGGTGTCGCGTACGGCGCTTCAGCGCGGGGTCCGCAGACGCAGGGAGGACCGTTCACGGAGAGATCCAAGTGAACGCCAGACCTTTTTCTCACCTTCATCGGACACAGTGGCTGCCGATGAAGCGCATTCCACGCATCAGCAAGCGGGTCACCAGTCCCCTGTGCGCGGCCGTCGTGCTCCTTGTGCCCGCGCTCACGTCCGCCTCCCTCGCCAAGGCGGACGACGGGCCGGGTCCCCTCGGCGTGACCGTTGTCGCGGGGGACAACGCGCAGTCCAGGAAGGTCGGTGCCCTCTTCGACGCCGGCCGGAGATCCTCGCTGGCCGGCGGGCACTTCTGCACCGCGTCCGTCGTGTACAGCCCGCGCCGCAATCTCATCGTCACCGCGGCCCACTGCCTGGGCGGGAGCAAGGGCGGGGACCTCGTCTTCGTGCCGGGCTACCGGGGCGGGCGGGCGCCGTACGGGGTGTGGACGGTGCGGAAGGTGTTCCTGCCCGACGGGTGGGCCAAGGGGCAGCGCGAGGACAGTGACGTCGCCTTCGCCGTCGTCGAGAACAAGGGTGGCAAGGGCGTCGAGGACGCCGTCGGCGGCAACCCCTTCGTGGCCGGCGTGGCGACGGGCGCCACGGCCGTCACCATCACCGGGTATCCCAACACCCGAGAAGTGCCCGTCAGCTGCACCAACAGGCCGACCGTGCACAGCCGTACCCAGCAGCGGATCTACTGCCCCCGCCTTTCCGGAGGAACCAGCGGGAGCCCTTGGGTCAACGGGGACAAGGCGGTCGTCGGGATCCTGGGCGGGCACGAGAAGGGCGGGTTCACGGACGACATCTCGTACAGCGTCGTGTTCGGCCCGGAAGCGGCCGAGTTGTATCGGGATGCGACCGGCTGATCTCTGACCTCCCGGAACACGGGACACGCCCCTAGACTGACCCGGGCTATCTGACTCCCGGGCGGCGAGGGGCGGTTGACGGTGCGTAAGGCGTGGGTCATGGCCGGCGTTGCCGTCGGTTCTGCTCTGTCCTTCGTGATGCTGCTCGTCGTCGGGGTGTACGTCGTCGCCGGGAACCTCATCAACGGGGTGGGCGGCAGCACCAAGGCCCTGGCCAAGGGGGCCGTGCCCGCCGCGTACTCGGCCATCGTGCAGAAGTGGGGCAACCTCTGCCCCGCCCTCAACCCCGCGCTGCTCGCCGCCCAGCTCTACCAGGAGAGCGGGTTCAATCCGAACGCCAAGAGCGCGGCGGCCGCGGAGGGGATAGCGCAGTTCATTCCGGGCACCTGGGCCACCCACGGCGTCGACGGCAACGGAGACGGCGTCAAAAACGTCTGGGATCCCGCGGATGCCATCCCGTCCGCCGCCTCCTACGACTGCCAGCTCGCCTCGTACGTCAAGGACGTACCCGGGAACCTGACCGAAAACATGCTCGCCTCGTACAACGCGGGGGCCTACGCGGTGATCAAGTACGGGGGCGTGCCGCCGTACAAGGAGACCCAGAACTACGTCAAGACGATCACGACGCTCGAGGAGAGCTTCGCCGCGCCGGTCAGCCGGGTCGATCCCAGCAAGCAGGCCGCGGGGGCCATCTACTACGCCCAGAAGAAGCTGGGGACGCCCTATCTGTGGGGCGGCAACGGGACCGCCGCGGACAACGGGCGTTTTGACTGCTCGGGGCTGACCAAGGCCGCGTACGAGAGTGTCGGGATCACGCTGCCGCGGGTCGCCAACGACCAGTACAACGCCGGGCCGCACCCGAAGCGGGACGAGCTTCTGCCCGGCGATCTCGTGTTCTTCTCCAAGGACCCCACCGACTCCCGGGCCATCCACCATGTGGGGATCTATGTGGGCGGCGGATACATGATCGACGCGCCGCGGACGGGTGCGGTGATCCGGTTCGACCCCATCGACACCTCCGAGTACTTCGGAGCCACGCGAGTCACCGAAGATGGCGCGAAAGCACTGCCCACCACGGTGTGAACCGAGCGTGAACCCACCCCCTGAGCTGCGGCGATGAGTCTCTCTTCGATAACGTCTGCGTGATCATTCGGTGGAGTGTGGAACGTAGTAACTGGGACCGTGCGTTCCTGTTCTCGTAGTCATCCGACAGTCATCCCGGTGGCTGTCCACGACGTGACCTACAGCCACGGGGGTGGGTAAGCGGGCGTGCGCGAGTACGTCCGGCAGCAGACGACGAAGGGGCCGCAGCACCATGGCTGGACTCGCCGAATCCGGGTCGAACCCCGACGTCGACCTGCTCTACGACATCAATGGCCTGGCCAAGGACGCGCCGCAGTGGTTCGACCGGATCGTCTCCTTCGTCGGGGAGTACGGGCTGCTGCTGGCCATGGTGCTGCTGGTGGTGTGGTGCTGGTGGTCCGTGCGGCGGCGCGGGGACGAGGACGCTGCCTCGTCCGTGGCCGCGTTGGTGTGGGCGCCGGTTGCCGCGGCGCTGGCGGTGCTGGTGAACGTGCCGATACGGGGGTTCGTCGAGCGGCCCAGGCCGTTTCGGACGCACGACGGGCTCGATGTGCTGGTGTCCGGGAAGACCGACTTCTCGTTCGTGAGCGATCACGCGACGATCACCATGGCCATGGCGGTGGGGGTGTTCGTCGCCAACCGGAAGTTCGGGATGGTCGGGATCGGGCTGGCGCTGCTTGAGGGGTTCTGCCGGGTTTACATGGGCGTGCACTACCCGACCGATGTGGTCGGGGGGTTTGCGCTCGGGACGGCTGTGGCCTTGTTGCTTTCGCCGGTTGCCATGCTGCTGCTCACGCCTGTGATGAAGGCTGTTGAGGGGTCGGCTTGGGGTGGGTGGCTCGTGCGGAGCCCTGGGCGGGCGGCTGTAGGGCAGGACGCGTTGATCCCGGGGGCTCGGAAGGAAGCGGCGGAGGAGCGGGACCTCGCGGCATAGGTGCCCCGGGGTTGGGCTGACGTACGGGAGTTTCGCTTGCCCGCGCTTGCGGGGTGCCGCCCTCTTTGGGTCGGGAGCCGCCCCAGCGGCACGACTGCCCGCAGGCTGAGCGGGGCTGCTACAGAGCCTGGGGGTACGTGAAGAAGCGGTTCGGGTCGTACTGCTTCTTCAGGGCCGTCAGGCGGGACGCCGCATCCCCGTAGTACGCCTTTCGCCAGTCCGTCAGGGTCGGGTCCGTGTAGTTCTGGTAGGCCGCTCCCGAGGCGTACGGGCGCATGGCGTTGTGGGTGTTGGTGAGCCAGGTCTGGGCCGCCCCGCCCGTCGTGCCGGCTCGCCAGGACGCGAGGTACTGGGCCAGCATCCGGGAGCGGCGGTGGACGAAGGCCGTCGCGGTGGGGGAGACGCGGTTGACCGCGCCGCCCAGGGCCGTCAGGGCGATGCTGCCCGCGCCGCCCGGGACCGCGCTGATGTTCCTCAGCAGGGTCTGGATGCCCGCCGAGGAGATCGAGCGGTCGAAGAAGTCCGAGCGGGCCGTGTAGGTCTCCCGGCCCAGGGCGCCCTGCGGGTTGCGGTTCGGGGTGGAGCCCGGGAGGTGGCACTGGGCCTCGGTGCGGAACGACGAGCAGCCCGCGTACGCCTCCATCGCCCCCTCGTAGGTGTGCCGCTTGAGCGTCTCGCTGCGGGTCGGCGAGCCGACCGCCGAGACCAGGCGGTCGAGGGCGTTCTGCAGTTCGCCGTAGGTGCCGATGGAGAAGGCCGCGACCGACACGGTGGGCGAGCCGCCGTTCTCCAGGTGGCAGGAGGACCAGATCTCGTCCGGCTGGTCGGGGCCCCACTCCTGCCATGCCTTCACCACGGCGGCGGCCTTCGACCAGGGCCAGGTCAGGTACGCCGAGACGGCCTGCGGCGCCGGATGGGTCCTGAAGTGCAGTTCCGTCACGACGCCGAAGTTGCCGTTGCCCGCGCCGCGCAGGGCCCAGAACAGGTCCTTGTTGGTCGTCGCGTCAGCGGTGAGCTGCTTGCCGTCCGCCGTGATCAGGGTGGCCTGGGTGAGGCTGTCGCAGGTCAGGCCGTACGCCCGGGAGACCACGCCGTGGCCGCCGCCCAGGACCAGGCCCGAGACGCCGACCGAGGGGCAGGAGCCCGCGGGTATCGTCACGCCCTTCGCGGCCAGCGCCCGGTAGACGTCGATCAGCTTGGAGCCGGCGCCGACGACGGCCTGGCCGCCGCTCACCCGGATCTGCTTCAGCTTCGAGACGTCGACGATCAGCTTGCCGTTGCCGGAGGACCAGCCCGCGTAGGAGTGGCCGCCGTTGCGGATCGCGACCCGGATGTTGTGGGCGCGGGCGTAGGCGAGGGTCGTCCGTATGTCGTCGGCGTGGGCGACATAGGCCACGGCCGCCGGCTTCAGGCCGTCGAAGCGGGTGTTGTACAGCTGGTGGGCCGTCGTCCAGGTCGCCTCGCCCGGGCGTATCAGGGCGCCGTCGAGGTCGCGGGCGAGCGCCGTCCAGTTCGCGGGGGCGGCCTGGGCGGACGTCGACCTGATCGCCGTACCGGAAGAAGCGGACGACGCGGAGGTGCTGGTGTCCGCGTCCGCGGACCCGCCCCTGCACGCTGCCGTGGCGACGGCCGCGAGCGCGGCCGCGCCGCCTCCTATGAACGTACGACGTTCCATGTTGCGCCCTCCCGGATTGCTCTCGGGGAACGAGACGGCTCGCCGACCACACGGGTTCCCGCGGAAGTGTCACTCCTGTGTCACCGTGGGAGTGAGACACAAAGAGAGCCGGGACCTTGGTGTGTTCTCCCCGTAAGCGTTCCGTGACCTAACCACACCGTCGGCAGGGGTTCACCTGTCGTTCATTTCCGGCCGTAGGCGCCTTCACCTCGTCTGCCTAATTTCGGCCTTACGCGATGCGAGACGCGCCTCGGGGAAGGCGCCTCCTCCGTCGCCAGGACTTCAACCTGCACGCCGCCGAATTCAGGACGGCGGCTCCTGGAAGGAACTCTTTCAAGTGAAGCTTCAGCGCATGAATCGGCGGGCCATCGCCCTCGGTGCTCTCGCCGCGTCGGGCGCCCTGGTCCTCACGGCGTGCGGCTCGGACGACACCAGCAGCGGCGGCGGCGCCAGCGCGTCCTCGACGGGCAACGCCAGCTCGATCAAGTGCGACAACGCCAAGGGCCAGCTGCTCTCCGACGGCTCCTCCGCGCAGAAGAACGCGATCGACGCGTGGGTGGCGCAGTTCTCCAAGGCCTGCGGTGTGCAGATCAACTACAAGGCCGGCGGTTCCGGTGCGGGTGTCACCTCCTTCACCCAGGGCCAGCTCGCCTTCGCCGGTTCCGACTCCGCGCTGAAGCCCGAGGACGTCGCCGCCTCCAAGAAGGTCTGCACCGGCGGCCAGGGCATCGACCTTCCGATGGTCGGCGGCCCGATCGCGATCGGCTACAACCTCTCCGGCGTGGACAACCTGGTCCTGGACGCCCCGACCCTTGCGAAGATCTTCGACAGCAAGATCACCAAGTGGAACGACCCGGCGATCGCCGCGCTGAACAAGGGCGTGAAGCTGCCCGACCTCAAGATCCAGGCGTTCCACCGCTCGGACGAGTCCGGCACCACGGACAACTTCACCAAGTACCTCAAGGCCGCGACGCCCGACAACTGGAAGTACTCCGGCGGCAAGGCCTGGCAGGCCAAGGGCGGCCAGTCCGCCGCGCAGTCCTCCGGTGTGGCCGCCCAGGTCAAGCAGACCAACGGCGCCATCGGCTACTTCGAGCTGTCCTACGTCACCGACGGCGTGAAGGCCGTCAGCATCAACACCGGCGCCAGCGCCCCGGTCGCGCCCAGCAGTGACAGCGCCACCAAGGCCATCGCCGACGCCAAGGTCGTGGGCACGGGCAAGGACCTGTCGCTCCAGCTGAACTACAACACCAAGGCCGACGGCGCCTACCCGATCACCCTGGTCACGTACGAGATCGTGTGCGACAAGGGCAACAAGGCGGACACCCTGCCCGCCACCAAGGCGTTCCTGCGCTACATCGCCTCCGAGGACGGCCAGGGCCTGCTGCCCAACCTGAAGTACGCGCCCGTCCCCGCCGACATCATCGCCAAGGTCCGCACCACCATCGAGGGCCTGAGCTGATCCGAGTGCGGTCCGGTCCCGGGCCTCAAGAACCCGGGACCGGACCGCACCGTCCGGTGCACCGCCGCCACGAGCCGTACACCCTGTACGGCTTCGCAGAGCCGCACTCCGTGTGAGGCTCCGCAGACCGGAGAACCCGATGGACACTTCCACACAGATAACCGACGCTCCCCCACCCGCCCCGCAGCCCACCGCCGAACAGAAGCGCGCGGCTCGCGGCGCCACCCGACCCGGTGACCGGATCTTCCTCGGTCTCTCCCGTGGGTCGGGCATCTTCCTGTTGGTGGTCATGGCCGCGATCGCGGTCTTCCTGACCTACCGCGCCTCCCTCGCGATCAGCAAGGACCACGGCAACTTCCTCACGACCTTCGAGTGGAACGCCACGTCCGTCCCGCCGGTCTTCGGCATTGCGGTCCTGGCCTTCGGCACGGTGGTCTCCTCGATCATCGCCATGGTCCTCGCCGTTCCGATCGCCGTGGCGATCGCGCTGTTCCTCACGCACTACGCCCCACGCAGGCTGAGCGGTCCCATCGCTTACGTGATCGACCTGCTCGCCGCCGTACCGTCCATCGTGTACGGCCTGTGGGGCGCCCTGATCCTCGTACCGCACATGAACGGCCTCTACGGCTGGCTGGACAGCTACTTCGGCTGGACCGGCATCTTCTCGTGGGACGGCGGTGCGCCGCGCTCGATGCTGACCGTCGGCATCCTGCTCGCGATCATGATTCTGCCGATCATCACCAATGTGAGCCGCGAGGTCTTCCGCCAGGTCCCGCAGATGCACGAGGAGGCGGCTCTCGCCCTCGGTGCCACGCGCTGGGAGGTCATCCGCATGGCGGTGATCCCCTTCGGCCGCTCCGGTGTGATCTCCGCCTCGATGCTCGGCCTCGGCCGTGCGCTCGGCGAGACGATGGCCGTCGCCACCGTGCTCTCCCCGGACTTCCTCATCCACGGCAGCCTGCTCAACCCGGGCGGCGGCACCTTCGCCCAGAACATCGCCTCCAAGTTCGGTGAGGCAACGGAACAGGGCCGGGACGCGCTCATCGCCTCCGGTCTGGTCCTGTTCGTCATCACCCTGCTGGTCAACGGCGCGGCCCGCATGATCATCGCCCGCCGCAAGGAGTACTCGGGGGCCAACGCATGAGCCACAGCGCCAACGCCGCCATCGCCGAAAAGCCCGCCAGCACGCTGCGCGGTGCCCGCCTGCCGAAGTGGTCGCCCTGGGCGATCGCCGCCGGCTCCGTGGCGGTGGCCATCGGCATCGGCCTCGCCGCCGGCCTCGACAGCAAGGTCCAGTGGGGCCTGATCGCCGGGCTGATCTTCCTCGTCGCCACGTACGGCATCGCCGCGAGCGTCGAGGGCCGCCGTCAGGCCAAGGACCGCATCGCCACCGGCCTGGTCTGGGTGGCCTTCCTGATCGCAGTCGTCCCGCTGGTCTCCCTGGTGTGGGTGACCATCTCGCGCGGTGTGAAGGTCCTCAACGTCTACTTCCTGACCCACTCGATGGGCATCGTCGCCGACGCCCAGCCGGGCGGTGGCATCTACCACGCCATCATCGGCAGCCTGGAGCAGGTCGCCCTCGCCACGCTGATCGCCGCGCCGATCGGCATCCTCACCGCGATCTACCTGGTCGAGTACGGCCGGGGCAAGCTGGCCCGGGCCGTCACCTTCTTCGTCGACGTGATGACGGGTGTCCCGTCCATCGTCGCGGGTCTGTTCATCCTCAGCCTCATGCTGATCTTCCAGCTGGAGCCCTTCGGCTTCGCCGGTTCGCTGGCCCTGGCCATCCTGATGATGCCGGTGGTCGTGCGCTCCACGGAGGAGATGCTCAAGCTGGTCCCGAACGAGCTGCGCGAAGCCTCCCTGGCACTCGGTGTCCCGAAGTGGCGCACCATCCTGAAGGTGGTCCTGCCGACCTCCATCGGCGGCATCACGACGGGCATCATGCTGGCGATCGCCCGTATCACCGGTGAGACGGCTCCCGTGCTGCTGCTGGTGTTCGGCAACCGGTTCATCAACAACAACCCCTTCGAGGGGGCGCAGCAGTCGCTGCCGCTGTACATCTATCAGCAGTACGCGGCAGGTGCGGACGCGTCGTACGACAGGGCCTGGGCGGCCTCGCTCACCCTGATCGCCTTCGTGATGATCCTGAACCTGGTGGCCCGCGGCATCGCCCGCTGGAAGGCCCCGAAGACCGGTCGCTGACGCGGCCATATGCGACCGAGAATTCTGGAAGTGACGTAATCATGGCCAAGCGAATCGACGTAAGCGGGCTCACCGCCTACTACGGCGCCCACAAGGCGATCGAAGACATCTCGATGACGGTCGAGCCGCGTTCGGTGACGGCGTTCATCGGACCCTCCGGCTGCGGCAAGTCGACGTTCCTGCGCACCCTCAACCGGATGCACGAGGTCACGCCCGGCGGCCGGGTCGAGGGCAAGGTGCTGCTGGACGACGTGGACCTGTACGGGCAGGGCATCGACCCGGTGTCCGTGCGCCGCGAGGTCGGCATGGTGTTCCAGCGGCCGAACCCGTTCCCGACGATGTCGATCTTCGACAACGTGGCGGCGGGGCTGCGCCTGAACGGCTCGTACAAGAAGTCCGAGCTGGCGGACGTCGTCGAGAAGTCCCTGAAGGGCGCGAACCTCTGGAACGAGGTCAAGGACCGGCTCAACAAGCCCGGTTCGGGTCTTTCCGGTGGTCAGCAGCAGCGTCTGTGCATCGCGCGGGCGATCGCGGTCGAGCCGAAGGTGCTGCTCATGGACGAGCCCTGCTCGGCCCTCGACCCGATCTCCACGCTCGCCATCGAGGACCTGATCGGTGAGCTGAAGGAACGGTTCACGATCGTCATCGTGACGCACAACATGCAGCAGGCGGCGCGTGTCTCGGACCGTACGGCGTTCTTCAACCTGGCGGCGGTCGGGCAGCCCGGCAAGCTGATCGAGATCGACGACACGGAGCGGATCTTCTCCAACCCGTCGGTCCAGGCGACGGAGGACTACATCTCCGGCCGCTTCGGCTGAGCCTTCGAGACCCCTCGCGGTGCTGCATGGCGGTGCCACCGCGAGGACGATGAAGGGCCCGCCCCCGGCTCCCGGGGGCGGGCCCGTCGTCATACCTGGGGGCTGCGCCCCCGGACCCCGTTCGGCCCTTAAGGGGCCTCGTCCTCAAACGCCGGACGGGCTGAAAGACCAAGCCCAGGGCGGTGAGAATTCAGCCCGGCCCCCTACAGGAACGCCAGGTTCACGATCCCGAAGGAGCCCGCCGCCACCAGGGCCGCCGCCGGCATGGTGATGAACCAGCCCATGACGATGTTCTTGGCAACGCCCCAGCGCACCGCGTTCACCCGCTTCGTCGCGCCGACGCCCATGATGGCCGAGGTGATGACGTGGGTCGTCGAGATGGGGGCCTTGAACAGGTACGCCGTGGTGAACATGATCGACGCACCGGTCGTCTCGGCGGCGAAGCCCTGCGGGGGGTCGAGCTCGATGATCTTCCGGCCCAGCGTGCGCATGATGCGCCAGCCGCCGGCGTACGTGCCGAGGGACAGCATGAGGGCGCAGACGATCTTCACCCAGACCGGGATCGGGTCGGCGAAGGTCTGGTGGCCGGAAATGACCAGTGCCATCACGACCACGCCCATGGTCTTCTGCGCGTCCTGAAGGCCGTGGCCGAGGGCCATGCCCGCCGCCGAGACGGTCTGGGCGATGCGGAAACCGCGCTTGGCCTTGTGCGGGTTGGACCGGCGGAACAACCACATGATCGCCAGCATCACCAGGTAGCCGGCGATCAGGCCGACCACCGGCGACACGAACATCGGGATGACGACCTTGTCCAGGACGCCGCTCCAGAGCACGTCGGTGCCGCCCGCGAGCGCCGCGCCGACCAGGCCGCCGAACAGTGCGTGGGAGGACGAGGAGGGCAGGCCGAAGTACCAGGTGATCAGGTTCCACACGATCGCGCCGGTGAGCGCCGCGAAGAGGATGCCCATCCCCCTGGAGCCCTGCGGCGTCTCGATCAGGCCCTCACTGACCGTCTTGGCCACCCCGTTGCCGAGGAACGCACCCAGCATGTTCATCGCCGCGGCCATCGCCAGCGCCGCCCGGGGCGTCAGCGCCCGCGTCGAGACGGACGTCGCGATCGCGTTCGCCGAGTCGTGGAAGCCGTTCGTGTACGTGAAGAAGAGCGCGACCGCGATGGTCACGACCAGAGCGAAGGTGTCCATGGAGGGGTCAGGACTCCTTGACGGCGATGGTCTCCACCGTGTTCGCCACGTGCTCGAACGCGTCCGCCGCCTCCTCCAGTACGTCCACGATCTGCTTGAGCTTGAGCACCTCGATCGCGTCGTACTTGCCGTTGAAGAGATGCGCGAGCAGCTTGCGGTGGATCTGGTCGGCCTGGTTCTCGAGGCGGTTGACCTCGATCCAGTACTCGGTCAGATTGTCCAGGGTGCGGAGGTTCGGCATGGCTTCCGCCGTCAGCTCGGCCGCCCGCGCCAGGACCTCGATCTGCTGCTCGACGCCCTTGGGGAGTTCCTCGACGTTGTAGAGGACGACCAGGTCGACGGCCTCCTCCATGAAGTCCATGATGTCGTCGAGGGACGAGGCGAGGGAGTAGATGTCCTCGCGGTCGAACGGCGTGATGAACGAGGAGTTCAGCTGGTGGAAGATCGCGTGCGTGGCGTCGTCGCCTGCGTGTTCAGCGGCCCGCATACGCTCTGCGATCTCGGCCCGGGCAGGTGTGTCCGCCCCGAGCAGTTCCATCAGGAGCTTCGAGCCGGTGACGATGTTGTCCGCGGACGCGGCGAACATGTCGTAGAAGCTCGTCTCCCTGGGGGTCAGACGAAAGCGCACGTGGGGTCCTCTAGATGCTTCGGTTTCGGTCAGGGTGATGCTAGGCGCATCATCCGGCCACGGCTAATGGGCCGCCCCCCAGTGTCGCCCATCGGGCAGAGTGGTCGGCACGGGGGCGGTACGCAGGCCCGGTCCCGGCAGGGGCCAAGGGCCGTATACCCGGCAAAGTTCGATACCATATACCCACCAGGGGTATATGTCCGCATGTCTTACGGGAGGACGCGATGACGACCACCGAGGCCGGCGCGGCGGCGCCCTCCGACGAGAGCACGCAGAACACGACGCACGGCTACCACAAGCAGAAGGACGAGCACCTCAAGCGCCTGCGCCGGATCGAGGGCCAGATCCGTGGCCTGCAGCGGATGGTCGACGAGGACGTCTACTGCATCGACATACTCACCCAGGTGTCCGCCTCCACCAAAGCCCTGCAGTCCTTCGCGCTGCAGCTCCTGGAGGAACACCTGCGGCACTGCGTCGCCGATGCGGCCGTCCGCGGCGGTGACGAGATCGACGCCAAGGTGGACGAGGCGACGAAGGCGATCGCCCGGCTGCTGCGCACCTGAACCCGCCGGTGCGGGCCCAGCCTCCGGCTAGTCGCCGGAGGCGGCGCGCTCCTCGGCCACTTTCAGCACCTCGTCGATGCTCTCCAGGCTGAGCCGGTCCTCCGCGGCCGAGGCCGCGATGATCAGCTCTCCGCACAGCTCGATCTCGGCGAGGGCCACGTGGTCCTGAACTGCCGTACCGCCGACCGGAGCCACGTGCATCACCTCATCTCTGCCGTTACCGACTTCCTAGAGTAGGGAGCGGCCTACACGCCGCGCATGGCACGGACGGGCTAGTTCTTGATGCTCGTCAGATCATCCTCAAGCAGGGCCCGCTACTCGGCGATCTTCCCTGCGTAGATGTCCTTCGAGGCCGGCAGCCGTACGTCGACGGGGGCCCCGAAGTCGTACAGCAGCGTCGTCGAGGCGACCGCGACGGTGCCCTTCTGGAGGCCGTTGACAAAGCTGAACCGGTGCCGGATCTTGCGGATGCGGCCCTGGTCGTCGAGGTAGACGTCGAACGGGACCTCGGCCGTGGCGAACCCTTTCGCCGCCGCCGCGAGGGCCTCCCCGACGCCCTTCGAGGCGTGCCGCGCAGCCAGGGTGAGGTCGGCGGTGCCGCGGTAGTGCCGCACCTCGACACCCGCGAACTCGGTCCGGCCGAGATACGTGGCCCTGCGCGTCCCGCGCAGCAACTCGGCCGCGGCATACGGGTCGGTGGCGCCGCCGGTCACCAGGTTGCCGTCGGACAGGGTGGCCGTGTCGACCCGTACCCACTTGTCGGCGGGCACTCCCGCGCCCCGGTTCTTCATGAACAGGGCGCCGGGCGCGAGGAGTTCGGTGATCGGGCGGTGGTCGGCGGTGCCGGACGGGTTCTGCGGGAGCTGCACCTTGAGCCGGCCGAGCTGCCGGCGGTAGTCGTAGTCGCCCTCGCCGCGGATGGTGACACGGGTGCCGCCGATGGCCATCTCCATCGAGGTGGTCGCCCTTGAACTGCCCGCTTCCACCAGGGTTTCGGCGGCGCGGTGCAGGATCTCGACGGGATCGGAGGCGCGGGGGTCCTCGGCGGCGGACCCGGTTCCGGAGCAGCCGCCGGCCCCCATGCAGACACAGACCATGAGTCCTGCCGTGACGACCGTCCCCCTGCGCTGCCGCTCCGCCATCGCCTGTCTACCCCCAGCCGGTACGTCCGTCACGGGCCCCCTGTCGTTCCGGATAACGACGGCTGGGTGGGGCCGTCACGCATACCGGCTCGGCTGCCGGAGGCGGCCGGTGAATGCGGCACTCGGGGTGGGTAACGTTGTCACGTGGCGCAGCAGGAACATCGCACGACAACGGTCGAACAGGGCCGGTTCTGTATCGCTCGGTGCAGCTGCGGCTGGCGCGGGCCCGCTCGCAGAGCGCGCAGCCAGGCCCGGGCGGACGCCGAAGGGCATGCGAGCCTTCAGGCGTGACGCAACGTCGTCAGTAGTTCGTCGACCAGGGTGCGGTCGCGGTACTGAGTCAGCCGACTGCGGGCCGCGGCGGGGGAGAGCCACAGGATGCGGTCCACCTCCGTGGTGGGGGTGAAGCCGCCGGAGACCGCCTCGGCCGCCCAGTAACGGACCTGTTTGGGGCGGCCGCCCGCGAAATAGCGCAGGGTGGACAGCTCGGCGCCCGGTTCCGCCGTGTAGCCGGACTCCTCGGCCACCTCGCGCAGGGCGCCCGCCAGGTGGTCCTCGCCCCGCTTCAGCTTGCCCTTGGGGTGGGACCAGTCGTCGTACTTCGGCCGGTGGACGAGGCAGATCTCCACCTCGCCGTCGACCGGGGAGCGTCGCCACAGGACGCAGCCGGATGCCTGGATGAGAGTGTCGTTGGTGTGGGCCACGGGTGGGTCACCGCCTCCTTCGACTGGGGTTGTGGGGCCGGGGCGGCCGGCTCAGGGCGTGCTCACCGCCTGCTTCTGCCAGGACTGCTGGAAGGCGAAGCGGGCGGCTTCCACTTCGTGCCGCTGGTCCGCGTGGAGCACGCCGAGTGCGTACGCCGTCGCCGGGGCGATACGGGGGGTACGGGCCGCCGAGGCCGCGGCCGCCGCCGCCTCGGAGGCGTCGCGGTGCCGGTCCAGGGCCTGGCCCGCGGTCAGCAGGCGGAGGTCGGTCGGGCCGTCGGTGCCGTGCAGGGCCTCGCGGGCGTAGCGGTGCAGGCGCAGCAGCAGGCGGACCTGGTGCCAGGGGGCGTCCTGGGGGTGCGGGGACGGGTCCGGGGAGAGGCCGTGGATGAGGGCCTCGGCGTTGTAGGGGCTGCCCGCGGTGACGAGGGGGAGCGCGGTGATGGCGTCGGTGAGGCGCTCCTCGGCGGCCTTGGCGAGGGGGCGGAGGTCGGTGGCGGGGGCGGTGGGGGTGAGGGGGACTTCGCTGGCCAGTAAGGCGATCTTGTCCGCTACGGCGTGGAAGCGGCTGGATCCCAGGGCCTGGAGGGCTGTTGAGTGGGCTCGGGTGCGGGCCAGTGTGAGTTGGCGTTCGAGCAGAGCCCCTGCTTTGGCTGCGCCAACTGTCAGGTTTCCGCGGTCCGTTGTGGGCGGGCTAGGGGGACCGGCGGTGCCGGGTGCCGCTTTCAGTGGGGCCGCCCCAGCGGCACGACGGCCCGCAGCCGCATCGGCGCCACTGCCCACAACGGCGCCGATGGCTGAAGACGTGGCCGCCGCTGCAGACTGCGCCGGGAAGGCCGTCGCCCCCGACAACCTGTGCAGTGCCAGCAGCAGTCGTTCCATCCTTGCCGCGTAGGCGTGTTCCATGGCCAAGGTGCCGGAGAGCCAGGCCAGTTCGGGCTGGAGGGACTCCGACCATTCCGGTTCCAGGAGGGGGCGGAACGTGTGCAGGCTGGCGCTGATGCGGCGGACCGAGCGGCGCAGGGCGCGGGCCGCGTCGGCGGGGTCCTCCGCGCCGTTGACTGTCGCACCGCCGGTCTCCCGGTGCAGCCGCAGGGCGCGGAGGAACTCCGTGGCCTGTGCCCTCAGGTAGCGCCCGAGGGCCTCGCCTTTGGGGTCCGTCGGGTCAAGGTGTTGCTGTGCCACGCCGGCGCCTCCGGGCGTCTATGAGCATCTCCTGGATGTTTCGCAGGGGCCCGCCGTCCGCGTCGGTGGCGTGTCGCGTCCACTCGCCGTCCGGGCCGAGGTGCCAGGAGGCGGTGGTGTCGGACATGCCGGTCTCCAACAGCCGGTTCAGGGCGGCGCGGTGGGCCGGGTCGGTAACCCTGACCAGGGCCTCGATACGGCGATCGAGGTTGCGGTGCATCATGTCGGCGCTGCCGATCCACACCTCGGGCTCGCCGCCGTTGCCGAAGGCGAAGACCCGGGAGTGTTCGAGGAAGCGGCCGAGGATCGAGCGGACCCGGATGTTCTCCGACAGGCCCGTGACGCCGGGGCGGATCGCGCAGATGCCGCGCACCCAGACGTCGACCGGCACGCCGGCCTGGGACGCCCGGTAGAGCGCGTCGATGAGGGCCTCGTCGACCATCGAGTTGACCTTGATGCGGATGAAGGCCGGACGGCCCGCACGGTGGTGCTGGGCCTCCTTGTTGATCCGCGCGATCAGGCCGTCGCGCAGGGACTTGGGGGCGACGAGCAGACGGCGGTACGTCTCGCGGCGCGAGTAGCCGGAGAGGCGGTTGAAGAGGTCGGAGAGGTCGGCGCCGACCTGGGGGTCGGCGGTCAGCAGGCCGAGGTCCTCGTAAAGCCGCGCGGTCTTCGGGTGGTAGTTGCCGGTGCCGACGTGGCTGTAACGCCGTAGCGTGTCGCCTTCCTGACGGACCACCAGGGACAGCTTGCAGTGGGTCTTCAGGCCGACCAGGCCGTAGACGACGTGGCAGCCGGCCTCCTCCAGCTTGCGCGCCCACTTGATGTTGGCGTGCTCGTCGAAGCGGGCCTTGATCTCGACGAGGACGAGGACCTGCTTGCCGGCCTCGGCCGCGTCGATGAGCGCGTTGACTATGGGGGAGTCGCCGGAGGTCCGGTAGAGGGTCTGCTTGATCGCGAGGACGTCCTCGTCCTCGGCCGCCTGCTCCAGGAACGCCTGCACCGACGTGGAGAAGGAGTCGTACGGGTGGTGCAGCAGCACGTCCCGGCTGCGCAGCGCGGCGAAGATGTCGGGGGCGGACGCCGACTCGACCTCGGCGAGGTCGCGGTGGACGCCGGCGATGAACTTCTTGTACTTGAGCTCGGGACGGTCCAGACCCGCGATGCGGAAGAGGCCCGTGAGGTCCAGGGGGCCCGGCAGCGGGTAGACCTCGGCCTCGGAGATCTTCAGTTCGCGCACCAGCAGGTCCAGGACCTCGCGGTCGATGGACTCCTCGACCTCCAGGCGCACCGGCGGCCCGAAGCGGCGCCGCATGAGCTCCTTCTCCAGGGCCTGGAGCAGGTTCTCGGCGTCGTCCTCCTCGACCTCCAGGTCCTCGTTCCTGGTCAGCCGGAAGGCGTGGTGCTCCAGGACCTCCATGCCCGGGAACAGCTCCTCCAGGTGGGCGGCGATGACGTCCTCTATGGGGACGTAGCGGCCGGGGGAGCTCTCCAGGAAGCGGGACAGCAGCGGCGGGACCTTGACGCGGGCGAAGTGCCTGTGGCCGGTGACCGGGTTGCGTACGACCACGGCCAGGTTCAGGGAGAGGCCCGAGATGTAGGGGAAGGGGTGCGCGGGGTCGACCGCGAGGGGGGTGAGCACCGGGAAGATCTGGTGGCGGAAGAGGGTGAACAGGCGGGCCTGCTCCTTCTCCGTCAGCTCGCTCCAGCGGACCAGGTGGATGCCCTCCTCCGCGAGGGCGGGGGCGACGTCCTCGTGGTAGCAGGCGGCGTGCCGGGCCATGAGCTCGCGGGAGCGGGCCCAGATCATCTCCAGGACCTCGCGGGGCTGGAGGCCGGAGGCGGAGCGGGTGGCGACACCCGTCGCGATACGGCGCTTCAGACCGGCCACCCGGACCATGAAGAACTCGTCGAGGTTGCTCGCGAAGATCGCGAGGAAGTTGGCGCGCTCCAGCAGCGGGGTGTTCGGGTCCTCGGCGAGTTCGAGGACCCGCTCGTTGAACGCCAGCCAGCTGCGCTCCCGGTCGAGGAAACGACCCTGCGGCAACTGAGGGCCGTCGTACGGCGACTCCTCGTAGGCATCGAGATCGGCATCGATGTCGGGTTCCAGGTCGGAGACCGCGGCGGCCACCGTGTGCGGGCGGTGCGCGGCTATGGAGCCCACGGAGGGCTGCGCGTGCTGGACCTGTGCCTGGGCGGTGTCTGGCTGACTCATGAACCCATTCTTCCGCGTTCCCAGCGATACGGGCGCGTCGGAAAGCGCGGGTGGGAGTGCCTTTACGGAGCGGAAGGCGTCCCCGTCCCCCGCGGGCCCCTCGGGAGGCGGCGAAGGCTGTGGCACGGAGGGCGTCATTGGCCGAGCGTCGCAAGCCTGTCTGAACCGTTGGTTACG
Organism: Streptomyces sp. NPDC001492; assembly: GCF_053597275.1. Taxonomy (NCBI): domain Bacteria; kingdom Bacillati; phylum Actinomycetota; class Actinomycetes; order Kitasatosporales; family Streptomycetaceae; genus Streptomyces; species Streptomyces sp. NPDC001492. Next base: position 96,382 of record NZ_JBSFHW010000029.1, on the reverse strand, counting down.
GCGACATGGCGTGCGGGATATCTGGGGGCGGCTCCGGAGCGTCCACGTCGGCGAGGCCGCCGTAACAGACTGCTGGGAGCCGCCCCGAGAATACGTACGTCCATCCCCCCGTGGAAGGACGTACGCGCATCGGATGCCTCACATCGTGCGAGCGGTGCGGCTTCGCAGGACGAGGAACGAGGCGGTGGTCGCGAGGGCGGCGATCGTGAGGACGATGCCGGTCTCGACGAGGTTCATGGGCCAGAAGTGGGACTGGGGGTGGTAGACGGCGTACCGGCCGTCGGCGCCGGAGCCGTTCTCCACCTGCCACCAGCTGTTGGACGGCTCGAATCCGGTGACGGAGGTGCGGGTCACCGTCGGCCAGAGATCCTTGCGGTGCAGCTCCATGTACCGGTTCAGCGCGATCATCACGGCGACGGCGAGACCGAGCGCGGGCAGCGAGCGGCGCAGCGTCAAGGCGGCGAGCGCGCCGACCGCGAGGGCACACAGGGCCCATGCCACCACGGCCGGACCGCGGGCGGCGAAGACGTCGTTGAACGTCCAGTCGTCGCCCATCAGGTCGCGGTTGGCCGACCAGGCCCATCGGTAGACCGGGACGAAGAGCACACCGCCGAGGACGATCACCAGCGCGGGCGAGGCGAGTTTCGTCGCCAGCCAGCGGGCCGGGCTGACACCCTGGGTCCAGGCCAGCCGCGCGGTGCCGCTCTCCAGTTCACGGCCGATCAGCGCGGCGCCCGCCCAGGCGGCCACGGCCCAGAAGCTGTAATAGACGACCGTGCTGATCCAGCCCATGGGCTCGGCGTAGTCGCGGGTCGCCAGGAACGCCGTGCAGAAGCCCGCGTCGGGTGTGCAGGTGGCCACCTGCGCACGCGCGTCGGGCGCGGTGACCTCGTTCAGCCACACCAGATACGCGACGGCGCCCAGGACGAAGGCCGACCACACGATCAGCGCCGTGCGGTGCACCCGCACGACGGTGCGCGCGGTGCCGGTGGCGAGGGCCGTCATGCGAGGGACTCCTTGCGGGCGGCCCGGGTGCGGCGGGGCAGGAGACGGAAGGCGAGGACGGTCGCGAGGGCGGCGACGGCCAGGACGATGCCGGTCTCCACGAGATGGAGGGGCCAGTAGTGGGACTGGGGGTGGTAGACCGAGTAGTAGCCGGTGATGTCGTGGTCGGCGGCGCACTGCTTGACCTGGGCGGGGTTGCCCCCGCACGGCGAGCCGCCGGGGCGCGCGACGCGGTGGCCGTGCTCGATGGTCCCGTGCTCCAGCTGCCACACGTACCTGAGCCAGATGCCCTCGTTCGCCGAGACGCGGGTCACCGACGGCCAGAGGTGCTCGCGGAAGCGTTCCAGGGCGAAGTGCAGCGCCCAGGTCGCGGCGAGGGAGACGCCGAGGGCGGGCAGGGTGCGGCGCAGCAGCAGGGCGGTGAGCGTGCCGACGCCGAGGGCGCACAGGGCGTACGCCACCACGGCCGGACCGCGGGCCACGAAGGTGACGACGGAGGTCCAGTCGCCGTCCCGCAGGGCGGGGTGCGCGCTCCAGGCCCTGCGATACGCCAGGACCAGCGCCGTGCAGCCCAGCGTGAGCACAGTTGCGGGCACGGCCAGCTTGGCGGCCAGCCAGCGGGCCGGGGAGACGCCCTGCGTCCACGCCAACTGCGCGGTGCCGGACTCCAGTTCGCGGCCGATCAGGGAGGCGCCCGCCCAGGCGGCCACGGCGAGGGAGCTGTAGCAGATGAGCGTCGCGACCCAGACGGTCCGCTGGCCGTAGTTCAGCTGGTCCAGGATGTTGCAGGTCTCGTGGTGGTCGCAGTAGGCCCGCTCCCGCTCGCCGGCGCTCGACGTCACCGTGTTCAGCCAGACCAGCCAGCCGATCAGGGCGGCGACGAAGGCGCCCCACACGATCAGTGCCGGGCGGTGCAGCCGCAGGACCGTCCGGGGCAGTCCCGGTACGGAGAGCGCGCTCACAGCGCGGCCTTCTCGGACTCGGACGCGGCTTCGGCCGACGTCGTACCCGGGGCCTCGGGGTTGCGCAGGTAGGAGAGGACGAGTTCCTCCAGGGAGGGCGCGCTCGTGCGCAGGCCGTCCGGGAGCGGGCCCGCCGGGCGGATCAGCGCGCTGAGCTGGCGGCCGGTCGTACGGGACTCGACGACGGTGTGCGGGTCGAGGGAGGTCTGCGCCGGGCCGGACACCCGCACATGCGCCTCCAGCAGCTCGTCGATCTCCCCGGCGAGGCGGACGCGGCCACCGCCGATGAGGAGCAGGTGGTCGCAGGAGCCCTCCAGTTCGGAGACCACGTGCGAGGACATCACGATCGTCGTGCCGTACTGCGCGGCCTGCGCCATCAGCACCCCCATCAGTTCGTGCCGGGCCAGCGGGTCGAGGTCGGCCATGGGCTCGTCCAGGAGCAGCAGTTCGGGCCGCTTGGCGAGGGCGAGGGCGAGCGCGACCCGGGTGCGCTGGCCGCCGGAGAGCGCGCGGACCTTCGTCCTGGCGCCGAGGCCGCCGTCGGCGACGACCCGCTCGGCGGTGGGTGCGTCCCACCGGCCCGGGTTGAGGTCGGCGCCCATGCGCAGGGTCTCGGCGACCGTGAGGTGCGGGTAGAGCGGCTTGTCCTGTGCGACGAAGCCCACGCGGGTGCGGGCCGCGGCCGGGTCCGTGCCGAGGACGGTGAGCGTGCCCTCGGTCGGGACCAGCAGCCCGGCGGCGAGCGCCAGCAGCGTGGACTTGCCCGCCCCGTTCGGCCCGACGACGGCGCACACGCGGCCCGCCGGCAGCCGGAAGCCGCAGTCGCGCAGCGCCCAGCCTGCGGCCCCCCGGCGCCTGCCGAAGCGTTTGCCCACGGCGGTCGCCTCCAGGGCGAAGCCGGTGGTGTCGGTCATGAAAGGTCCCCCTGGCTGTGCTGGTCCGAGCTGTGCCGGAAGTGCTTCTCGAGTACGGCGGTGAAGAGCGCGGCCACGTCGTCCCGGTCCAGGCCGGCCGCGCGGGCCTTCGCGGCCCAGGCGTCCAGCTCCCCGTGCAGGGGGGACTCGGCCGGTGCCGTGCCCAGTGACCGTCGTACGAAGGTCCCGAGGCCCCGGCGGGCCTCGACCAGGCCCTCGCGTTCCAGCTCGCGGTAGGCCTTCAGGACTGTGTTCGGGTTGATGGCGGTGGCCTCGACCACCTCGCGGGCTGTGGGCAGCTTGTCCCCCGGTTCCAGCAGGCCCAGACGGAGGGCCTGCTTGGTCTGCTGCACGATCTGGACGTAGGTGGCGACGCCGGAGCGCCGGTCGATGCGGTACTCGACCACGCGGACAACCACCCTTTCACTAATTGAGTAGTGAAAGGGTGGTGGAAGGGGGCCGCAAAAGTCAAGCGAGCGGCCTGGGAAAGTCGAGGGGAATCGTGTGAACCGATCCGCGGGACCGGTCCGATGAGGGGACGTGAGCGAAACGAGAAGCGACGGTGAGCTGCTGCGGGCCGCCGCGGACGGGGACCGGCGCGCCTTCGAGGAGCTGTACCGGCGGTACGCGCCGTGGCTGACCGCCCGGCTGCGCGGCCGGTGCGCCGACGCGGGCGTGGTCGACGACGTCGTACAGGAGACGTTCCTCGCGATCTGGCGGGGCAAGGCCCGCTACCGGGAGGACGGGGACGTCGCCGGGTGGCTGTGGCGGATCGGCTCGCGGCGGCTGATCGACGCGCTGCGGGGCGACGGCGCCCGGGGGCGCCTGAGGCAGGCACTGTCCCGGCTGCGGCACCGGGACGAGGCGTCCGCGGAGGAACGCGTGCTCGCGGGGGTGGAGCACGGGGACCTCGCGGGCGCCCTGGTCCGGCTCTCACCGGAACTGCGCGCGGTGCTCCAGGCCACGGTCATCGACGGCCTGACCACCCGGGAGGCGGCCGTGCTGCTCGGGATACCGCCGGGGACGGTCAAGACACGGGCGATGCGGGCCCGTAAGCAACTGCGGGAGGCGCTGACATGAGCGGGCGGATGTGCGGGCGGGTCTGCCGGGCCGCGGGGTCGGCGCACCGGCATGGAGGTGGCGGTACGGGCAGTCAGGTGCACGACCGGGGTCTGCCGGGCCGTGTTCCGGCGCAGGAGGTGGCGGCATGACCTGGCATGTGGATGCAGAAGACCTACGGGCCTACGCCCGGGGCGAGCTGGCGCCGCCCCTGCTCTGGTCCGCCGACACCCATCTGGTCGCGTGCGCTCAGTGCCGGGGGGTGCTCGCCGAGGTCGGTGACCCGGGACGGGTCGACGCCGGCTGGGAGCGGCTGGACGCCGAGCTCGACGCGCCCCGGCCGGGGGTGTTCGAGGGGCTGCTGATGCGGCTGGGCGTCGCCGACCACACCGCTCGGCTGCTCGCGGCCACGCCCGTGCTGCGCCGTTCCTGGCTCGGTGCGGTCGTCGCCGTGCTGGTGATGAGCGTGGTGGCGGCCCACACCGGCACGGCGGCCGCCTCGCCCGCCCTCTTCCTGGCCCTCGCGCCGCTGCTGCCCCTCGGCGGGGTCGCGCTGTCCTACGGGCCGGCGCTGGACCCGACGTACGAGATGGCGGTCGTCGCGCCGATGCACGGGTTCAAGCTGCTGATGGTGCGGACGGTGGCCGTGCTCACCGCCGTGCTCGGCCTCAGTGGCCTCGCCACCCTCGCGCTGCCCGGGTACGGGCCGGCCGCCCTCGCCTGGCTGCTGCCCGCGCTGGCCCTGACCTCGACCGGGCTGGTCCTCACCGCCCGGCTCGGCCCGGTGCTCGCGCCGTCGCTGGTCGGCGGGGTGTGGGTGGCGCTGCTGCTGGCGGCCCATGCCTATGACGCGGGCGCCACGCCCGTGCCGTTCACCGCGGCCGGCCAGGGGGTGGCGGCGGCGGTCGCCGCGCTCACCGGCGGGCTGCTCTTCCTCGTACGTGACCGTTTCGACCGCTTCCAGGGGGATGCCGTATGACACCGACCGTTTCCGCTTCCGGGCTCAGCCTCCGCTTCGGCGGGACCCAGGCCCTCGACGAGGTGTCGCTGCGGCTGACCTCGGGCGTCACCGGGCTGCTCGGGCCCAACGGGGCCGGGAAGACCACCCTGCTCAGGGTGCTGGCCACCGCCGTGCCCCCGGACCGGGGCGCCTTCACCGTGCTCGGGCACGATCCGGCGACGGCGGCCGGCCGGCAGGAGGTGCGGCGCGGGCTCGGCTATCTGCCGCAGACGCCCGGCTTCCACCCGGACTTCACCGCCTTCGAGTTCGTCGACTACGTGGCGATCCTCAAGGAGATCACCGACCGGGGCGCCCGGCACCGGGAGGTGCGGCGTGTGCTGGACGAGGTCGACCTCGCCGACGTACGCGCCAAGCGCATCAAGAAGCTGTCCGGCGGAATGCGGCAGCGCGTCGCGCTGGCCGCCGCGCTCGTCGGCGACCCCGGCTTCCTCGTCCTCGACGAGCCGACGGTCGGCCTCGACCCCGAACAGCGCATGCGCTTCCGGGAGTTGATCGCACAGGCAGGGGAGGGCCGCACCGTCCTCCTCTCCACCCACCAGACCGAGGACGTGGCGATGCTCTGCCACCGTGTACTGGTGATGGCGGGCGGCCGCATCCGCTTCGACGGCACCCCCGCCGAGCTGACCGCACGGGCGGCCGGACGGGTCTGGAGCAGCACGGAACGCGACCCCGGCGCGAAGGCGGGCTGGCGCACCGGCGCCGGCTCCTTCCGCAACGTCGGCAGCCCGCCCGCCGGCGCCGACCTGCTCGAACCCACCCTGGAGGACGGCTACTTGCTCACCCTGGACGGCGCGGGCGCGGAGGTGGCGGCATGAGCACGGTCATGGAGGAGACGGCCGCGCCCGTCGTGCACGGCGAACAGCGCCGCAGCTGGGCGGCCGTGTTCGCCCTCGCCCGCTTCGAGGCACGCGAACTGCTCCTGCAGATCCCGGTGGCGGTGACCCTGCTGTTCTACGTCGGCTACACCGGCTGGAGGCTGCTCTCCCCACCGGACGGCATGGCCGCCTACCCGGCGCTCCAGGACGTCGACCGGGCGACCCAGACCACGCCCATACTGTTCGGCATCGCCCTGTTCGTCTGCGTCAACCGGGCCGCGCTGCGGTCTCGTCGGCGCGGTACCGACCGGCACTTCGACGTGCTGGTCATGGAGCCATGGCGGCGGACAGCCGGGCATGCCCTGTCCGTGGTGCCGTTCGGTCTCCTGACCGCGCTGGTCGTGCTGGTCCAGTTCAGCTGGCAGGCGCTGCGGCCGGGCGCGGTGGGTCATGGGTCGGTGGCCGAACTGGCCGTGGCGCCCCTGTATGTGCTGCTGTTCGGATTCCTCGGCCTGCTGGTCGCCCGGCTGATCCCGTCCGCGTTCGCCGCCCCTCTCGTGGTGATCGGGCTCTTCACCTTCCTGCTTTTCGTGTCCACGGGGACGAGCGGTGCGGAGTGGAGCCGCTGGCTGTCGCCGGTCGTGAGCGAGACCAGCAACTCGACGCTGCCGACCGACCTGATCGGTCGGCCTGCGGGGTGGCACGCGTTGTATCTGGGCGGGCTGGTGCTGGTGGCGGCTTTTGCCGCGGTGCTCTGGGCCCCGCGGGACGCGGTTGGTCGCCTGCGGCAGCGTCGTGGCTGGTCGCGCCCCGCGGCGGAGCCGCAAATGAACGCAGCCCCGCGCCTGTATGGGGCGCTTGGGATCGCGGGGGCTCTTGCGATCACGGTGGTCGGTGCGGTCGGGCAGTCCGGTGGGGTTTCGCCGGAACTTACGGCAGCCCGGGAGCGGGCCTCGGTTGCGCCGGAGAAGGAGCAGTCGTGCGTGCGGCACGGTGCCTCGCAGTACTGCGCGTTCGACGAGTGGACCGGCCGGACGGGTACCTGGGCCGGGGTCGTCGACCGGGTCCAGGCCCTCGCGGCCGGTCCGGCCGCGAGTCGCCCCCTTCTCGTGCGGCAGCGGATCGAAGCCCGCTACGGCCTCGACGGTGACGCGGCGATCGAGCCGTCCACCACCCCCGGCCAGGTGACCGTCGGCACGCGCTGGGGCGGCAACCGGGTGCCGGAGTTCGCGGTCGCCGTCGCCTCGGTGCTGGTCGGCGGTGACGAGAAGAAGGGCAGCGACCTCTGCGACGGCCGCGTGGTGACGGTGATGTGGCTGGCGCTGGGCCGCGATGCGGACCCGATCGCCGACCTCAGGAACGTCCGCCTCGACGACAGCCTGAGCGGGCCCGCGATCGCGCTGACGCCCACCAACCCGGTGTCGATGTCGGCCGGACAGACCGATGTCGTACGCGAACTGCTCTCCCGTCCGCGTGCCGAGGTCACGTCCGCCGTCAAGTCCCACTGGGCGCGGCTGACCGCTCCAGGGGTGACCACGGCCGAGGTGGCCCGGGTGCTCGGGACCGAGGTGCCGAAGGGGGCGGACGAGTGTGGGAAGTGAACGGAGGGCCCTCGTGCCGGTGAGCGGGGCACTGGTGTCGGCCGTGGCGCGTACCGTGCCGTGGCGGGCGCTCGGGGCGGGCGCGGCCGTGGGGCTGCTGCTCCTCGCCCTGCCACGGCTGTCCGACGGCCCGCCGGACGCCTGGCTCGCACTCACCCTGCTGCGGGCCGCCGCGCTGGTCTTCGCCCTGGGTCTGACCTTCCTGCTGGACGACCCGGCCCGGCACCTCACCACACCCGTCACCACCCCGCGTTGGGTGCGCGCGAGCCTGCGGGTGGTGCTGGTCGCGCCGGTGGCCGTGCTGTGGTGGACGGCCGCCCTCGCCCTCGTACCGCACGCCGTACGTCCCCCGGTCGGTGCCGTCACCCTGGAGGCCGGCGCGACCGCGGCCCTCGCCCTGGCGGCGGCGGCCACCGCCGTACGCCTCACGGACGAGCCGCAGCCGGGCCCGTCGGTGGCGGCCGCCGTCCTGACCACGGCGACGTTGGGGGCCCTGCTGATCCCGGCCCGCTGGACCCTGCTGGCCGCGACCGGCGATCCCCGCTGGGCGGCTGCGCACGAGCGGTGGGGGATGCTGCTGGGGGTCGGGGTGGTGGCTTGGGGGGTGTGCCTGCCGGAGCCGGTCAGGTCTTTTCAGCCCGTCCGGCGGTTGAGGTCGAGGCCGCGGGCCGATGGCTCCCTGGGGGCGTAGCCCCCAGGGACGCGCACCCCGCTGGCCCGCACAACACACCGCTCGACCGCCGGAGGCTCACGTCTCGGTGCGGTACATCAGATCCGTCTCGTACGTGGTGAAACCGAGCCGCTCGTACACCGACACCGCCGCCTTGTTGTCCCCGTCGACGTACAGCATCGCGGTCGGCAGCCCCTGCGCCTCCAGGTGCCGCAGCCCGATCGTGGTGAGGGCCTTGCCCAGCCCCCCGCCCTGCGCACCCGGACGCACCCCGAGGACGTACACCTCACCCAGCCGGTCGGCCGCATGCACCTTCGTCCAGTGGAAGCCGATGAGTTCGTCGCCGCGGAAGGCGAGGAAGAAGCCCGCGGGGTCGAACCACGGTTCGGCCTTGCGGTCGTCGAGGTCGCGCTGGGTGAGGGAGCCCTGTTCGGGGTGGTGGGCGAACGCGGCGGCGTTCACCGCGAGCCAGGCGGCGTCGTCCTCGCCGGGGACGAAGGTACGGACCGTCACATCCGTCGGCAGCACCGGCTCGGGCAGGTTCAGGTCCGCCAACGGCCGCCGCATCTGCCGCAGTTCGCGGAAGAGCGTGAGCCCCAGGACCTGCGCGAGGTGCCGGGCCGCGGAGTGCCCGCCGTGCGCCCACACCCGCAGCCGCTTGCCGGAGGCCGCGAGCAGCGCCGAGCCGAGCGCCCGCCCGTGCCCGTGCCCGCGGTGCGCGGGGTGCACGACCAGTTCGGCGGCCGGTGCCTCCACCGGGTCGGTGTCCTCCAGCTGCGCATAACCCACGAGCTCGTCGCCGACGCTGAGCAGCAGATGGGACACGCCCTCGCGCTGACCGCCGCGCAGCTGCAGCCGCCCCTGTTCGGACACCGCCTGCTGGCCGTCGTCCTGGGCGGCCTCCGCGAGCAGGGAGAACACGGCCTCCGTCTGCTCCGGGGAGAGCGCGGAGTAGGTCTCGATGGAGCGGGTCCGGCCGGGCCGGTCGGTGTCGTCGCTGGTCATGCGTACGAGGGTAAGCGGAGCCCCTGGGACCTGTCCGGCGGATCAGCTCGGCGTCGCGGGCCCTGGCACGCGCTCCCCCACTGCCTTAAAAGCGTGGGGGCACCCCCAGCGGCGTTGTCGTCGGTTGCCGACGCTCCGCGGCGTCGCCCTCCTCCGCCTTGCAGCTGCACGCTCCCCCACTCTCGGCTTCGCTCGAGCGGGGGGACCCCCATGACCCCGCTCGGGTCGGCCAAGATGCGCAGCTGCCTGTAGCCGACCTGATCCGCCGGACAGGCCCCAGCAAAGTGGGGGTCAACATAAGGGCAAAGGGAAACCAGGATGTAACCACGAATCCCTTTCCGCGCTACGCGCGTTGACCCTAGGCTGCGCCCGACGAGGCCATGACATCCAGCAGACCCGCAGGCCTCAACGGACCCTCAGGGGGGCGCATGCCAGCCACTTCCCAGTCGTACCCGCGCCGCAGACGGGCGTTCCGTCTCGTCGCCGCAGCCGCCGGGCTCGCCACCGCCGGAGCTCTCGCCGCCGCGCTGCCGGCGGACGCGCACGAGACGAAGGGCGGCGGCCACCACCCGAGCCGCTACCAGGACGTACAGCTGCTGTCCTTCAACGACCTGCACGGCAACCTGGAGCCGCCGTCGGGCTCGTCCGGCCGGGTCACCGAGCTGCAGGCCGACGGCACGACCAAGACCATCGACGCGGGCGGTGTCGAGTACCTCGCGACCCATCTGCGTGAGGCCCGCAAGGGCAAGGCGTACTCCATCACCGCGGCCGGTGGCGACATGGTCGGTGCCTCGCCGCTGATCTCGGGCCTCTTCCACGACGAGCCCACCATCGAGGCGCTGAACAAGCTGGACCTGGACGTCACGTCCGTCGGCAACCACGAGTTCGACGAGGGCGCCAGGGAACTGGCGCGCCTGCAGAACGGCGGCTGCCACCCGACCGACGGCTGTTACACGGACGAGGAGTTCGAGGGCGCCGACTTCCCCTACCTGGCGGCGAACGTCCTCGACGAGAAGACGAACAAGCCGATCCTCAAGCCCTACTGGGTGTGGAAGAAGAAGGACGTCAGGATCGGCTTCATCGGCGTGACCCTGGAGGACACCCCCGGTGTCGTCTCCGCCGACGGGGTCAAGGGCCTGAAGTTCAAGGACGAGGTCGAGACGATCAACAAGTACGCGCGGGTGCTCCAGGCGCAGGGCGTGAAGTCGATCGTCGCCCTGATCCACGAGGGCGGTCTTCCCGCCTCCGGCGCGTACAACTACAACTGCGACTCCGCGGGCGCGGGCAGCGGCATCTCCGGCCCGATCGTCGACATCGCGAAGAACATCACGCCGGCGGTGGACGCCCTGGTCACGGGCCACACGCACGCGGCCTACGTCTGCACGGTCCCGGACCCGGCGGGCAAGCCCCGCATGGTCACCTCGGCCGCGTCCTTCGGCCGCCTCTACACGGACACCACGCTGACGTACGACCGCTTCACCGGTGACATCGCCCGTACGGCGGTCAAGTCGGCGAACCACGTGGTCACCCGGACCGTCGCCAAGGCGCCGGACATGACCGAGCTGATCGGCAGGTGGAACACCCTGGCCGCCCCCATCGGCAACCGCGCGATCGGCTACATCTCCGCGGACATCACCAACACCGGCACCGAGTCCCCGATGGGCGACCTGATCGCCGACGCGCAGCTGGCGTACGGCAAGGAGCTCGACCCGGAGACCGACCTCGCGCTGATGAACCCGGGCGGTGTGCGGGCCGGGCTGACCTACGCGGCCAAGGGCAGCGAGGGCGACGGGGTGGTCACCTATGCGGAGGGCTTCACCGTCCAGCCCTTCTCCAACACCGTGAATCTGCAGAACTTCACCGGCGCCCAGCTGATCCAGGTCCTCAAGGAGCAGGTGAGCGGTACGAACGCCGCCGCGCCGAAGATCCTGCAGCCGTCGGCGGGGCTGACGTACACCCTGGACCTGACGAAGACGGGTGCGGACCGGGTGGTGACGGACTCCATCAAGCTGAACGGGTCCGCGATCGACCCGGCGGCCACCTACCGCGTCGCCACCAACAGCTTCCTCGCGGGCGGCGGCGACGGATTCCCGACGCTCGGACAGGGCACGGGTGACCTTGTCGGGACCGACGATCTGGCGGCGCTGGCGAAGTACCTGACGGCCAACTCCTCGGCCGGCAGCCCGATTTCACCCCCGGCGACCGGCCGGATCACGATCGTGAGCTAGATCGCATACCTGAGGCAGAGCTTGCGGGTGGGGGGCCTTCGCATGATCGGATGGATCGATGCGTGCCCCCCACCACATAACGACGCATCCTGATACAAAAATCAACGACTTTTTCGAGGGTGCCTCTGTCGCAAGCGAGGCCGAGGAAGCGGAGGACGAGCCCTGGGCTCCGCCCAACCACCGCCGCGGCGGGCGTCGCAGGCGAAGGCGGTTCGCGGGTCTTCCGCTCGCGTTGAAGGCGGTGGTGGGCGTCGTCGTCCTCGCCGCCTTCCTCACCCTCGCCGACCGCTGGGCGCTCCTGTACGCCGAGCGCCGGGCGGCCGATGAGCTCAGGGACCGGATGCACCTGAGCGCGGCCCCCGAAGTGGACATCGACGGCTTTCCCTTCCTCACCCAACTCGCCGACGACAGGCTGAAGTCGGTGAAGGTCACCGTGCCCGACGTGGCCGCCGACCGGGTCTCGCTGGCCAGGGTGACGGCGACCGCGCACGACGTACGGCTGAACGCGCCCGACGGACCGACCTCCGTGCGGGGCGCGGGGATTCCCCGGCTCGACGGTGACGTACTGCTCTCCTTCGACGACCTCAACCGCGAACTCGGCGCCTCCCAGGTGACGTTCACCGGAGAAGGCCACGACCGGGTGCTGGCGCGCGGCACGCTCCCGGTGGCCGGACACGACCTGCGGCTGCGGGCCGACGCCCGTATCGGCCGGGACGGCGAGCACGGCATCGCCACGCAGATCGGCGGAATGCGCCTGGACATCGGGGACCTGGCCACCTACCGGCCCGGCACCCGCCCCTCCGAGGGCCTGCATCTGACCCGCGGCTCCGCCGCGCGCCTCGCGCACGAGACGAAGAAGGCGAAGGCGCTGTTCGCGGTGCCCGCGGTGGTACGGCGGCTCGGCGTCCCCGACTCCGCCGTGCGCGCGGCCCTGCGCTCCGACGCCGAACTCGCGCGCGTGACCGGCTCACCGCGCTTCATCCACCGGGCCATGCGGCTCAACCTGATCGACCTGGCCCTGGAACACCCGGCCCTGCTCAAGCGCCTCGGCTTCGACCCGTCCCTCCTGCACGCCCTGCCCCGGCTCACCCGCCCGGTCCTGGCCGACCGCCTGTCCCTGGGCTTCCGGCTGCCCACACCGGACCGCGGGGAGCTGCGGCTGCGGGACGTACGGGTGGAGAAGGACGGGATCAGGGTGCGGATCGAGGGGGCGGGGTTGGCTGTCGGCCGGACCGGCTAGCTGGTGGTGGACCTGACGTCCGGCGCCCGGTTCACCCCCGCTTGGGGCCGGTGATCGCCTCGCCGATCACGAAGCCCTTGGCGGGGCCTTGGGGGATGGTGACGTCGGTGCCGTAGGGGACGCGGTGGATGTCCTCCCAGTCGGCCTTGTCGGGGCGGGGGCCGGTGAAGAGGGTGACCGCACCCTGGCCGTCGTAGTCGTCGATGGGGACGTACATGGGGATGCCGGCACGGGCGTATTCACGGCGCTTGCGGATGCGGTCGCGGTCCTGGTTGCTCTTGCCGGGGGAGACGACTTCGACGACCATCGAGAGTGCGGAAGCCTTGATCCCGAGGCCGTCCTCATCTTCGATCAGCTCCGCGTCTCGAGGTGCCACGAGCCCGTCTGGAATCCACGCCCTGCGCGCGTGGATCACGTTCGTGTCGTTCCAGGCGCCGTACTCGCTGTCCTTCAGATAGATCGCCAGAGCGTCCCGGAGAAGATTGACGACCTGGGAATGGGCAAAGCGACCGGTGGGTGACACCTCGATGGCTCCCTCGATGATCTCGGCGCGGTAGCCCTCGGGGAGTTCCATGGCCTTCCATACCTGCCACAGGCCCTCGTCCAGGTCGGATACGTTCAAGGATTCAGCCTGAGTGTCGGACATGATCTCGGGCCTCTCATGCGCGAGAGCGGTCAAGGTGGCACCTCCTCCTCAAGTCTGGGCTGGGTGTGCCTGCGGCACAAGCAACGCGATCACCGTAACGACGGCTATGGGGCTGACCTGGGGCGTTGTCGTGGGATCACTCGATCGGGAGATCGGAAGGCGAACGGCTGGACCGGAGTCGGCAGACGGGCAGGCGTGAGCTACGGCTGCTGTGCGAGGGATCGCGGCGGGCGGTTGGTCCAGTACCACTGGAGTGCGGCGCCGAAGGCGCCGAAGGAGACCAGCGGCACGCACACGAACAGCAGGAACTCGTGCTCCGGACGCCCGGTGGCGGCCAGCCCGATGTCCAGCACGAGCATGGCGAGGAACGCGATGAGCGCGCCGTACGCAGCCCATGTCCACGCCTTGCGGCGCGCCGCCCGCCGCAGGATCCGCTCCTCGACCTGAGGCCGCCGTTCCCAGGTGAGGCTGCGATGGGGGGCAGCGGCCAGGCACAGCTCGGACACCTCGGCGTACGGGTCGGCCAGCTGCCAGTCGTCGAGATGCCGGAGCAGGAAGCGGCGGCCTTCGAGGTCGTAGAGATAAGTGAGCCACTGGGGAGGCGTCCGGCCCGAGCCGCGGGGAGCGTGCTCGACCCGGATGTCGTACACCTCGTGCCAGGCCCAGGTGCGCGACCGCAGGGCACCCTGCGCGGTGACGCCGGCGGCCGTGACGCGGGTGTGGGCCCGGAACTGCTCCAGGGCGATCCGGACGAGGGCCACCACTATCAGCGCCAGGAACGCCCACGGCTCCCACCCGGGCGCATACGGATCGCTGTCCCAGGTGCGGCCGATCTGGAGGAGCGCGTTGAAGCACACCAACGCCACCAGGCCGATGTACTGCCACGGCGGCCTGCGCCGTCTTCGGTACACCCGCTCGATCCCGCCCGTGTCCCCGCCCATATGCCCTCCCCGGCATCCGTGTCCGAGGTGATCGTAGGGCGGGGACTGTGGGCGTCGGGACGGGGCGGCGTCAGGAAGTCGTCAGGACGCGGAAGGCGTCCAGTCGCCCAGCCGGTCCGCGCCCTCCTGGCCCGCGGCCTGCGCGTCGGTCAGCCGCGGCCGGTCGCTGCTTGCCGCACCCGAGCCCGCACCGGTGTTCTTGTACTCGGCGAACCGGTCGTCCTCCCAGGAGAAGCCGCTTGGTGTCAGGGCGCGGGTGGCTTGTCGGTCGGCGTGCACTCCTGTTCGTGCTGCTTGGGGAGCTTGCCGCAGATGGTGATGGTGGAGGCGGGCGCGTTGGCGGTGGAGAGCATGCGGGTGTAGGTGTCGGTGCCGACGCGGATGGTGGCGTCCTCGGTGCGGCCCCAGCGGTCGGTGATGGAGACGGCGTCGCCGACGGTGCCGTTCTCTATCCGACCCCAGACGGCCTTGCAACTGGGGCTGTAGCGGAGCTGGATCTGCAGTCCTCGCAGCCAGGTCTCGCGGGCGGTCCTGGCGTCCCACTGGCAGTTCTTGGCCTGGGGTTCCCCCTCAAGACAGTCGTCACCCCGGCAGCCGGGCTTCTGGGACGCTGCCGCGGCTCGGGCGGCGACCTCACTGGTCGGGAGCGCACGTGGGGAGGTGGTGGCGGCCGGATGGGTGCTGTTCATGACAAGGATCGTGCCGAGTGCGCCCAGGAGGGTGCCGGCGGCGACGTAGCAGAAGGGCAGAAGCCGGCGCAGCAGCACGCCGACGCCGCCCCGGCCCCCGCCGGTGGTGCGGGGAGTGCCGGGTTCCTCGCTGTCGGCGGGTGCTGCAAGTGCGTCCCGCGGCGTCTCGGCGAGCTCGCGGGACGCGCTGTCGAGGGCGTCCCAGAGGGCGAGCAGTGGGTCGGGTTCCTCGCCCACGGCTGCGGCCAGCTGCTCCACCGCGACCCTGGTGGGCAGTTGCTTGCCGTTCAGGAACCGCTCCCAGGAGGAGCGGCTGTAGTGCGTGCGGCCGGCGAGGCGTCCGTAGCTGAGCCCGGAAGCGTCCTTCAGCCTGCGCATCTCGGCGAGCAGTTGTTCTCTGGCGCCGACGGGCGCGGTGTTCGCGCCACTGACCGTAGCGGTCACGGAATCCCCCTTGTTTTCCCCAGTCATGAGCATTTTGCGGTCACCCCCGGACTGGCTGAGACCGGCTGGCCGGTGATGTGCGTCACGGGATGTCCCAGGTGTCTCTGGGATCCCGTGAACCCTGGTGGGACGGCGCTCCCGCGGCTCACCCTGGTGGACGTTTCCGCCTTTCCTTCAGGAGCGTGACGTGACCCATTCCTCCCTCGACCGCCGTGGCTTCCTCCGCTTCGGCACCGGTGCCGCGGCGGCCGCACTCGCCCTCACCGCCGACTTCGGACTGGCCGGCCAGGCCTCCGCCTACAGCTGGGGCCGCAACCTCTCGCAGGGTTCCTCCGGCAGCGACGTGACCGAACTGCAGATCCGGATCGCAGGCTGGGCGGCCGACTCCGCGTCGCAGACGTACGTGGCCGTCGACGGCTCGTTCGGACCGGGCACCGACGCGGCGCTACGGCGCTTCCAGTCCGCGTACGGGCTGTCGGCGGACGGCGTCGCCGGGCCGCAGACCTTCTCCGTGCTCAACAGCCTGGAGAAGTCCGACGGTTCCACCGCGCACTTCGACTTCTCGGAGTTCACCAGCCACGACGGCTCCGGCTTCAGCGGTGGCAAGGTCGGCGCGAGCGAGGTGAAGGAGAACGTACGGCGGACCATGTACAAGCTGGAGGCCCTGCGCAAGAAGGCCGGCGGCAGCGCGGTCACCATCAACTCGGGCTTCCGCAGCGTCTCGTACAACTCCCAGGTGGGCGGCGCGTCCAACTCGATGCACGTCTACGGAGTCGCCGCCGACCTCGCGGTCTCCGGCCACTCCACGCTGCAGGTCTACCGGATCGCCGAGACATGCGGCTTCTCGGGACTGGAGACGTACACCGTGTCCTGGCAGCACGTGGACAGCCGGGTCGAGCACTCGAACTACGGGTCCGGCTCCTGGTGGTGGCAGGACGGCGTGGCGTAAGCAGGCCGCACGACGACATGACGGTGCCCCCGCAGAACAGGATCTGCGGGGGCACCGTCATGTGGCTGAGCGGGGCTCTAGGCCACCAGGCGGCTCCAGGTCCGGGCGTCCACGACGCCGTCGGCGGGCAGGCCCGCCGAAGACTGGAAGGAGGTCACCCCGGCCGCGGTGGCGGGCCCGAAGGCGCCGTCCACCGTGGTGGCGAAGCCGTGCGCGGTGAGCTGGCTCTGCACGGCCTTCACGGCGCTGCCCGAGGCGCCGCTCGCCAGCGGCGCCACCGCCTGGCTCCAGGTCTGGTTGCCCGCGATGCCGTCGGCGGCGGCGTGCGTGGTGTTCTGGAAGGAGGTGACCGCGGCCTGCGTCGCCGGCCCGTAGGAGCCGTCGACGGTGAGCGTCTGCCCCCGCTGCACCAGCAGGTACTGCAGCGTCCGCACCTTTTCGCCGGTGGAGCCGCTGCTCAACATCGGCCACACGGGGCCGGTCGGGTCGCCGCCGATGCGGGCGGCGACGTCCCTGCGTATCTGCGGGATGAGCGCGTACAGGCGGTCGCCGGGGCATTCGGTGTTGTTGAAGTCCCGGTGCCCGTAGACCTGGTAGGCGCGCAGCCCGTACTGCCGGCATATGTGGGTGATGAGGTCCACGAGCGCCGCGTACTGCGTGCCGAGCGGATCGACGCTGTTGTACGTGCCTTCGTTCTCTATGCCGATCGCCACCGTGTTCTGCGCCGTGCAGTGCGCCGACTCCACGCGCTGGGTGCCCGACTGCAGCGTGGA
Organism: Streptomyces sp. NPDC001492; assembly: GCF_053597275.1. NCBI lineage: Bacteria > Bacillati > Actinomycetota > Actinomycetes > Kitasatosporales > Streptomycetaceae > Streptomyces > Streptomyces sp. NPDC001492. The sequence goes on along the minus strand of NZ_JBSFHW010000029.1, from coordinate 79,420 downwards.
CAGGCTGTTGTGGCGGCCCTCCGTGATGTAGCCGCCCCGGCTGATCGTGAAGTGCTGGCCGGTGTCGATCCAGCCCTCGGTGTCCATCTGGTACGTCTGCATCGCGCGGGCCAGCGCGTAGGCGTGGGCCTGCGAGTAGTCGGTGACGTTGTCGGTCGCCGTGTGGTGGACGATGACCTTGTCCGGGGCGCCGCCGATGATGTTGAGCGGCTTCGAGGACGGCCGGGCGCCCCAGGTGCCGGTCCCGGCGATCGTCGGACCGCTCGCGGCCCGCGCGGTTCCGGTGGTCAGCCCGGACGCCATCAGGGTGCCCGCGCCGATGGCGAGCGCCCCGGTGAGGACGCTGCGGCGGCGGGGTGTGGGCGTCGGCATCAGCAGGCCTCCAGCCCGGCGGGCGGGTCGGAGGGGGTGTTGACGTTGCCGCCCCACGAGTAGACGTCGTAGTACTGGGTGTGGGTGCCGGGGTCGTGGACGTTGCCCTTGTACCAGATGTCCGTGTGGTAGTGCCCGTCGTCCACGTAGGTGCCGCGGGTGTAGCAGTAGATCCAGAAGTCCAGCTCCTGGGTGCTGATCCCACGCGTCGCGCTGGAGGTCGAAGGGCCGTTCCGCAGACGGGAATTGGCGTCGAGCGGGTAGTTCTGCCAGGTTTCCGCCTGCGCCGACGGCGCGGTGACGGCGAGTCCGGCCGTCGTGGCGAGGGTGAGGGCGAGAGAGGCGGCCGCGGTGGCGGCCTTGCTGCTGAAACGCATGTTCAACTCCATGGGACGGTTCAGAACCAGTCCGTGCAGATCGGATGGTTGCCGTGGTCGTCGTACTGGCAGGCGTGGGACTTGAGATCGGCGTCCTGGATCATGGCCGTCCACTGGCTGTACGTGCCGGTGGGGATGAAGGAGTAGCCGAAGTACCGGTTGTTCATGACCTCGTACTTGTCGAAGGGCACGGGGTGCTGCACCCGGGCCCAGGCGGTGCGGCAGTACGGGCTGTAGCGCAGTTCGACGCCGGTGTACGTGGTGTGCACGGTCTCCGCGTCGTTCTGGCAGACGGTGGTGGCGGGGTCCAGGCCGTCGCACAGGTCCGTCTGGCACCAGGTGGCCGCGGACGAGGGTGAGGCGGCGCCGAGGACCAGCGCGGACGCGGCGAGCAGCAGCGAGGCGCCGAGCGGGGCGAGCTGTCGGGTGAGGGAGCGCATGGGGGCGGGGGTCCTTCCGACGACCGTCAGTACTTGGACGTGCAGTTGTAGCCGCCGTCGCTGCCGAGGTTGTCGCAGGCCCGGGCCCACAGGCCCTTGTCGTCGACCATCGCCGTGAAGTAGTTCCCGCTCGCGTTGCTCGGGACGTCCACCGAGTACGCCTTGCCGTCGGAGTTCTCGACCCAGATCGAGTCCGTGCCGCCGTTGATTCCGCCGACCCGGCGCGCCCAGGCGGCACGGCAGGTGGGGCTGTAGCGCAGCTCGACCTGGGTCCAGGTGGTGTCGATGGTTCTCGCGTCGTTTGCGCAGACCGTGTTGGCGGGGTTGAGGCCGGTGCAGGTGGGCCCGTAGCAGCTGGTCGCGGCGGAGGCGGGCGAGGCGGCGCCGAACAGCAGGCCCGAGGCGGCGAGCGCCATGACGGCACCGCTCGTACCGAGACGGTGGGCGAGGGAAGGCATGGGGAACTCCGTTGTCTTCGCAGAGAGATGGAGAGGCTCGGATCTGCCGAGCCCGCTCAATCTCCCCCGCCACCCCGCGTCCCGGTAACCGTCCCGCGTCCAAGGGACGTCCCAGAGACGGGCGCCCGGCTACGACTCCCGCAGGGCTTACGAGGTCGTCGCCGGGGTCGGGTCGTCGTCGGGTGCGGCACTGCTGCGGTTCTGGCGGCTCAGGTGGACGGCGTGGAGCAGGGTGCCTACGGCCGCGATGCCGCTCAGCAGCGAACCGAGGGCTGCGATCAGCGAGCCCCCGTCGTCGCCACCACTACCGCCCGGGGGCACCGCGATGACGGTCTTGGTCACGACGGGCGCCGGGGAGGAGGGCTCGGTCGGTTCCTCCGTCGGGTCTCCCGTCGGTTCCTCGGTCGGTTCTTCGGTTCCCTGGCTGGGCTCGCCGGTGCTCGAAGCCTGCGTGGTGTACCAACTGGTCGACATGGAAGCGCCGTTAGGAGACCCGGACTGCTTCGATGCTCCCGCCACGACAAGGAGAGAGACGGCAGCGGCCAGCAAAGCGAAGCACAGAGCGACCCACAGGGCGATCTTCCGACGCGAGTTCTTCAACATGACTCCCCCTCGCCTCAAGCGTAAGCGGGTCAAGCCGGGAAATGGATCACCTTTCCCGGCCGCTTCGGGGGGCCAACTCGGCCAACCGGTAGGCATATTGGGGGGTCGGCGAGGCGTTGGCGGCGGGGCCGCACCACCATCTAGGAGGCCCGCGACCAGGCACGGACAGGCGCGGCCGACGCTGAACAGTAGAACTACGGACCCTCCGGTGGCGGCATCGGCGCCCCCGGCAGCCGTACCGTCGCCACCGTGCCGCCGCCCTCCGCACGGGTCAGGGTGACCTCGCCGCCCGCCTGCTCCACCGTCCGCGCGACTATCGACAGACCCAGGCCCGAGCCCGGCAGCGCGCGTGCGCTCGGTGAGCGCCAGAAGCGGTCGAAGACGTAGGGGAGTTCCTCGGCGGGGATGCCGGGGCCGTGGTCACGGACGGTCAGGATGCCGCTGCCGAGTTCCACCTCGATGGTGCCGCCCTCGGGGCTGAACTTCACCGCGTTGTCGAGGATGTTGACGATCGCGCGCTCCAGGGCGGACGGCTCCGCCCGTACGTACCAGGGATGCAGGTCCGCCGTGATCGTCAGCTCCGGCCCGCGCAGCCGTGCCCGGCGCAGCGCCGCTTCCACGGTGTCCTCCAGCGAGATGACCTGCACGCGCTCGCCCCGCTGCCCCTCCGACCGCGACAGCTCCTGCAAGTCGCCGATCAGGGCGGCCAGTTCCGTCATCTGCGCCTTCACGGAGGCGAGGAGCGCCTTGCGGTCGGCCGGGGGGAGGGGGCGGCCGGTCTCCTCGCTGCGGCTGAGGAGTTCGATGTTGGTGCGCAGCGAGGTGAGGGGGGTGCGGAGTTCGTGACCGGCGTCGGCGATGAGCTGTTGCTGCAGGTCGCGGGAGCTGGCCAGGGACGCGGTCATCGAGTTGAAGGAACGGGAGAGACGGGCGACTTCGTCCTCGGTGTCGTCGTCCACGGGGATACGGATGCTCAGGTCCTCGGTTCGGGCCACGTGTTCGACGGCTTCCGTGAGCTTGTCGACAGGGCGCAGACCGGCGCGGGCCACCGCGAGGCCGGCTGCTCCGGCGCCGATCACTCCGACGCCGGACACCAGGAGGAGGATCAGGGCCAGGTCGTTGAGGGTCTTCTCGGTGTTCTTGAGGGGGACCGCGATGAGGAGTGCGGTGTCGGGGTACAGCTGGGGCGGGATGCCCGGGCCCTGGCTGACGAGCAGGGGCGTGGTGAACACGCGGACGGCGTTGCCGTCGCTGTCGGTGCCATTGCGGATGATCCCGTCGAGAAGGTTCCCCTTGCCGCTGCCCGCTTCCTTGATCACATTCGTGTCGGCGCCGGTGACCTTGACGGTGCCGGTCGAGGTCGAGGACACGCAGGGCGTTCCGTCCGCCTTGACCAGCTGAATGTAGCTGCTCTGCGTCCGCAGGCCACTGGTGCCGGTCTGGCCGCCCTGGTCGTTCTGGTCGGTCCCGACACTGTGGGGGCAGGCATCAAGGAGCGCCGCCACCTGGCTGAACCGCTGTGGCTGCGACATCTTCCTGAGGTCGGCGTTGACCTGCTCGTACAGCTTCCCCTGCACAATGAACCAACACGTCACCGAAACCGCCGCCACCGCAAAAGCCACCGCCGCAGCCACCAGCATCGCCAGCCGGGAGCGGATCGGCAGCGTCTGGAAGCGGCGCAGGACCTTCCTCACTCGGCGCCGCCCTGCCGCAGCACATACCCCACGCCCCGCACGGTGTGCACGAGGCGCGGCTCGCCGCCCGCCTCCGTCTTGCGGCGCAGGTACATGACGTACACGTCCAGGGAATTGGAGCTCGGCTCGAAGTCGAAGCCCCACACCGCCTTCAGGATCTGCTCCCGGGTCAGCACCTGACGCGGGTGTGCCATGAACATCTCCAGGAGGGTGAACTCCGTACGGGTCAGCTCCACCTGGCGCCCGCCCCGCGTCACCTCCCGCGTCGCCAGATCCATCCGCAGGTCCGCGAAGCTCAGTGCCTCGTCCTCCTGAAGGGCCCCGGCGGCCGCCGCGGCGGCGTACGAGCTGCGCCGCAGCAGGGCACGGACGCGCGCGAACAGCTCGTCCAGCTCGAAGGGCTTGACCAGGTAGTCGTCGGCGCCGGCGTCGAGGCCCGTCACCCGGTCGCCGACCGTGTCGCGTGCCGTCAGCATCAGGATCGGCGTCGTCGTGCCCGCCCCCCGCATACGGCGTGCCGCGGTCAGGCCGTCCATGCGCGGCATCTGGATGTCGAGGACGACCAGGTCGGGCTGGTACGCCGTCGCCTTCTCCAGGGCGTCGGCGCCGTCGACCGCGACCTCCGTCTCGTAGCCCTCGAAGGCGAGGCTGCGCTGGAGTGCTTCGCGTACGGCCGGCTCGTCGTCGACGATCAGGATGCGCTGCGGGTCACGGTCGCCATCGGCGGGGCTCATGGGCTTCGGATTCCTCGGTGCGGTGGGACGACAAGGGCCTGAACCAGCGGAAGACGCTGAACGTGCTGAACGCCTTCAGCCTCGCATATCAGCCACGCATCGCCGCGATGCGCTTCAGCGGCACCTTGCGGCGGTGCGGGCGGGCGGCCGTGGTGTGCAGGCCCATCAGCTGCGGGGCCACCTCGGGCGCGCGCGTCAGCGGTGGGTGCAGTTCGTACGCCACCTCAAGGGTCAGGGCGAGGCCGGCCGGGTCGGTGCCGGCGACGGTGTGGGAAACCTGCTCGATCATGACGTACTCCCTGTTCGTGAGGGCGGGATTCAGCTGTCGGTGCCGCCGGCCCGCAGCGTCGACAGGTCGGACTTGACGGTGTTGATCGGGATGGCGAAGCCGAGGCCGACGCTGCCGGCGTCCGACGAGCCCGAGGACGACTGCGAACTGGCCGAGTACATCGCGGAGTTGATGCCGATGATGTTGCCCGCGGCGTCGATCAGCGCTCCGCCGGAGTTGCCCGGGTTGAGGGACGCGTCGGTCTGGATCGCCTTGTACGTCGTGGTCGACGACCCCGTGTCGCCGTTGAACTGCTGGCCGCCGAAGGAGAACGGCCACCGGCCGTCACCGCCGCCCTGTCCCTGTCCCTGGCCCTCGTCGGTCGAGACGGTGACGTCGCGGTTCAGGGCGGAGACGATGCCGCTGGTGACCGTGCCGCTCAGGCCCTCGGGGGAGCCGATCGCCACCACCGTGTCACCGACCTGAACGCCGGAGGAGTTGCCGAGGGTCGCGGCCTTCAGCCCGGACGCGCCCTCCAGCTTGATCAGGGCGAGGTCCTTCTTGCTGTCGGTGCCGACGACCTTCGCGGTGTAGGTCTTGCCGTTGCTGGTCGTCACCTTGATCGACGAGGCGCCGGAGATGACGTGGTTGTTGGTGACGATCTCGCCGTTGCTGGTGATGATCACGCCGGAGCCGGTCGAGGAGCCGTTGCTCAGGGTCGCGCTGATCTCGACCACGCTCGGGCTGACGGCCGCGGCGATGGTGGCGACGTCGCCCTTCTTGCCGGCCGGCACCACATGGGTGCTGGTGCTGCTCGTGGCGACGGTGTCGTTGCCGGTCAGCTCCTGGAAGGCGTAGGCGGTGCCGCCGCCGATCGCCGCGGCGACGATCGCCACGGCCGCCAGCAGGGCCAGGGGGCCCCGGGACCGCTTCTTCGGCGCCGGAGCGTGGGCCGGCTCGGCCATGACCTGCTGCACCGGCGGCTGCGCCGGCGGGGGCGGCCACTCGGGGTTCACAGGGGAGGAGGCGTGCTGCGGGGCGCCCTGCTGCGGGTTCCCGTAGCCGTCATAGCTCTCGTACTCGCCGCTGCGGCGGAAGCTCTCGGTCATGACAACGAGCTTGAACCGTGACCATGAGAGCTTCCTGAGTGTCCGCTGAGAAGCCCGGCAGAACCTTGTTTGCCCGATATAAAGACGCTTCTCGCAGCCCGGCGAGCGCCTTCAGGCCACCTTCATGCGCCGGTGCACGGCCCTCATGTGCAGCCGCAGGAGGTCCGCGCGACCAGTCGTGACGGGAACAGCTTGAGCCGTTCCCGCCGCGCCCCCGCCACCCTGAGCCCGTCGTCGAGTACGAGGTCCACGGCAGCCCGGGCCATCGCGGAGCGGTCCGAGGCGATCGTGGTCAGGGGCGGGTCGGTCAGCGCCGCCTCCTTGATGTCGTCGAACCCGGCGACCGCCAGCTGACCCGGCACATCGATCCGCAGTTCGCGGGCGGCCCGCAGCACGCCGATCGCCTGGTCGTCGGTGGAGCAGAAGATCGCGGGCGGCCGCTGCGGCCCGGAGAGGACCTCCAGCGCCACGCGGTACGCGTCGTAGCGGTTGTACGGCGCCTCGAAGAGCCGCCCCTCGGTGGAGATCCCGGCCTCGTCCATCGCGCGCCGCCAGCCCTCGACGTGGTCGGAGACCGGGTCGCCGACCGCCGGGGTCTCGGCGGTGCCGCCCATACAGGCGACGTACTCGTAGCCGTGCTCGATGAGGTGGCGTACGGCGAGTTCGGCGCCGCCCAGGTCGTCGGTGACGACGGCGACGTCGTCGATGGCCTCCGGCCGCTCGTGCAGCAGGACCACCCGGGCGTCCCAGGCGTCGATCTCCGCGGCGGCCTGGTCGTTGAGGGCGTGCGAGACGAGGATCAGCCCCGAGACCCGCATGCCCAGGAAGGCGCGCAGGTAGTGGACCTCGCGCTCGCTGACGTAGTCGGTGTTGCCGACGAGCACCATCTTCCCGCGCTCGGAGGCGGCCTGTTCGACCGCGTGCGCCATCTCCCCGAAGAAGGGCTGGCGCGCGTCCGGGATGATCAGGCCTATGAGATCCGTGCGGCGGGACGCCATCGCCTGGGCGACCCGGTCCGGCCGGTACCCCAGCTCCTTGATGGCGGCGAGGACACGCTCGCGCGTGGCCGGGGCGACCGGCCGGGGTCCGTTGTTGATGACGTAACTGACGACGGCGGTCGAAGTCCCCGCCAGCCGCGCCACATCATCCCGAGTCACCTTGGCCACGCGCGGAGTCTACGCGGATATACCGGCCCTGGGCAGGGCGAGAAGGAGCTTGCTCCCACAGCCTCTGTGCGGAAGCAATGCCCCTTCCGGCGGTCCGCTATGCCTCGGCCGACACCTCGGCCGCGTCCAGAGCGGCGGTCTCGTCCGCATCCTCCGGCTTTGCCCGGTCTGCCTTGGCCTTGGCCTCGTCGGAGACGCGATCGGCCTTCTCGGGAGTAACGAATCGATAACCGACGTTCCGGACGGTCCCGATCAGCGACTCGTGCTCGGGGCCCAGCTTGGCGCGCAGACGTCGTACGTGGACGTCGACCGTGCGGGTGCCGCCGAAGTAGTCGTAGCCCCAGACCTCCTGGAGCAGCTGTGCGCGCGTGAAGACGCGGCCCGGGTGCTGTGCGAGGTACTTGAGGAGCTCGAACTCCTTGAAGGTGAGGTCGAGGACCCGCCCCTTGAGCTTCGCGGAGTACGTCGCCTCGTCGACCGACAGGTCGCCGTTGCGGATCTCCATGGGGGAGTCGTCGTTGACGATCTGCTGCCGGCCCATGGCCAGCCGCAGTCGCGCCTCGACCTCCGCAGGACCTGCGGTGTCGAGGAGCACGTCGTCGATGCCCCAGTCGGCGGTGACGGCCGCGAGGCCGCCCTCGGTGACGACGAGGACGAGCGGACAGCCCGGGCCCGTGGAGCGCAGCAGCTGACACAGGCTGCGGACCTGGGGCAGATCACGGCGGCCGTCGACGAGGATGACGTCGGCACCGGGGGTGTCGACGAGGGCGGGGCCCTCCGCCGGAGCCACTCGCACGTTGTGCAGGAGCAGGCCGAGAGCGGGGAGCACCTCCGTCGACGGCTGGAGGGCATTGGTCAGGAGCAGCAGAGAACTCATACGTCTGGTTCCTCCTCGGTCCCTGCGAGGACGTGTGCGGTGCGGCACTGCTCTGCGATCCCGGGGCCCCGTACACCTGCGGTCACCTTGAGTTTCCCGCTTCGTATACAACGCTTCCGAAAGCACAAAAGGACCCGGGGGCTACGCTGCCCGAGTCCTCTGCCCAGCAGAATAGCCCACATGAGCATCACTCCGGCAGGTCATGTGGCGCGATCCATCGTTCGTCCGAACTCTGAGACGGGCAGACGGGGGCCTTTCCGTACGTTTCTGCGCACGGACGACGGCATTGCGATCGATTCCGTATACGACCCGGGTGCGGTCGTATACGACGCCTCCCCGTCACCTTCCGTTGTTCCCGTGTTCGTCGTCGCCCACGGGTTCACCGGCGATGCGGACCGGCCGCATGTCCGGCGGGTGGCGGAGGCGTTCGCGCAGTACGGGGCCGTGGTCACGTTCTCCTTCCGCGGCCACGGCGCCTCCGGCGGGCGCTCCACGGTCGGCGACCGGGAGGTCCTGGATCTGGCCGCCGCGGTGGAGTGGGCGCGGGGGTTCGGGCACGCGCGCGTGGTGACCGTCGGGTTCTCGATGGGCGGCTCCGTGGTGCTGCGGCACGCGGCGCTGTACGGACAGGGGCGCGAGGGGCGCACGGAGGCGGCGACGGACGCCGTGGTTTCGGTGAGTGCCCCCGCCCGCTGGTACTACCGGGGCACCGCCCCTATGCGGAAGCTCCACTGGCTGGTAACGCGGCCGGAGGGCCGGCTGGTGGGCCGCTACGGATTCCGTACCCGGATCCACCACCGGGAGTGGGACCCGGTGCCGCTGTCCCCCGTGGAGGCCGTACCGCGGATCGCCCCGACGCCGTTGCTCATCGTGCACGGCGACCGGGACGGCTACTTCCCGCTCGACCACCCGCGCATGCTGGCCGATGCGGCCGGTGACCGGGGCGAACTCTGGCTGGAGCCCGGCATGGGCCACGCGGAACACGCGGCCACCGACGACCTGCTGGCCCGTATCGGGGCCTGGGGTGCCGCGCAGGCGGGCTAGCCTGACCGTGTACACCGCCGATGCACCAACTCGGCGATCCACTACTTGAGGAACCGGATGCCAAAGGTCACGGTGCGCTACTGGGCCGCCGCGAAAGCCGCGGCCGGGGCCGCCGAGGAGCCGTACGACGCGGCCACCCTCGCCGAGGCACTCGACGCCGTGCGCGCGCGACACCCCGGAGAACTCACGCGCGTCCTGCAGCGATGCTCGTTCCTCATCGACGGTGATCCCGTGGGCACCCGCGGACATGAGACGGTACGGCTGGCTGACGGCGGCACGGTCGAGGTGCTCCCGCCGTTCGCAGGAGGGTGACGATGACCGACCAGCCGTACGAGGGTCCGTACGACGCGTACGACCCGTATCAGCAGCAGCACCAGCAGCACCAGCAGCCGTACCAGGGGTATCAGGGGTATCAGGGGTACGACGACGCGCACGCCGCCCAGGCTCAGCAGTACCAGCAGTACACGCAGCAGTGGCAGGGGCAGACGTGGGAGGCGGCACAGCCGCAGGCAGCGCAGCAGGGGTATGCCGGCGCTGCGGTCGACCCCGGATACGACGCACCCGGCGCTGATGGCCTTGCCCACCCGTCCGGCCTGGGGGTCCCCCCGGGCCCTTCAGGCGCTGGGGGAGGGACGACTGCGCAAGGCGGTGACGAGGACTCCGAGTACGGGCCCGCCACGCTCGCCGGCAACCCCCGCATCACGGACGCCCAGCGCGCCCGGGAGGAGGGTCGTTCCCCGATCATCGAGCCGGGTATGCAGCCCGCCGGACTCACGGCGCTGCTGGGTCTGCTCGTCTCCGGAGCGGCGGCGATCAACTCGTACGCCCTGCTCGTCCCGCTCGTCGCCCTGCAGGCGGTCACCGCGGCGGGCTGGTTCCGGCTGAACGGCATGTGGCCGGCCCGGCAGGGCATCGCGCTGGCCTTCCTCGGCGCGCTGGCCGCGGATGTCGCGCTGCTGGTGGCGGGCCGGGAGAACGCCCCCGCGGCGATCCTGGGCACCCTCGGCGTCTGGGTCCTGCTCTCCCTGGTCCTCCAGCTGCGCTCGCACGCGGAGCCGGACGAGCGGATGTACGGCCTGATGGCGACCGTCGCCTCGGCGGCGCTGTCCATCGTCGCGGCCGGATACCTCGCGGCCGAGCCGGACGCGGTGACCGTCGGCGCGGCCGCCGTGGCGGTGGCGGTCCTGGCCCGCGCCCTGCCGCTGCCCACCCCGGCGTCGATCGTGGTCTCGCTGCTCGCCGCTGCGGGGGCGGGCATCGCGGTCGGCGGGATGACGGGCTTCGGCGCGAAGGGCGCACTGCTCGGCGCGGGCGCGGCGGTTTGCGCCCTGATCGGCCACCGGGTGGCGAGCTACGACTACCCGTCGAGATTCGTCCACTTCACAGCAGGCGTGGCCCTACCGCTGACAGCGGCGGCACCGGTGGTGTTCATGCTGGGCAGGGCGCTGGCGTAACCCAGCCCGTCGTGGGGGTCCCCCCGCTCGGGCGAAGCCGAGAGTGGGGGAGTTCGAGGACCACAAGCTCTGTCACAGCTGATCGACAACTCCGCGGTCAAACCCACGTGCAGGGTTACTCTCGCGCTGGACGGCCACCCGGTCGTCACAACCGTCGTCGTCCGGCCAGGTGGGGGAAACACCGTATGCGCGCCCTGCGAATACTTCTGATCGTCGTCGTGGTCCTGGGCGGCCTCTTCGTGATCGCGGACCGCGTCGCGGTCCATTTCGCCGAGAACGAGGCGGCGGACAAGGTGAGGACCACGGAGAACCTCGCCACCACGCCGGACGTGTCCATCAAGGGCTTCCCCTTCCTCACCCAGGCCGCCTCCGGCGAGCTGGACGACGTCGAGATCGGCATCAAGGACTACGAGGCCGACACCGGCACGGGTACCGGCGGCACCATCGGCCCGAAGACGATCCGTATCGACGACCTGAAGGCCGACATGAAGGGCGTCAAGTTCTCCGGCGACTACAGCTCCGCCACCGCGGCCACCGCGACGGGCACCGCCACGATCGCCTACGACGAACTGCTCAAGGCGGCCAAGTCCCAGCCGACGCGGATCTTCCCCGGCGTCAACGCCCAGGTCGTCGGCCTCTCCGACGGCGGCAACGGCAAGATCAAGGTGGACGTCAAGGTCACCGCCGCCGGCGCCACGCAGACGTACCCCGTGCTCAGCTCGGTGACCGTGGACGGCGACAACGTCAAGGTGCACGCGGACAACCTGCCCAAGCTGGTCGTCGACCTCGCCGACTCCCGCATCCGGGCGATCACCGACTTCCAGCAGACCATCCACCAGCTCCCGGGCGGCGTGAAGCTGGACAGTGTGCAGGCTGCGCAGAACGGTGTGGAGATCACGGTGAAGGGTTCGAACGTGCGGCTCGCGGGGTAATACGACCGGCGATGGAACGACGGAGTCCGAAAGGTGAGACGGCATCGTCCGTACCGCAGCTGTGACGACGGATACATGCGCCCGGAAGCCGCGCGGACGCGCCGCGGGCGTTGATCGCATCTCATATCCCGGACGATCGCGTCTCAAGATACGACACGCCGGTGACACGTCCGGCTGTCCGTCCCTACGATCGACCCCATGAAGCGACATGCGGATCTCACGAAGCGGCGGGCAGTCGACCTGTGCCGCGTCGCCGCCATGCTCTGTCGCACCTTCTGAGCGGAAGCGCACAGCTCCGCAATCCCCCGCCCTGCTCAGGGCACCCGTGCGCCGCCCTGCACGAGCGCGCGCACCCCTCACACTCGCACGCCCCGCCGCAACTGCCCCGGAGGAGAAAGAGCATGAGCCGCAGCGACGTCCTGGTCGACGCCGACTGGGTCGAGGCCAACCTCGACAACCCGAACATCGCGATCGTGGAGGTGGACGAAGACACGTCCGCCTACGAGAAGAACCACATCAGGAACGCGATCCGCATCGACTGGACCAAGGACCTGCAGGACCCGGTCCGCCGCGACTTCATCGACCAGGAGGGCTTCGAGAAGCTCCTGTCCGCCAAGGGCATCGCCAACGACACGCTGGTGATCCTCTACGGCGGCAACAACAACTGGTTCGCGTCGTACGCGTACTGGTACTTCAAGCTGTACGGCCACGAGAGCGTCAAGCTGCTCGACGGCGGCCGCAAGAAGTGGGAGCTGGACGCCCGCGAGCTGGTCGAGGAGGTCCCGGAGCGTACCGAGACCACCTACAAGGCGAAGCCGCAGAACAAGGCGATCCGTGCCTTCCGTGACGACGTGGTGGCGGCCATCGGTTCGCAGAACCTGGTCGACGTCCGTTCGCCCGACGAGTTCTCCGGCAAGCTGCTCGCCCCCGCGCACCTGCCGCAGGAGCAGTCGCAGCGTCCGGGCCACGTCCCGACCGCGCGCAACATCCCGTGGTCGAAGAACGCCAACGACGACGGCACCTTCAAGTCGGACGAGGAGCTCAAGGAGCTCTACGCCGAGGAGCAGGTGGACCTGTCGAAGGACACCATCGCCTACTGCCGCATCGGTGAGCGCTCGGCCCTGACCTGGTTCGTCCTGCACGAGCTGCTCGGTGTCGAGAACGTCAAGAACTACGACGGCTCGTGGACCGAGTACGGCAGCCTCGTCGGCGTCCCGATCGAGCTCGGCGCCAACAAGTAAGACCCAACCCGCAAATCCCGACCGGCCTTCCTCCGGTCAGACCCCTCTTGGAGAAAGACATGTGTGGAGCGAAGGCCGGCGGCCCGGACGCCTCGACGATCAAGCCCGGTGAGACCACCATCCAGGGCCAGGTGACGAAGGACGGCGAGCCCGTCGTCGGTTACGTCCGCCTCCTGGACTCGACCGGAGAGTTCACCGCGGAGGTCCCGACCTCCGCCACCGGGCAGTTCCGCTTCTACGCCGCCGAGGGCACCTGGACCGTCCGCGCCCTCGTCCCCGGCGCCACCGCGGACCGCACGGTCGTCGCCCAGCAGGGCGGCCTCGCCGAGGTCGCGATCGCCGTCTGACGGCACCGGCACGAACGAAGGGCCGTACCTTTTGCGGTACGGCCCTTCGGCGTGCCCGGTTCTACCCTGGAGGCATGCTGGCACGTCGGCGTCACGTCTATTTCGCCATGATGGGCACCTGCATCACGCTGTTCGTCCTGGCCTGGGGAGTCGTACGGATCTGGTCGGTCCCGGTGGCGGTCGGGATGTGCGTGGTGGCGATGGTCATCCCCCCGGTCGCCGCCATGGTCGCCAACCGCCGGGGGCCGGACGACCGCTGGTGGGACGACCCGTCCGGCGATCCGAAGTCCGACGAGTGGTGGGACGAGCTGGACGGCAAGAAGCGCCCGAGGCCCTAGAGTCTCGGCAGGCCGAGTCAGCGGCCCGGCTCAGCAGGCCGGCTCAGCAGACGTCTCAGTAGACGAGCGCCTGCGTCTCGTCCCCCAGGGCCTCCTGTACGAACACCTGTGCCCCCGCGATCCGTACGCCCTCGATGACGTCCGTCTCCGTGATGTCCCGGCGGGCCGCGCACTGGGTGCACAGGGTGACGCGGCCGGCGGCGAGGATCGCGTCGAGCAGGTCGGGCAGCGGGGCCGCGTGCGGGAGTTCGAACTCGGCGGCGCGGCCCGGCAGGGCGAACCACGCGGACTCACCGGTCAGCCACAGGGAGACGTCGACTCCGCTGGCCACGGCCACCGCCGCCACCGTGAACGCCTGCGAGCACCGCTCGGGCGCATCGGCCCCCGCCGTCACCTTGATCACGAGCTTCTTCGCCATGGCCGAATCGTAACCAACTCTCCTACAACAGCTCCGTCAGTCCCGCTTGGGCGTACCTCACAAGGAGTGCCGGCCCCCGGCCGCGTAAGCTGGGGCCCGGCCTTTGTGTACTGCCCACCCTCAGCCCATCAAGGAGCACCCCGTGCTTGAGGCATTCTTCGAAGCCCTGCTGGTCCTGGTCTGCGTCGGCGTCCTCGCCTTCGCCGGGCTGACCGTGAAGAAGCTGTACCAGGGCCAGCGCTGACCCCCATCAAGGAACTGCCGACCCCATGATCGAGATCCCGTCCGACCTCCACAAGGACCTCGTCCCCCTCGCCTTCCTGCTGGGCAACTGGGCGGGCGCGGGCGTGCACGACTTCCCCGGTGCCGAGAAGTGCAACTTCGGGCAGGAGGTGACCTTCAGCCACGACGGCCGGGACTTCCTGGAGTACCAGTCCCGCACCTGGGTGCTGGACAACGACGGCAACAAGGTCCGGCCGCTGGAGACCGAGCACGGTTTCTGGCGCATCGACGCCGACCGCAAGGTCGAGGTGACGATGGTCCGTGACGACGGCGTCGTCGAGATCTGGTACGGCGAGATGGCCGACAAGAAGCCGCAGATCGACCTCGTCACGGACGCGGTCGCCCGGACGGCCGCCTCCGGCCCGTACAGCGGTGGCAAGCGCCTGTACGGCTACGTCAAGAGCGACCTCATGTGGGTCGGCGAGAAGCAGACCCCCGAGGTCGAGCTGCGCCCCTACATGTCGGCGCACCTGAAGAAGGTCGTCACCCCGGAGGACGTCGAGCGCTGGGCCAAGGCCCTGCCGGACGACATGCCGGACGACGGCATCGCGTTCTTCAAGTAGTCCCGTCGCGCCGAGCGGTCCGGTCGCGTCTTTCCAGTAGTTCTGACAAGTACAAGTAGTTCTAGACTCTTCGGTGTGGTGAGCACCGACTGGAAGAGCGACCTCAGGCAGCGCGGCTACCGGCTGACGCCGCAGCGGCAACTCGTGCTCGAAGCCGTGGACGCCCTGGAGCACGCGACCCCCGACGACATCCTCACGGAAGTGAAGAAGACGGCGTCGGGGGTCAACATTTCCACCGTCTACCGGACGCTGGAGCTGCTGGAGGAGCTGGGCCTGGTCAGCCACGCCCACCTCGGGCACGGCGCGCCGACGTACCACCTCGCGGACCGCCACCACCACATCCACCTGGTCTGCCGGGACTGCCAGAACGTGATCGAGGCCGATGTGTCGGTGGCCGCCGAGTTCACCGCGAAGCTGCGGCGGGAGTTCGGCTTCGAGACGGACATGAAGCACTTCGCGATCTTCGGCAGATGCCGGGACTGTTCGCAGAAGAGTTCGCTGAAGAGTTCAACTACCGAGTCGTAGGCTTGTGCATATGAAGAGCCCCCTCCTGTCCCTGCCCGGCGCCGTCCCCGCCGAGGGCGTGGACGAAGGCGTCGCCGCCCACTACGGCGAACTGTTCCGCGAGCAGCGCGCGCTCGCCGACGGCGCCGGCTTCGTCGACCTCTCGCACCGGGGGGTCGTGACCGTCACCGGCGAGGACCGCCTGAGCTGGCTGCACCTGCTCCTCACCCAGCACGTCAGCGACCTCCCGGCCGGCCAGGCCACCGAGGCGCTGATCCTCTCCGCGCACGGACACATCGAGCATGCGCTGTATCTGGTCGACGACGGCGAGACGGTCTGGGCGCACGTGGAGCCGGGCACCCAGGACGCGCTGATCGCCTACCTGGAGTCGATGAAGTTCTTCTACAAGGTCGAAGTGGCCGACCGCACGGCCGAGTTCGCGGTGGTCCACCTGCCGGCCGGTTCGATCGCGGAGGTGCCGGAGGGCGTCGCCGTACGCGAGACGGCGTACGGCCGCGACCTCTTCCTCCCGCGCGCGGACCTCGAGTCGTACGCCGAGAAGGCCGGCCCTCCGGCCGGGATCCTGGCGTACGAGGCCCTGCGCGTCGAAGACCACCGCCCGCGCCTGGGATTCGAGACCGACCACCGCACCATCCCGCACGAGCTCGGCTGGATCGACACGGCGGTGCACCTGCAGAAGGGCTGCTACCGGGGCCAGGAGACGGTGGCGCGGGTGCAGAACCTGGGGAAGCCGCCGCGCCGCCTGGTCTTCCTGCACCTGGACGGCAGCGAGGTCCACCTCCCCACGCCCGGCACGGAGCTCCGCCTCGCGGACGAGGACCCCGACGGCCGCAAGGTCGGCTTCATCACGACCTCCGTACGCCACCACGAGCTGGGCCCGGTCGCGCTGGCCCTGGTGAAGCGGAACGTGCCGGTGGACGCGCGGCTGGTGGCGGGGGACACGGCGGCGGCGCAGGAGACGGTCGTGGAACCGTAGGCGCCGTGCCCGGGCCCTAGATCTCCACGAGCACGGTGAAGGGCCCGTCGTTGGTCAGCGAGACCCGCATCTGCGCGCCGAAGCGCCCGGTCCCGACCGTTGCGCCGAGGCTCCTCAGCTGGGCGACGACCTCGTCGACCAGGGGCTCGGCCACGTCCCCGGGCGCGGCGGCGTTCCAGGTGGGCCGGCGCCCCTTGCGGGCATCCCCGTACAGCGTGAACTGGCTGATGACCAGCAGCGGCGCATCGACGTCACTGCAGGACTTCTCGTCCTGGAGCATGCGGATCGACCAGAGTTTGCGGGCGAGTTGGGCCGCCTTCTCCTTGGTGTCCTCGTGCGTCACCCCGACGAGGACGCAAAGTCCCTCGCCGATGATCTCCCCGACCGTCTCGCCGTCGACGACGACGCTCGCGCCGTCCACCCTCTGCACCACTGCACGCATGAACCCATCATGCCGTGCCCCCGGAACCAGGTCCGAGGGGGCTTCGGAGGGCTTCTCATTGATCCTTAACCCCCCCATCTGGGGCCGATCGGGGGCACTCGGTCACATAGCGGCCACTTGGGGTGGCACGATGCTTCCACACGCCGGTCGAGGGGACGGTTGAGGCACATGAGCACACCGAGTATGGGGCAGCCTCCTGGGGCGGTCTCGCTAATTCGTACAGGGGAGCGAACGCCGATGCGTCCGCCCACCCAGCGGACGGACAGCCCGGACAGCGCGACCGGCGGGGACCCTGGTGACGGCCCGGGCGGTCCGCAACTGCCCGCAGGGCCGCCCGAGCACGACCTGGCCGTACTGAGCCTGCCCGAACTGCGCGCCTTGCGCCGGGACGCCCAGCGCGAGGAGGCCGACCTCAGCTATGTGCGGCGGCTGCTGCAGGGCCGGATCGACATCCTGCGGGCGGAACTGACCCGCCGCTCGCCGGCAGGCGCGGGTTCCGTGGTCGAACGGCTCCCGGAGATCCTCACGGACGCCCCGGCCCGCCACCGCTCCTCCGCCCGCCATGTGACGCTGGGCACGCCGTACAACGAGGAGTACGGCCGGCTGGCCGCGGACATGCTCGCCGAGGTCGAACTCTCCGACCTGGCCGCCCGCACGGACCTGGAACTGAACACGGCGATGGGCCGACTGGTCCGCTACGAACAGCAGGTCTCCCTCAGGCGCCAACGCCTGCAACGCACCACGGACGACTGCAGCGGCGAAATCACCCGCCGCTACCGCGAGGGCGAGGCCCAGGTCGACGACCTGCTGACCTGAACCCTGGGGGCGCCCTGCCGGGCTGCTGCGGGGTTTGGGTTCGGGGTTGCCGTCCCGGCCTCCTCCCACTCGTGGGGTGTGGTCGGCGTGGTGCCGGTTGGCGTTGCCGTCCCGAGCCCCCACCCACCCGCGAGCCGTAGCCGTCGTAGTGCCGCGCACAGTGCTGCGCGTCGAGGACGCCGTCCCGATCCCCCGCCCGCCCGCGGGGCGTGTCTGTTGTAGCGCCGGGCGGCGTCTTTCAGCCCGTCCGGCGTTTGAGGACGAGGCCGTTCAGGCCGATCGGGGTCCGGGGCGGAGCCCCGCGGGGGTGCGGGGGACGTGCCCGGGTTCAGGGGCGGAGCCCCTGGTGGGGTCGAAGGGGCGGCAGCCCCTGGGGACGTGACGGGCAGGGGCGGCGGGGGCGAGGAAAATCCGCGCGACACCGCCCCGAGGCCCACCTACCGTGATCCCATGACCCAGGCGCACCCCGACACCGACATCCGCCCGATCACCGAGCCCGAGTTCCCAGAGTGGCTCCGCGCCGTAAAAGTCGGGTTCGTACAACAACCCCAGGTCTGGGAACCCGAACTCGAAGCCCGCCGCCCCCAGTTCGAGCCGAACCGATACCTCGGCGCCTTCGACGGCCCCCGCTGCGTAGCAACCTTCCGCTCCTTCGAGCAGCAGGTCACCGCGGTAGGCGGCACCCCCGTCCCCGCCAACGCCATCTCCGCGGTCAGCGTCACCGCCACCCACCGCCGCCGCGGCCTGCTCACCCGCATGATGACCCGGGACCTCGCGGCCGCGAAGGAGCGCGGCGACGTCGTGGCCACGCTCATCGCCGCCGAGTACCCGATCTACGGCCGCTACGGCTTCGGCCCCGCCACCTCGGCCGCCGAGTGGACCGTGGACGTCCCCCGTACCGGCCTCGACCCCCGCTGGTCCGGCCCCGCCGACGGTGCCCGTATCGACCTCGTCGATCCCGAGGACGTACGCAAACTCGGCCCCGAACTCCACGACCGCGTCCGCCGCACCACCCCGGGCGCCGTCACCCGAGGCGACTGGTGGTGGCAGCTCGCCACCGGCGCCGTGCGGGTCGACCCGAAGTGGACCGAGCCGTTCTTTGCCCTGTACCGCGCAGCGGACGGCGAGGTCGAGGGCCTGGTCGCGTACGAGGTCGACGACAAGTGGGGCGACGCGGGGCAGCCGCTGGACACGGCGACCGTGCGGAACCTGATCGCGGCGACCCCGGCCGCCGAGCGCGCCCTGTGGAGCTATCTGTGCTCCATCGACTGGGTCACCCAGGTCAAGAGCGGCCACCGGGCACCCGACGACCTGCTCCCCCTCCTCCTGCCCGACCCGAGGGCCGCCCGTATCACTTCGCAGGCCGACTGGCTGTGGGTGCGGATCCTGGATGTCGTACGGGCGCTGGAGTCGCGGACGTACGAGGGGACGGGCTCCCTGGTGCTGGAGGTCGCCGACCGCGCCGGCCTGGCGGGCGGCCGCTACCGGCTGGAGGCGTCGGCGCAGGGCGCGTCCTGCACGCCGACCACGCAGAGCCCCGAACTCACGCTGGACATCGCCGAGTTGGGGCAGCTGTGGCTGGGTGACGAGTCGGTTGTGCGGCTCGCGGCGCTGGGCCGGGTGCGGGAAGAACGAGCGGGCGCCGCCCAAGTGGCCGACGCCCTGCTGCGTACGTCCAGGCGGCCGTGGTGCCCGGACATGTTCTGAGCCCCCTTCCTTCCGACGACGACTGATGACTCATCCGTAGCTGTGCTCTTCAGTTGTGGCTGTGCTGATGGAGCTGTTCAGTTGTGGCTGTACGGGTGAAACTGTTCAGTTGTGGCTGTGCGCTTGGTGCAGACTGACCGGGCTCCCGGCTCCCCTCCGGAAGGGAGCCCGGCCAGCCGGATCCTGGGTCGGCGAACCCGTCGGGTTCGCCGGGGCCCGGCCGGACTCAGCCGGACTGGGCGAGCAGCATGACGAGGATGACCGCTCCGATGCCGCTGATCGTGGCGTTCCGGGCCTTGAGCCCGATGGACAGCGCGGCGAAGGCGATGAGGCCCATCGGCCCGTACCGCCACTGGACGAGGTTCTCGAATCCGATGGCGAGGGCGGCGACGGCAAGGGCGATGAGCGGCATGGCGGTCCCTCCTTCGGGACGGGGAGGCGGACCCATGGTTGCGGCCAACCCTTATGAAGTTTGACCATGTTGTTGAAGTTGGTGACCAACTTCTCTGTACTTATCTCCGCTTGGAAGCGGCTTATAACCACCTTCTCTGGAACTGCCCAAAGATGGCGGGAAGTTGTAGTGTTTGGTCGTGGACCCGAAACACGCCTCCGTCAATGGACGGAAGAGGTCGCAGCGGCCACAGACGTCACAGACGTCGCACCGAGACGTGGCTGACGAGCTGCGCGCCCGCATCAGGTCGGGTGAGCTCCAGCCGGGTCAACGCATGCCCACGCAGGCGAAACTGGCCGACGAGTTCGGCGTCGAACGCGGTGCGGTACGCCAGGCCCTGCGCATCCTTCAGTCGGAGCACCTGCTGACCAACGTGTCGAAGGGGGCTCCCGCGACCGTCGCCCCCGACCTGGGCCTGAGCAAGGCCCTGACCGGCCCCGGAGCCCCGCCGCTGCCGACCATGGTGGCCCTGGCCCCGCGCATAGCGGAGGCCTTCGCCGCGCATCACGTGGAGATAGACGCCCTCTGTCTGACGGCCGTCTCGCTGACTCTCGCCATCGGTGAGCCACTGCGCCGGATCCACGCCGGACAGCTGAAACCGGCCAAGCTGGACGTCCGCGTACTGCTGCCGAGCCGCGACATCGACCTGGCCTTCCCGACCCCGGTGGACCCCAGGGCGGACGGCCGGCTGCAGCGCCGCTGGCTGGCCAACCGCAATGCCCAGGGCCAGGTGCTCCAGCACAACCTGCTGGCCCTGCGCGCCACACACGGCATCGACGTGAACGTCACCTTCCGCGCCCTGCCCTTCACCCCGCCGGTGAAGCTGTACCTGCTCAACGGCATGGAGGCGCTCTTCGCGTACTACACGCTCACGCGGCGCGAGGAGGAGATCGACCACGAGTACCTGGAGATGTACGACGCCGAGGGCACCCAGTCCATGCTGTTCGCCTTCGGACAGGGCGCCGGCCTGCGCGACACCACCTTCGTCGAGCAGTCGCACCTGTGGTTCAACGCACTGTGGGAGACGATCAGTTCGGAGCTTGTGCTCACGAGCTGACGTCTCCCACAGTGGCGGGACAGCGGCCGACCGGGCCGCAGGTCGCCTTCCGCTCATAGAGCGGGCCCCGCGACCAGCAGGGCGAGCACGACGGCTCCGATGGAGCTGACGGCCGGGTTCTTCGCCTTGATGCCTATGGTGAGCAGCAGCAGCCCGATGATGCCGGTGGCGCCGTACTTCCACTGGACGGTCTGCTCGATGCCGACGACGAAGACGGCGGAGAGGAGGGCGAGGACGGGCATGGTGGTTCCCCCTTCAGGCTTCGCGGGCGGGACGTGCGTGGGGGGTGCGGCGGATCCGAGGAAGCAAAACTTCCGCCAACTGGATAAAGTTGGCAACCAACTCCAACTAAGTTATCCCCACTTGGTACCTACTCATAAACAAGTCACAAACAACTCCCGGTAGATGGATCCGAGTTGTAGCGTTTGGTCGTGACCCAGGAGAACGTGGCAGTGAACGGCAGCAGAAGGCTCTCGCCCCAGGAGATCGCCGACATCCTGCGGGAACGAATCAGCAAGGGTGACCTCAAGGCCGGAGACCGCCTGCCCACCCAGGCCGAGCTGGCCGACGAGTTCGGCGTGGAACGCGGCGCGGTCCGCCAGGCCCTGCGTGCCCTCCAGCAAGACGGGTTGCTCACCAACGTCAGCAAGGGAAGCCCACCACGGATCGCGGAGCCGCCGGGGCCCGGCAGGGACGAGCCGCAGCCGACGACAGTGGGGCTGGCACCGCGGTTGGCGGAGGCGTTCGCGGTGCCCCAGGTGCGCGTCGACGTTGTGTGCCACACATCCGAGACGCTGATGCTCGCACTCGGCGAGCCGCTGCGCCGGATTCACGACGGCAGCATCCGTCCCGACTCGATAGCCTTCCGCGTCCTGCTGCCCAGCCGCGAGATCAACCTGGCGTTCCCGGTGCTGGTCGAGGGCCGCGTCGACGACGACACCGTCCATAAACGGTGGCTGCAGATGCGCGACGCACAGGCGCGGGTGCTCCAGCACAACCTTCAGGCCATCCGGTCCACGCACGGCATCGACGTACAGGTCACCTTCCGCGCACTGCCCTTCACACCGCCGGTCAAGCTGTATCTGTTCAACGGGGAGGAAGCGCTGATCGGGTACTACATCCCGACCAAACGGGAGGAGGAGTGGCAGAGCCAGACCCTGGAGATGTACGACGTCCTCGGCTCCCAGTCGCTCCTCTTCTCCTTCCTGAAGCGGGCCGGGCAGCGGGACGCTGCGTTCGTGGAGGAATCCCAGAAGTGGTTCGACGCCCTCTGGGAAACCATCACGACGGACCTGACACTCTCCTAGTGACTAGTGATACGACGCAGACTGATCCGATGCCGGCACAGACCGAGCGACTGCAGGAGCTGATCGGGCATGCCCGCGTCGTGCTCTGGGACTTCGACGGACCGATCTGCAGGCTGTTCGCCGGGCACTCGGCGGAGGGCGTGGCGACCGACCTGGTGGACTGGCTCGAAGGCCGGGGGCTGCACGATCTCCTCACGGAGGACGAGCGGGACACCGAGGACCCCCAAGCCGTGCTGCGCGCGGTCGACCGCCGGCACCCCGCCAGCGACCTGGTGGTGGAGGTGGAGGAACGTCTCACCCAGGAGGAACTGCGGGCGGTGCCCAAGGCCCAGCCGACCCCGTACGCCGATCCGCTGATCCGCACCTGGAAGGCGGTCGGCGCACGCTTGGCGATAGCCACGAACAACTCCCCGAAGGTCGTCCACGCCTACCTGAGCGGCCGCGGCCTGCTCGACTGCTTCCTGCCGCACATCTACGGCCGCACCCACGACCTGCAGTACCTCAAGCCCCACCCCCACTACCTCAACCGCGCCCTGACAGCCATGGGCGTGGCCCCCGCCGGCGCCCTGTTCATCGGCGACACCCCCACCGACTGCGAGGCGGCCCGCCAGGCCGGGGTCCCCTTCCTCGGCTTCGCGCGCAACGAGCACAAGGAGAAGCTGCTCCAGGTCGCCGGGGCGACGGACATCGTGGGGTCACTGGAGCCGTTGTTGGAGACGTTGCGGGGGTGACTCACGCCGAATACCGCTTCCCGACGGACGAGTTGCGAGCTCTTCGGCGTGCGTCACAGCGGGAGTCGCCAACCTCGCCGCCGAAGGACATGGTGCGAGTCGTCGCCGGCCCGGACGTCCGGGTCGAGGGGGCCCCAGATTTCTTGCGCTGTTCGTTTGATGCTCCGTGCGATGCCGGCAGTGGACTTGGGAGAGAGCCGGCAGACAGGTCTGTCGAAGTCGAACAGTACGGTGCTTGTGCGGGCCGGCAGGTGCACGGGCGCTTTCCGGTCGTCGATGGTGTCCGCCATGGGATTCCTCGTCTTCGTCGCGCCCGGGTCTGCCCTCGGGGAGTCGCGGTGGTCAACGAGACGGTCGGTGCGCGGCACCTGGCCAGGAGCGTTCAAGGGTGCGCAGGTTCGCCCATGTCGGGGACCGAAGCTGCTGATATCCGAGTTCGCGGGGCGCTACTCGGGGCCGGTGGAGTAACGTGCGTCCCCTCTTGTCCCATGGGCTCCACCGGAACGAGCTGAACCCAGAAATGCCACCCCGAGTTGACTCTGACGCCAAACAACTCGCCGACGAAGTGAGCGGCGGGGCACGGGGTGTGATCAAGGGCCCGCTCAAGGGATACCACCACGAAACCTATGTGCTTCGTCTGGACGGTGGGACGCAGATCGTCAAGGTCCGTGAGCCGCGCGCCGAGATCCTCTGGTTCGACCGGCGGTGCTTCGAGTCCGAGGAGAAGCTGCTGCGCACCCTGAAGGGGAAGGTCGAGCGGATCCCCGAAGTCCTCGATGTCGCGGGCATGGGGTTCCAGGGGTTCATCGAGGGGCGCACCCTCCCCACGCGGCGCTGGGCGGGGCGGCGAGTCTCCGACCCGGTCTTCGACCAGATCGTCGAGCTCTTCCGGCAGATGGCGGAGATCAGATCCGACCTGCTCGAGAGTGTCCCGCGGCGCTGCCTGCAGAAGGACCGTGCCGACGACCGTGACACCGACGGATTCCTGGAGCGTCTGATCGTCTTCATAGAGGATCAGGTCTATGAGAAGAACCTCCCGGAGTTCGGAGACCTCTTCGACCAGCTCGGTGTGGGTGGTGAATCGTTCGTCCGCCTGAAGAAGAAGATGTCCGGGCTGCGGCGGCGCCCTTTCGGCCTGCTGCACGCGGATCTGCACCGTAAGAACTTCGTCGTCGACTCCCGTGGCCAACTCTGGACCATCGACTGGGAGTTGGCGATGCTGGGTGATCCCCTCTACGACCTCGCCACCCATCTGTATCTGATGCGGTACCCGGAGGATCAGCAACGCCGTATGGCCGCGGAATGGAGCCGGGTCGTGGAGAAGGGCAACCCGGGCGGTTCGTACGGCCTGGCGGACGACCTGGACGTCCTCCTCGACTTCAAGAGAGCGCAGTCGGTCTTCACCGACGTCATCCGTGTGTCGTTGTCACTGGGCGACGGAACGGGGTTCAACTGGGCGGCCCTTCCCTGGGCCGCACGGAAACTGCAGAGAGTCCTGACTGCCGCGGCCGGGCCCCTCGAACTTGCCGAGGTGCCGAGCCAGCCGGAGATCATGGCAGCCCTCTTGCGTCGGCGGCGCGCCGCGGACTCCGGTCACCCGGGCTGATCCCCTGGACCGCGATGAGGTACTGGACTTGGAACCGCCCTCTTCCTGACGGTCTGTCCGTCCGGGCACCATGAACAGGCTCGGTTCAAGGCGCGGACTGGCAGGGGGAATCAGTGTCGGGCACGAGGCCGTCCTGGAGGGAGAGACTGGCTGCCGGCTGGGGACGTGCGGAGTCCACAGTCACGAAGCTGTTCCTGGCTGCCGTCTTCGCACTGGGACTGCTGGCACAGTTCGTGAAGCCCATCGGTGACGCACTGGAGGACAAGGTCTACCTGGGCGGCGCGCTGCTCACCGTGGTGGGCTACGTGCTCTACGCCGAAGTGCAGCGCCTCAACGCGGCGCACTCGGCGCAGCGGGAGAACGCGGAGGGCCTGAGTCACGTGGTGCGGCGGCTCGAAGAGGAAGTGCAGCGGCTGAACGCGGTGCTGCGCCCGCGAGGGGGAGGAGGGGTCACCCCGAGTGAACTGGAGCGCGAGTTCCAGGAGGTGCTCGAGGCCGGGGGAGAAGTCCGGCTCACGGCGCTGGGATTCACCGGAGAGACGTTCGCGGTCCCGCTGAATCGTATTCTCCAAGGCCTCGGCACCGATCCCCGACGCACCATTGGCCTGCGGGTCCTGGTACCGGATCTCACCAAGGAGATCGAGATCCCCGGCCAGGTGGGCGAAAACGGCAAGATCTCCGATGCCCCCGGCTTCCGTGATCACCTGAGCCGTCAGATCGCGAGGTACGAGAGCATCCTGAGGTCCCAGATAGGCCGGATGGCCGTCGGCAGACGGGGGACGCTGAAAGTCGAATTCCGTGTCCTGCACATGTCGCCCTCGCTCAAGCTCTACTTCATCAACGACGACGTGCTGTACGAGGGGGCGTACGACAGGATCGACCTGCGTCCCGACCATATGAACACCGCCCCTGAGGCGGGCGACGGCAATCTCCTGGACCTCGTCGGCTACGACACCCCGCTGACCCGCTGGTCCCTGGACGGCGGCGACCACGCACGGGAGATCATCCGGCGCCGCAGGGAGTTCTTCGAGACGCTCTGGAACGTGGCCCATGAACTGACCTAGTGCGTAGGCTCACCGCCATGACCGAGCCCGGCCTGCGTGAACGCAAAAAGCAGCGGATGTACCAAGACGTCTCCGAGATCGCCATCCGCATGTTCCTGGAGCGCGGCTTCGACGCAGTGTCCGTCGCCGAGATCGCCGCCGCCGCCGAGATCTCCAAACCGACCCTCTTCCGGTACTTCCCGGCGAAGGAGGATCTCGTCCTGCACCGGATCGCCGATCACGAGGCGGAGGCAGCCCGGGTGGTGGCCGAGGGGCCCACGGCGCTCGCCGCGCTGCGGCGGCATTTCCTCGACGGGCTGGAGCGGGAGGATCCGGTCACCGGGCTGAACGACCATCCGCAGGTTCTCGCCTTTCACTCCCTGCTCTACGGGACTCCCGCCCTCGTCGCCCGCGTGTACGCCTACCAGCAGCGGTCCGAGGCCGCGCTCGCCGAGGCCCTCGGTGGTGGGCTGGAGGCGCGGCTCGCCGCCGGGCAGATCACTGCCGTGCAGCGGATCCTCGCGATGGAGAACTGGCGGCGGATCTCCGAGGGGGAGCGGGTCGAGGACGTACAGGCGGATGCCGTGGCCGCGGCGGAGCGGGCGTTCGGGGTGCTGGCGACGGGTATGCCGCATCTCGCATAAATGAGACTGGGTAAATTATTTAACTCGGTTACTTTAATTGGGTAGTCTCCTCCCCATGACGTCAGCCGAGCCCGCCCTGAAAGAGTCCCTCCACCACGAACGCGCCCACCACGACCGCTGCCGTAGCGCCCTCGCCGCCATGGTCGACGGGGCCCAGGAGCAGGTCGTCACCGGTGAGGACGTCTCCGCCTCAGGTGCCGATGCCGAAGTGCTCGGGTACCGGCTGCGCAGCCGGGCGAAGGAGATGCGGGAGCTGCCCGAAGGGCCGTTGTTCTTCGGGCGGCTGGACACCGCCGAGCAGTCGCTGCACATCGGGCGGCTGCGGATCAGCGAGGACGTCGCCGCCCCGCCGCTGGTCGTCGACTGGCGGGCGCCCGTCTCCCGCGCCTTCTACCAGGCGAGCGCCGGCGACCCGCAGGGCGTTGCGGTCCGGCGCAGGTTCGGCTGGGCCCCCGGCAGCCGAGGCGACTCCGCCGACCTCACCGGGCTCGAGGACGAGCACCTGGACCGGGGCGAGTCCCGGACGAGCGACATCGTCGCGCGGGAGATCGAGCGGCCCCGCGTCGGCCCCATGCGGGACATCGCGGCGACCATCCAGCCCGAGCAGGACGATCTCGTACGAGGGGACCTGGGCGTTTCGGTGTGCGTGCAGGGCGCTCCCGGCACCGGCAAGACCGCCGTCGGGCTGCACCGGGCCGCCTACCTCCTCTACACCCACCCGCAGCGCATGAAGCGCGGCGGACTGCTCATCCTCGGGCCCAACCGGACCTTCCTCACCTACATCTCCCAGGTGCTCCCCGCCCTCGGCGAGACCGGCGTACGGCAGTCGACCCTCCAGGAGGAGATCGCCGCGCACCCGGTCAGGGGGACCGACAGCGAACGGGCCGCCGTCGTCAAGCACGACGCCCGGATGGCGGAGGTGCTGCGCCGGGCGCTGTACGCACATGTCTCCAGCGAGGGGGTCGACTCCCTTTCCGTGGACGACGGTTCCTACCGGTGGCGGGTCGGGGCCGGTGAACTCGTGCGGATCGTCGAGGACGTACGGCGTGAGGAGCCGCCGTACGGGATCGGGCGCGAGCGGGTGCGGATGCGGGTCGTGCGGTGCATCCAGACGCAGGCAGAGCGGCGGGCCGGGCCGCAGTCGAACGCCTGGGTGCAGAAGATCTCGCGGGCGCGGGCGGTCCGGGAGTACGTCGACGCCGTGTGGCCGCGGGTGCGGCCCGAGGAGGTCGTTGCCCGGCTGCTCGCAGACCCAGGGGCGCTGGCTGTCGCCGCCGACGGGCTGCTGGACGCCGGCGAACAGCGGGCACTGCTGTGGGTCAAGCCCCCGCGGTCGTGGAAGTCGGCCCGCTGGTCGGCCGCCGACCTGGTGCTCCTCGACGAGGTCGCCGGGCTCGTCGGGCATCCCGAGGGATACGGCCATGTCGTCGTCGACGAGGCGCAGGACCTCTCTCCGATGGAGTGCCGGGCCATCGCGCGGCGCGCACCCTTCGGGTCGCTCACCGTGCTCGGCGACCTGGCGCAGGGGACCACGCCCTGGGCGGCGCGCTCCTGGGACACGGTCCTGCGGCACCTGGGGAAACCGGACGCGGCCGTGGTGCCGCTGACGACCGGGTTCCGGGTGCCCCGGGCCGTCGTCGCGCTCGCCAACCGGCTGCTGGAGCGGCTGGACGTCGACGTGCCGGCGGGGCGGTCGCTGCGCAGGGACGGCGAGCTGAGGGTGCGGGAGGCGGGCGCCGATCTGCCGGGTGCGGTCGTGGACGCCGTACGCGAGGCGCTCGGTCACGAGGGGTCGGTCGGGGTCGTCGCCGCCGACGCCGACCTGGACCGGGTGACACAGGCGCTCGGCGCGGCCGGGATCAAGGCCGCGGGACCGGACGAGCCGGGCGCCCGCGTGACCGTCGTACCGGCGGCCCTCGTCAAGGGGCTCGAGTACGACCATGTCGTCGCCGTCGAGCCCGCGGCGATCGCGGAGGCGGAGGCGCGCGGGCTGCACCGGCTGTATGTCGTGCTGACCCGGGCGGTCTCGCGACTGGTGGTGGTGCACGGGCGGCCGCTGCCGTTCTAGCCCGAAGGGCCGAGGCCGGCCGCGGCCGCCCGCGGGTCAGGCCGGGGCGTCCAGGAGGGGGATCAACTCCTGTTCCTCGTACGTCAGATGGGCTTCCAGGTCGTGGGTGAGGCGCTCGACCTCGGCGCGTGCGGCGGCCGGGTCCTCGTCGGCCAGGGCGCGGCGCAGCTCAGCCACCAGGGCGGCGATCTGCTCGTGCTCCTCGCCCAGGCGCTCGAGCACCGGGTTCGATCCGGGGTGACGGTCGGCGAGGAACGGGAACATCATGGTGTCCTCGCCGGTGTGGTGGTTGTGCAGCCCCTGGCAGAAGGTCAGGCAGTTGACGCGCAGCTGGGCGCCGAGGGTGCCGTTGCCGGCCGCCATCTCCTTTCGGATCAGGGCGAGTTCACGGCGGAACGCGTCGTGCACCACCTTGATCGCCTCGCCGGGCGAGGAGGCGTTGATCCTCCCCGGGCCGCCGTTCGTGATCGCGTGCAGGGCCACCACCGGGATGACCCGATCGGTCTTCTTCTGGTACTCCGCCCAGCCGGGGTCGGCCCCCACCGCCCGCGCCCAGGCCCGCTCCCGCTCCTCGCCCGCCAGTACGACGGCCTCGGCCTCGTACGTGAACACACCGCTCTCCACGGTGACCCGGGGGTGGGCGAGGAGGTTGTGGTACCAGTCCGGGTGCTTGGGGGAGCCCGCCGCGGAGGCGATGACCAGCACGCTCCCCCACTGCTTGAAGGCGTGGGGGGACCCCCAGCCGCCGTCGGGGAGGTAGCCGACGGGAGTGGTGTGCGGGGTGCCGGTGCGGGCGCCGGTGGTGGTCAGCAGGAGCAGCCGGCCACCCTCGAAGGGGCCGCCGACGCGGCCCCGGTGGGCGCGGAACTCGTCGATGACCTGCTGGTTGAAGTCGATGAACTTCTTGTTGTCCTGGTCGGGCATTCTCTTCTTTCTCTGCAGCTGGTGTCTTCCGAAGGATTCGAAGGCGGCGCAGAGAAAGAGGCGGGCTTCGCGCCCTCCCCCACTCTCGAATTCGCTCGAGCGGGGGGACCCCCATCGGCCTCACTCAGAGGCCGGGCACCCAACTCGCTCACGGCACAAGGCCGACCCGGCAGTCATGTACGGGACGATAACGTCCGGCGTATGACTGACGCCATCGAGTTCCGGACCGTTCCCACCACCACCCTCGCCGACCTCCTGGGCCGCGGGCAGGTCATGGACATCGGGATCCGCCCTCTGTGGGGGCCGCACGGGCGGGTGGCCGGACCGGCCTTCACCGTCAGCTGCCCGCCCGGCGACAACCTGATGCTGCACGCGGCCATCCACCGCGCCGCGCCCGGATCGGTCGTCGTCGTGGAGTCCGGGGACCTGGACTGGGCGCTCGCGGGCGGCAATGTCTGCGCCGCCGCCCAGCGGCGCGGCATCGAGGCCTTCGTCCTGGACGGGCTGATCCGCGATCTCGCCGAGGTGCGGGAGGCACTGTTCCCGGTGTTCGCCAGGGGTGTCATCCCCATCCCGGGCGCCAAGTCGGTCGTACGGCCGCTGGGCGAGCCGGTGACGTGCGGTGGCGTACGGGTCGAGGCCGGGGACATCGTCGTGGCCGACGAGGAGGGCGTCGTCGCCGTACCCGCCGCCCGCAGCGAGGAGGTGCTCGCGGCGGCCCTGGCCAAGCTGGCGAAGGAGGCCGACGAGTCGCTGGAGGACTGGGAGGCGGCACACCGGGCACGCATCGACAAGATCCTGGCGGAGCAGGGGTTCGAGGGCTGATGTTGCTCTTCCTCGACATCGACGGAACGCTGATCCCGTTCGGCTCGGCGCACCCGTACCCCTCGTACGAGCCGCGCTTTCCGCTGCCGCGGGCGGCGGTCGCCGGGCAGCCGCTGCTGGAGCGCATCGACCCCGCCCTCGGAGCACGACTCGCGGCGCTGGACTGCGAGCTGGTGTGGGCGACGACCTGGCTGGAGGACGCGAACGTGTGCGTCGCGCCCTGGCTCGGCCTGCCCCCGCTGCCCTCGGTGGACTGGCCGGACGAGGACGAGCCTGCGACGCCGCTGCACTGGAAGACCCGGCCCCTGGTGGCCCGGGCGGACGGCCGACCCTTCGTCTGGGTCGACGACGAGATCACCCCCGCCGACCGCGCCTGGGTCGCCGCACACCATCCGGCGCCCGCCCTGCTGCACCGGGTCGACCACCGGTACGGGCTCACCGCAGCGGACTTCGCCGTCCTGGAGGAGTGGCTCAGGGACCGTCGCGCCGGGCACTGACGCTCGGGGCGCCTGGCGTGAGAGCGCCGGCCCCGTTCCGATGCACCCGCCCGAGTGGCGTGGCGCACTATTGCAAGCGGCTGCTTGCAATAGTTAGCGAGGATGGTGCAAGGTGGAGGCATGGCATCGCTCAACGTCGGCAATCTCGGCGAATACCTGCGCGAGCAGCGGCGCACCGCGCAGCTGTCGCTCAGGCAGCTCGCCGACGCCGCCGGGGTGTCCAATCCGTATCTGAGCCAGATCGAGCGCGGGCTGCGCAAGCCGAGCGCGGAGGTGTTGCAGCAGGTCGCCAAGGCACTGCGGATCTCCGCCGAGACGCTGTACGTCCGCGCAGGCATCCTCGACGCCGAGCGGGACCGGGACGAGGTGGAGACGCGCGCCGTCATCCTCGCCGATCCCACGCTGAACGAGCGGCAGAAGCAGGTGCTGCTCCAGATCTACGAGTCCTTCCGCAAGGAGAACGGGTTCGGGATCGCCGGTACGGCGGACGAGACGACCGAGGAGCCCCCGGAGGCCGGCGCGGTGGTCCTGACCGCCGAGCCCAGCCAGGGCGCCACGGACGGACAGGACGCTCAGGGCACCGACACCGCGATACGCCGCCCCCGCGAGGACGGCGGCGAGCAGACCGGTGAGCGCCGTATCCGCAAGACCCGCACGGCCGGCGGACGAAAGTCCGCCACGCGCCGCACCCGCACGTCCGACGGCAACGATGCCGAACCGCACGACCCGCAGCGGCCCACCGGTTGAGCAGACCGGCCACGCTGCCCGCGGGACCCAAAACCCTCAAGCGCAAGCGATCCGGGAGGACCATCACCATGGCCATCACCGACGACCTCCGTAAGACCCTCAGCGACCCGACGCCGCTCTACTTCGCCGCCGGCACCGCCGACCTGGCCCTTCAGCAGGCCAAGAAGGTGCCCGGCCTGGTGGAGCAGCTGCGCGCCGAGGCCCCGGCCCGTTTCGAGGCCGTCCGCACCACCGACCCGAAGGCCGTGCAGGAGAAGGCCCAGGCCCGCGCCAAGGAGGCCGGCGCCAAGGTCAAGGAGACCCAGGAGAACCTCCAGGCCAAGGTCACCGAGTTCCTGGCGACCCTCGACGGTGACATCAAGAAGCTCGGCTCCACCATCGACGCCGACCTGAAGAAGCTGGGCGAGTCGGCCCAGGACCTCGCGCTGCGCGGTGTCGGTGTCGCCGCCGAGTACGCCGTGAAGGCCCGCGAGACCTACGAGAAGGTCGCCGAGCACGGCGAGCAGGCCGTGAAGACCTGGCGCGGCGAGGCGGCCGAGGAGATCGAGGAGCTGGCCGTCGCCGTCGAGCCGAAGGCCGAGCCGGTCGCGGTCAAGGAAGACACCAAGCCGGCCGAGGCCGAGGCCGCCCCCGCTGCGGCGAAGAAGCCCGCCGCCAAGAAGGCGCCGGCCCGCAAGACCACCACCGCGAAGAAGACCACGCCGCCCGCGAAGTGACACGGACGGGTGATCGGTAACGGGTCGGGCACTCCTGGAGGGCCCGACCCGTTGTGCGGGTAGCCGGTGTTCGGGAACGGGTACGGTGACCGCGTAGGAACAAGCCGAGTCTGGTGGTGGACGTAGTGCTGATGCAGGGATTCGCAGGGTTGATGTGGCTGCTGAGCATGGCCCTGATCCTTTTCAGCGGCTTCGCGCTGATCGACGCGGCCATCCGGCGCGAGGACGCCTACCGCGCGGTCGGCAAGCAGACCAAGCCGTTCTGGCTGATCATCCTCGCCCTCGCCTTCGTGGTGAACCTGATCTTCCCGATCCTGTCGTTCCTGCCCGCCATAGGCCTGGTGGCCAGCATCGTCTACATGGTCGACGTCCGCCCGGCCCTCCGAGGCCTCGCAGGCGGCGGCCGCAACCGACGGGGTTCCAGCAGCGACGGGCCTTACGGTCCCTACAACGGCGGCCGCTGACAACCACCGGTCGGGGGGCGCCCTTCTCAGGGGCGCGGGGCTGTTTCGATGTGCGGCTCCGCCGCGTGGGCGCGACCAGCCACAATGGACCCGCAGTCGGCGTACAACAGACCCCACAACGGCGAGCTGCCGCTCAGACCCCGCGGTCCAGCAACAACACCGCCACGTCGTCCGTGAGCTCGCCTCCGTTCAGCTCACGAACCTCGTTCACAGCAGCCCGCAGCAGCGCCTCGCCCCGCAACCCCGCGGCCAGCTGCCGCCGGACCATCTCCACCATCCCGTCCTGCCCCAGCCGTTCGAGGCGCCCCTCCCCGATCCGGCCCTCGATGAGCCCGTCGGTGTAGAGCATCAGACTCCACTCGCGCCCCAGCTCCACCTGCATCCGGGGCCACCGCGCACCCGGCAGCAGCCCTAGGGCAGGCCCGTTGTTGTCGTACGGCAGCAGCTCGGCCGTCCGCCCCGGCCGGGCGATCAGCGGCGAGGGGTGTCCGGCAAGACACAGCCCGGCCCGCCGCCCGTCGGGGGAGATGTCCACCGTGCAGAGCGTCGCGAAGATCTCGTCGTCGGACCGCTCGTGCTCCAGCACCTGCTGCAGCGTCCCGAGCAGTTCGTCACCGCACAGCCCCGCCAGGGTCAGCGCCCGCCAGGCGATCCGCAGCTCCACGCCGAGCGCCGCCTCGTCCGGGCCGTGCCCGCAGACGTCGCCGATCATGGCGTGCACGGTGCCGTCCGGCGTCCGTACGACGTCGTAGAAGTCACCCCCGAGCAGCGCCCGCGACCGGCCGGGCCGGTACCGCGCGGCGAACCGCAGCGACGACCCTTCGAGCAGCGGGGTGGGCAGCAGCCCTCGCTCCAGGCGCCGGTTCTCCTGCGCCCGGACCCGGCCCTCGGCGAGCCGCCGCTCGGCCGTGTCGGAACGTTTCCGCTCCACGGCGTAGCGGATCGCCCGGCTCAGCAGCCGGCCGTCCAGTTCGTCCCGGAAGAGGTAGTCCTGGGCGCCGACCCGCACGGCCTCGGCGGCGCGCTCGGCGTCACCGGACGCGGTGAGCGCGAGAACGGCGTGCCGGGGCGCGAGCTCCAGTACGTGCTTGAGCACGGCGAGCTCGTCGTCATCGCCGCGGCCGGGGGCCGGCAACGCGAGGTCCAGCAGGATGCAGTACACGTCGTCGGTCAGCAGCCGCGCGGCCTCGGTGAGGTTGCGGGCGGTGCGGACGCGGATCGGACGGCCGGCCGAGTCCTGCAGCTCGGGTATGACGGTGGAGCCGCCGGGATCGTCCTCGATCAGCAGCAGCGTCAGGTTCGTGGTGGCGGCGGCGTTCTTGTCGACCGTGGCTTCCTTGCGCGGGGTCTGGTCCGTGGAGGTGCCGCCTTCTTGCGCGGCCTGCGCCTGACCACTCTCCGCGGCCGGGATCGCTCTCTGCCGCGGTATGGGTACGGGCATCTTGTTGAGTTCCTTCCCTCCCCCCGAGGGCACGCGGAGCGAGAGATCTCGATCCACCGACGGGGACCATAGCGGGTGGCCGGGCGGTAAAGGAATGGCGTGAGACACGCTGCTTGGCCAGGCGCCACTGTCATATGCCGCGATCCGTACCGCAGTTGGACAGGAGGGACGCGGCGCAGGAATGACGAACGTCACGTCCACCGCGGGTTTGCGGGGGCGTTCGGCGTGCAGTGGGTCACGTGACGGGGTTCACCCGACCGCCAGGCCAACCCTCCCTACGCGTCCGGGCGCACCACCCCGAGGATCGGCATGGACCCCGCCCCCGTGATCGTCACCGTCCGCCCGGGCCGCGGGGCGTGCACGATCGCGCCGTCGCCGATGTACATCCCGACATGGCTGGCGTCGTCGAAGTAGATGATGAGGTCGCCGGGCCGCATGTCCTTGATGTCGACGTGCCGCAGCTGCTTCCACTGCTCCTGCGAGGTGCGCGGAATGGCGTGCCCCGCGGCCGCCCACGCCTGTGAGGTCAGCCCCGAGCAGTCGAACGTCTCCGGGCCCTCGGCGCCCCATTCGTACGGCTTTCCGATCTGCGCCGTGGCGTAGGCCACCGCCTTCTTGCCCAGCTCGGAGGCCTTGCCGTTGATCTCGTCGAGGATCCCGGAGTCGAGCCAGGCGGTCTGCGCCTCGAGGGCGGCCTCCTGCTCCAGCCGGGCGAGGCGCTCCTTCTCCTTCTTCTCCAGCCGGCTCTCCAGCTTCTCGGCGGCCGCGATCTGCTGCTTGATCCTCTTTCGGGCGGCGTCCTTCGCCTTGCGGTTCGCCTCCAGCTTCTTCCACTGGTCGGCGGCGTCCGCGGCGTACTGCTTCAAGTCCTGCTGGGTGCGGGTCATTTCCACGATCAGGCCCTTGGTCGCCCGCTCGCCCTCCAGCACCCGGCCCGCGCCGTCGAGGAACTGCTGCGGGTTGTCGCTGAGCAGCAGCTGGGCCTCGTCGGGCAGTCCGCCGGTGCGGTACTGGGCGGCGGCCGCGGCACCCGCCCGCTTCTTCAACTCGTCCAGCTTCTGCTGACCCTTGACGATCTTCTGCGCCAGGTCGACGATCGCGGCGGACTGCTGCTTGGTCTTCTCCTCGGCCGCGTTGTACGCGTCCGTGGCGACGGCCGCGTCGTGGTAGAGCTGGTCCAGCTTCTCGCGGATCGCCTCAAGGTCCTTGTCGGCCGCCGGAGTCGTGGAGGCGGAGGCGTCCGGAAAGGGAGAGGTGCTGGGGGAGGGCGTCCGGCCGGCATTCGCGAACGCCGTCCCCGGCGCTGCCAGCACGGTGACCGCGCAGACCACGGTCACGGCCATCGCGACGAGGCCGCGCTTGCCCGTACCCATACAGCTACCCCCAAACCTGATTTACCGTCAGTAACTTACGGCGCCTGGGGGATCGTGCCACGCCGACGCGCAAAGCGACAGAGCTGCACGCACGTCGGATTTCCCCCTTTCCCGTTGCCGTACGCGATCTCCCCGCCTTTGTGACGAACGACTCAGGGAGATCGTTCCCCGCAGGTCAGAGGCGAAGGCCGGTCAGCCGCGGGGTGCCAACGCCTCCCAGGCCAGCGTCACTTCTCCTTGCCGCCACCGCTCCGTCCCGTCCGTCACCGGCCAGTCGGCCGTCAGATCCCGCACCGCGCGGATCCAGCGCTGCCGGGCGCCGTAGGAGGCGTAGGGCGCGGCGGCGGACCAGGCGCGGTCGAAGTCGCGCAGGAAGGCGTGCACGGGTTCGCCGGGGACATTGCGGTGGATGAGCGCCTTGGGGAGGCGTTCGGCGAGGTCCGAGGGCCGGTCCAGGGAGCCGAGCCGG
Source organism: Streptomyces sp. NPDC001492 (assembly GCF_053597275.1). Taxonomy (NCBI): domain Bacteria; kingdom Bacillati; phylum Actinomycetota; class Actinomycetes; order Kitasatosporales; family Streptomycetaceae; genus Streptomyces; species Streptomyces sp. NPDC001492. Next base: position 43,874 of record NZ_JBSFHW010000029.1, on the reverse strand, counting down.
GTCGCGAAGGTGACCGTCCGCGGCCCCTCGGGACCGAGCGCGACCCAGACGTGCCGGCGCCCGATCTCGTCGCAGGTCCCCTCGACCAGCAGTCCGCCGCGGGAGTGCTCGGTCGCCGGGGCCAGCCGGGCGCACAGTCGCTGCCACACCGCGGCGACCTCGGACTCGTCGTACTGGCGCAGCACGTTGGCCGCGCGGACGAGATGCGGCCGCTGGGGGAGGGGGATCTCGAACCCGCCGTGCCGGAAGACCAGGCCTTCGCGCTCGTACGGCTTCGCCGCCGTCACCCGGGCCGGTTCGATCTCGACGCCGACCACACGGGTGCGGGGCGCCGTCGCGCGGAGCCGGGTGAGGAGTTCGACGGCCGTCCAGGGGGCGGCGCCGTAGCCGAGGTCGACGGCGACGGGATCGGCGGCGCGGCGCAGCTCGGCGCCGTGCGTGGCCGCGATCCAGCGGTCCATGCGGCGCAGCCGGTTGGGGTTGGTGGTCCCGCGTGTCACGGTTCCCACAGGGCGGGGCGTGGCGCGGGAAGTCATGCGTACGAGGGTATGCGGACGGTGCGCGGCCCCACGCACCCGAGCGTCGAACGGTTGAGCGATCTCCGGTAATGCCTCGGCAAAATCCCCTTCGCCGGGGATGGGAACCCGTCCCCGCGCTGTTGCCTCCCTTGGAGGGCGCCCCACACCCTCGCCCAGGCATGCCCGCACAAGGAGGAACGCCACGTGAGCCAGTACGTCAGCAGGCTCGGGCGACGCTCCCAGGCGGCGCCCGCGCGGCTGAGGCTGCACCGCCGCCCGCGCCGCGTCGCCATGCTCTCCGTGCACACCTCACCACTCCACCAGCCCGGCACGGGCGACGCCGGCGGCATGAACGTCTACATCGTGGAGCTCGCGCAGCGCCTCGCCGCGATCAACATCGAGGTCGAGATCTTCACGCGCGCCACCACGGCCGCCCTCCCCCCGAGCGTCGAGCTGGCCCCGGGCGTCCTCGTCCGCCATGTCGACGCGGGCCCGTACGAGGGCCTGGCGAAGGAGGAACTCCCGGCCCAGCTGTGCGCCTTCACCCACGGGGTGATGCAGGCCTGGGCGGGCCACCGCCCCGGCTACTACGACCTCGTGCACTCCCACTACTGGCTCTCCGGACATGTCGGCTGGCTCGCCGCCCAGCGCTGGGGCGCCCCCCTGGTCCATGCCATGCACACCATGGCCAAGGTCAAGAACGCCAACCTGGCCGACGGCGACACCCCCGAGCCCGTGGCCCGTGTGATCGGCGAGACCCAGATCGTCGAGGCGGCCGACCGGCTCATCGCCAACACCGCCGAGGAAGCCGACGAACTCGTACGGCACTACAGCGCCGACCCCGGCAAGGTCGCCGTGGTCCACCCGGGCGTCAACCTGGACCGCTTCCGTCCCGCCGACGGCCGCGCCGCCGCCCGCGCCCGCCTCGACCTCCCGCAGGACGCCCTGATCCCCCTCTTCGCGGGCCGCATCCAGCCCCTGAAGGCCCCGGACGTGCTGCTGCGCGCGGTCGCCGTCCTCCTGGACGAGCGTCCCGAGCTGCGCTCCCGCATCCTCGTGCCGATCGTCGGCGGCCCCAGCGGCAGTGGCCTCGCCAAGCCCGAGGGTCTGCAGAAACTGGCCTCCCGCCTGGGCATCGCGGACGTGGTGCGCTTCCGTCCGCCGGTCGGCCAGGACCAGCTCGCGGACTGGTTCAGGGCCGCGTCCGTCCTCGTCATGCCGTCCTACAGCGAGTCCTTCGGCCTGGTCGCCATCGAGGCGCAGGCGGCCGGCACACCGGTGCTCGCGGCCTCGGTCGGCGGACTGCCGGTGGCCGTGAGCGACCGGGAGACCGGTTTCCTCGTACAGGGCCACAACCCGGCCGACTACGCGCGCGTGCTGTCCGCGTTCGCCGACGACCCGACGCTCCCGACCCGCATGGGTGCGGCCGCCGCCCGGCACGCGCAGTCCTTCGGCTGGGACACCGCGGCCGCCGCGACGGCGGACGTCTACACGGCCGCGATGCAGTCGCACCGCCGTCGCGTACGCTCCCACCATGGCTGATGCAGAGAAAGCGGCCCAGGTGATCGAAGGCGTCCTGAAGGACGCCGAACTCGAATGGGAGAGCCCCGCCCCCGGCAACTACGTCGTTCAGCTCCCCGGCACCCGGAAGCTGAAGACGACCGTCTCCCTCCTGGTCGGCCGGCACTCCCTCTCCCTCAACGCCTTCGTCATCCGCCACCCCGACGAGAACGAGCCGGGCGTCCACCGCTGGCTCCTGGAACGCAACCTCAAGCTGTACGGCGTGAGTTACGCCGTCGACCAGCTGGGCGACATCTACGTCGCGGGCAAGCTCCCCCTCTCCGCCGTCACCCCCGACGAGATCGACCGCCTGCTCGGCCAGGTCCTGGAGGCGGCGGACGGCAGCTTCAACACCCTCCTGGAACTCGGCTTCGCGTCCGCGATCCGCAAGGAGTACGCGTGGCGGGTGGCACGGGGAGAGTCGACGCGGAACCTGGACGCGTTCACTCATCTGACCCAGCGCTCTGCTGAATAACTCCCGCCCGCCCCCTTTCCGAGCACGGTCCCTCGTGGCATGCTCACGGCCGACGCAGATCTGAACGTCGTTCATATCCATGAAGAGTCGCATGGAAAGGGCGTACGGAATGAGCACGGCGCACCAGGGCATGACCAGACGGAGCCTTCTCGCCGGCGCCACCGCTGTGGCGGCCGCCGCGGCCACCGGCACACCCGCCTCCGCAGCCCCGACCGGCAGCCAAGTCCCCACCATCTGGCGGGAGTTCGTCCGCACTCCCTTCACTCATCCGCAGATCCCGTACGTCGGCCGGGCGGGCTGCCTGCGCGGGGCGGCGCGCTTCCCCCGCCGCCCCGCCGTGGCCGACGTGCGCGACTACGGCGCCGAGGAGGGCGGTCTCACCGACTGCGCCCCCGCGATCAACCGTGCCGTCGCCGCCGCCGGGAGGGCCGGCGGCGGCACGGTCACCATCCCGCCGGGGACCTTCCGCATCGACGGCCTGATCCACATCGGGTACGACAACGTCGTGCTGCGCGGCGCCGGGAGCGGCCGTACGACGCTGTACGCGACGAAGAGCCTCACCGAGCTGATCGGGGTCTACGGCTCCCGATACGGCGGCACCAAGTCGGCCTGGTCCTGGGCGGGCGGTCTGATCTGGCTGGCCCCGCGGGCCCGTTGGGACTCACTCGTCGCCGCCATCAGGGCCCAGGCCTGGCCCTTCGAGGGCTGGACCGGCAACAGGCGGGACGAGTGGGAGCCCCTGACGGCCGTGGAGCCCGCGCGGCAAGGGGACTGGACGGTGACGGTCGCCGACCCCTCACGGCTGCGACCCGGCCGACTGGTCCTCCTGCGCATCGCCGACGACGCCGGCCACACCCTCCTCCAGCACATGTCGGGCGGCGGCCCCGGACCGGCGGCGTACTCCTGGCAGGACAAGACGAAGCTGCTGTCGTACGTCCCCTACGAGTGGCCGGTCCGGGTGGCCCGCGTGCGCGGCCGAAGAGTCACGCTGGAGCGCCCGCTCCCGCTCGACCTGCGCCCCGAATGGAATCCCCAGTTCACCACGCACACAAGGGAGTTGACCGGTGCGGGCGTCGAAGGTCTCACCCTCGACGTCATGGAGACCCCCCAGTCGCCGCACCTCCTCGACAAGGGCTACAACGGCGTCGCGCTGCAGTGCGCCTACGACTGCTGGGTGGACGACGTGACCGTACGCAACGTCGACAACGGGTTCGGGCTGGTCGCCGCGTCCTCCTGCACCCTGCGCCGCACCAGGGTCGGCGGCCGCGGCGAACACCACCCCTACTTCTGCCGCGAGGGCTCGCACGACAACCTGATCGAGGACTTCACGATCGAACAGCGCACGATCCCGGCCCCGGAGGGGACACAGCTGCACGGCATCAACGTCGAGGGCCTGTCCTCCTACAACGTCTGGTCGCGCGGCGACCTGCGGATGGGCACCTTCGACTCCCACCGGGGCCTGCCCTTCGCGAACGTCCGCACCGACATCACCGTCGACAACAACGGCCGCCACGGCGGCGACGCGAACGCCGGCCCCCTCTTCGGCGCCCGCTTCGCCCACTGGAACATCCGCGTGACGAACCGCAGGGCGGGTCTGGTGAAGATCGACGGACTCGCGCCGTACTCAGCGACCGTCGGCGTCAACGAGGTCACCGAGTTCGACCAGGTCGACGTACCGGACTTCACCGGGGACCTGCATACGCGGCTGGAGCTGTATCCCACGACGAACGAGGTCCGGCCGCGGAACCTGTACGAGGCGCAGCGCGCGCTGTGACTCAGGCGCGGCGCAGGGTGTCGTAGCCGATGAAGTCGAACATGCGCCGGCCGGGTTTCAGGGGGCGGGGCTCACCGGCGAACCGGTGGGCTCCGACGCCGTGGCCGAGGCTGGGGTCGGACACCCACAGCCGCTCGAAGTCCCGCTCCTCCAGCCAGGCGCAGATCTGGGGCACCAGGTCGGGCTCGAAGTGCCGGGTGCGGGTCCAGACGACCGTGCCGCCGGGCCGGCAGAGCTGTGCGAGGTGGTCGATCGTCCGCTCGACGTCGGCGTCGACCAGGTTGCCCAGCACCCCGCAGACGAGGACGAGGTCGGCGGGCACGAGAGGGGCGTAGTGGTCCGTCAGGGAGGCGTCCCCGGCGAGGACTTCGACGTCCGGCAGCCCCGCGGCCTGCGCCGCACTCCGCGCCACCTCGACGTTTCGCTCGTCCAGCTCGACCAGCCGGGCCCGGACGTCGGCCCGTCGGGGGTGGTCGCGGAGCACACCGATCAGGTCGCGGCCCTGTCCGGCGCAGAGGCTGACCGCGGTGAGCGGGCCGGCCGGGGCCTCGTCGAGGGCGAGCCGGATGCGTTCCTGGACGAGGGCCAGGCGCCGGCCGAGATAGGAGTCGGGTGAGTCGTACGCATCGTGCCACTCATGCCAGTCCATGAGTCGGACGATATGGCCGCGGGCCTCGCAAGAGCTGCCTTGTCACACCTTCTTCGCATAACGCCCCGGAGTCACTCCCACCAACTTCCGGAAATGCCGGGTGAGATGGGACTGGTCGAAGAACCCGGTGGCGGACGCGACCTCCCCCGGCGACCGGCCGTCGAGCAGGAGCCGGCGGGCGCGGTCGACGCGGCGGGAGTTCAGGTACTGGTGCGGCGCGATGCCGTAGGCGGTGCTGAACGCCCGCACCAGATGCGCGGGATGGGCGTGCACGAGCCCCGCTGCCTCGTCGAGGGTGAGGCCGTCGACCACGCGCTCGTCGAGGAGTTCGCGCAGACGGCGGGCCAGGGCGGGATCGGGCCGGGAGTTGGTGGGAGGGGCACTCGGCCGCAGCTGGGACCGCAGCCGCTCCCCGATGAAGGTCAGCCTGCTCTCGGCCTCCAGCTCGTCCCCGGCGTGCGCGAGGGCGGTGTGCAACTGCCCGACGCGCCGCCGCAGTACGGGGTCGCGCAGGTCCGGCTGGTCGACGGCGGCCCCGATGAGGTCGTCGCCCAGGTGTGTGCCGTCGAGATAGAGGACACGCTTGCGGAAGCCGTGCGGGGTGGCGGGGGAGCCGTTGTGCGGGACGTGCGGCGGCAGGAGGGTGACCGTGTCGTGCGGGGTGCCGTGCTCATGCCGGTCGAGGTCGTACCGTACGGCTCCGTCGTCCACGATGAGCAGCGTCCACGCCTCGTGGACGTGCATCGGGTAGGCGTACTCGGTGAAGTGCGCGTGGAAGACCTCCACGACGCCGGGTATCCGGGGGCGCCAGGCGGAGACCTCCTGCCGGGGGCGCTGAGCGGCCATGCAAAGAACGTACAAGACGGGGCCGTACGACGGTCGGCAGTCTCGGTGCATGAGCACTGAACCGATGCGCTTCGACACCAAGATCGCTGTCCTGCTGCGGGAGGACCTGGAGCCCTGGCAGCGGCTGAACGTGACCGCGTTCCTGGTCAGCGGCCTGGGGACGGCGGTTCCCGAGGTGATCGGCGAGCCCTACGAGGACGCGGACGGCATCCGGTACCTGCCCATGTTCCGCCAGCCGGTACTGGTCTTCGAGGGTGCGAAGGAGACGCTGACGGCGGCCCACGGGCGGGCGCTGTCCCGGGCCCTGCCGCGCTCGGTCTTCACCTCCGACCTGTTCGGCACGGGCAACGACCGCGACAACCGGGCGGCGGTGCGGGCCGTGGGGACGGGTGATCTGGACCTGGTGGGGATGGCGGTCCACGGCCCGAGGAACGCTGTGGACAAGGTGCTGAAAGGTGCACGGATGCATCCGTGACCGAATCTGCACACTCAATGCGCAACCACGGTACGAGTGAGTTCCGGGTGAGTTCTGTTGATGCGGAGTTGTCCTGTTCGCGGCAGCCGGGGCAACACCTGTCGGCTTCCTGTGCGGCGCTCGGTGTAGAGAAGCTGCCCCCAATTCGTGTGCATGCCCACACGCTTCGGTGGCCGACCGTTTCAACTGCCCAGCTCCGGGTGCCTTCGCACTGGATGCCGGGCACGCTCCGTGGTTTGATCCTCCGCACCGAGCCCCGTCTTCTGTCCCCCCGCGGGGCCGCTCCCCCCTCTGGCACATCCATGCGAAGGGCAGTTTCACCATGAACTCCGCTCCCCAGGTTCAGACCGCCGAGATCTCCGACGCCGACCTCGACGCCGTCTCCGGCGGTCTGGCCCCGCAGGTCTCCCTCACCGCCGGCTCCACGACGCTCAGCAGCGCGGACGCCCTGGCCGAGCTCGACACGCTCAAGGCGACGGCCCTGGGCACCCTCGGCGGCACCCTCGGTGCCCTCCCGCACCAGGTCGGTGTGAACGCCAGCTTCTGATCGCCCGGCCGGCGACCTGACAGCGCCGGCACCGGTCGACAGCAACGGCGACAAGCCCTCCACTGGCGGGGAACCGCAGGTGGGGGGCTTCGTCGTGTCTTCTCCCACGTCCACACGGGTGGCGCCACGTGCGACGCATTCGGGTGCTTGTGTGCACGTGGCGCTTCCTGCACGGCGGCTGGGCGGCATACCTCCGGCAAGCACACACCTACCGAAGGAGACGCTTATGCGTGTATCTGCCGTGCTGGCCGCCCTCGCGCTCGCCGGGGCAGTCCTGCTGGGAGGCGCGGCCCAGGCCCTCGCCGACGGCCCCGACGACGACCCGCTCAACGACGTGGCCAAGGTCAACGGCGACCCCGACTTCGGCAAGTTCGAGGGGACGTTCAACTAGGCTTCCGGGCACCGAGCGCCGGGCGTTGCTTGATTCCCCGCCCCGCGCCTTGATGTTCTCGGTGCGGGGCGGGGGCTTTTCCGACGCCCTCCCCGCCCCGGGCGGCGGACACCTCACCCCGCCGCGACCTCGGCCCCGGCGGCCGCCGGAACCGAAGCCGCCGCCTCCGCCGCCGGAAGCCGCCGCATCAGGGCGCCGTACCCGACGGCCGCCGCCGTGCCGACGACCGCGCACAGCCCCCACAGCCACTCGGCCCCGAACCGGTCGATGACCAGCCCGGACATCAGCGGAGCGACCAGCGCGGCGAGAGACCACGACAGCGTGTACACGCCCTGGTAGCGCCCCCGGCCGTGCACCGGCGACAGCCGTACGACCAGCCCCGTCTGCGTCGGCGCGTTGAGCATCTCGCCCAGAGTCCATACGCACACGGTGAGCGCGAAGACGCCGACCGACCCGGCGAACGCGGTGAGCCCGAAGCCGTATCCGGCCAGCAGGGACGAGACCACGAGCAGCCGCCGGGGATCCCGGCGCTCGATGAACCGGGTGACGGGGATCTGCAGCGCGACGATCAGTACGCCGTTGACGGCGATGGCCATGCCGTAGTCGGCGGGGGTGAACCCCGCCTGCCCCATCGCGACGGGCAGCCCGACGGACCCCTGCTGAAAGACGAGCGCGACGAGGAAGGACAGTCCGACCACACCCATGTACCGCTTGTCGCGGACGACCGCACCCAGACCGACGGCGTCCTCCTTCGCCCCCTTGGAGACGCCGGCGACCGGCCGCGACTCGGGCAGCCTGAGGAAGACGACGAGCGCGCAGACGGCCGTCATCCCGGCCTCGATCAGAAACCCGGCGAGATAGCTGAACTCGGCGATGAACCCGGCGGCCATGGAGGAGACGGCGAACCCGAGGTTGATCGCCCAGTAGTTGAGGGAGAAGGCGCGCACCCGGTCCTCGGGCCGCACGATGTCGGCCATCATCGCCTGGACGGCGGGCCGGGAGGCGTTGGACGCCATGCCCACCAGGAACGCGACACCGGCGATGGCGAAGGGATCGTGCACGAACCCGAGGAGCGCGACGGAGGCGGCGGTCGACGACTGGGCGATCAGCAGGGTGGGCCGCCGCCCGAGCCGGTCGGCCATGACGCCGCCCGCGAGCGAGGAGACGACTCCGCCGAGCCCGTGCAGGGACGCGACGAGACCGGCGTAGGAGGCGGAGTACCCGCGGTCGATCGTCAGGTACAGAGCCATGAAGGTGGCGACGAAAGCCCCGAGCCGGTTGACGAGGGTGCTGGTCCACAGCCACCAGAACTCGCGGGGCAGCCCGGAGACGGTCTCCCGGGCGGCACGTCTCAGACTGGCGACTGACATCGAGAATCCCCCATGGACGTAAGTGGCGCAGACAGCAGGCACAACTTACGCGTGGGCCGAGTGGCGCGGCCACTCAATTAACAGATGCCGTCAACTGTCCGTCTGCTGGGCGGGCCTCCTGTGGCCCGAATGCGTGGATTACGCTCTGGGACATGGCCGACGCACCGTACAAGCTGATCCTCCTCCGCCACGGCGAGAGCGAGTGGAACGCGAAGAACCTGTTCACCGGCTGGGTGGACGTGAACCTGAACGAGAAGGGCGAGAAGGAGGCAGTCCGCGGTGGCGAACTCCTGAAGGACGCCGACCTCCTCCCCGACGTGGTCCACACGTCCCTCCAGAAGCGCGCGATCCGCACGGCGCAGCTCGCGCTGGAGTCCGCGGACCGCCACTGGATCCCGGTCCACCGCAGCTGGCGTCTGAACGAGCGCCACTACGGCGCCCTCCAGGGCAAGGACAAGGCGCAGACCCTCGCGGAGTTCGGCGAGGAGCAGTTCATGCTGTGGCGCCGCTCGTACGACACCCCGCCCCCGCCCCTCGAGGACGGCACGGAGTTCTCCCAGTCGGACGACCCGCGCTACGCGTCGATCCCCCCGGAGCTCCGTCCCCGCACGGAGTGCCTGAAGGACGTCGTCGTCCGCATGCTCCCTTACTGGTACGACGGCATCGTCCCGGACCTCCTGGCCGGCCGCACGGTCCTCGTCGCCGCCCACGGCAACAGCCTCCGCGCCCTGGTCAAGCACCTGGACGGCATCTCGGACGCGGACATCGCGGGCCTGAACATCCCGACCGGCATCCCGCTCTCCTACGAGCTCGACGCCGACTTCAAGCCGGTCACCCCCGGCGGCAAGTACCTCGACCCGGAGGCGGCCGCGGCGGCCATCGAGGCGGTCAAGAACCAGGGCAAGAAGAAGTAACCCGCACTGATCAGGCCCCCTGCCCGCGGTTCCTCCGCCGGCGGGGGGCTTGTCGCTGTGCTGGGGCCGTCAGGGGAGCTTCCTCATCACCCGCAACCCGATCCAGTACGCGAGGACGGCCACCGCGAGGCTGACGAGCGCAGCGGCGGTGTACGGATACTCCTGGGTCAGATGCCTCGTCGCTTCAAGAGCGGGCTCGCGACTGAAGAAGAAGCCGGTTGTGGCCGCCAGGGCGGCGCCGGCCTTGTCCTTGGTCCACCGCGCCTTCGGGCCGCAGTTGCTTGTCACGGGACGGTTGTATCGGGGACAAGGGCGGGGCACAAGATCCCGCCAGCTACCTTGAGCCCGTGACCGGTGGAAGCAGACGCGTCAAAGCGGTGGCCTGGGCCGTTGTCGGGTGGGCCCTGACGACAGTGGTGATGCGCTTTGTCGGTCTGTTCGACGACGAGTTGGAGAGCTGGCCGGCGTGCGCCGTTCTGGCCGCTGCTGCCGTCGCGACGGGGGAGCTGTCGGACCGCTGGCACCGGCGTCGGCGAAGGGCGAAGGCGCGCGGGTCTTCCGGCTCCCTTGACACCCGCGAGTGATCGCGGCTTCCCTCACGCCTCCGGACCCCAGTGTTCCGGCCCCACCCCCCGCCAGTCGATCCACGGCGACTGCGCCACGTCCGCGGGATCGATCTCCAGACCGGCCCGGCGGAGGAACTCCGCGACGTCCGCCACGTTGTACGCGAGCCCCAGGATCTCGCCGTCCACGCGGACCCGTCGGCCGCCCGTGGGGGAGGGTGGATGCACGATCACGCGAATCGGTCCGGCCATGCCTTCAGGATCATCCGGGATGTCCGGGCCTGCACTCCAGCGTGTCATCGGGGGAGCCGTTCACTGGTGGTTTGGTGGGATCGTCCCAGGTCACGCAGGTCCCACCAGGCTTCTGGGCTGGGGCGCCGGTGCTGCCAGTAGGGGTGGAAGTACACCCGGGTCGACAGTCGGTGCAGGCGTCGGCGCAGCTCGGTGCGGCCGGGGTGCTCGGCGAGCCGGCGGTAGGTGGCACTCCAGTCCTGCTGCGCCTGGGCGAGGTCGGCGGGGAACGGTCGCATGGCCGAATTCAAGCATGTGTTCGATTTTCTGGGCCACCCCAGATCGCTGTCGGGTGGATGTAGGCGACTCGTCGGGGCTGTCGGACGGATGTAGGTGGCGCGTCGGTGGGGGCTGACACCTTCCAGGGAAGGGGCCGACCGGAGCTCGCCGGGCGGCCCGATCCCTGAGGAGCCACCATGGACACACCTGTCACGATCATCGGCGCCGGACTCGGCGGACTCACGCTCGCCCGCGTTCTGCACGTCCACGGCATCCCGGCCACCGTCTACGAGGCGGAGGCCTCCCCGTCGGCGCGCGCACAGGGCGGGATGCTCGACATCCACGACTACAACGGGCAGCTCGCCCTCCAGGCCGCCGGTCTGATGGACGAGTTCCGCGCCATCGTCCTGGAGGGCCGCGAGGCGATGCGGGTCCTCGACACGGACGGAACCGTCCTGTTCGACAAGGACGACGACGGCAACGGCGGACGCCCCGAGGCGATGCGCGGCGAGCTGCGGCGGATGCTGATCGACTCGCTTCCGGCCGGCACCGTCCGGTGGGGCCACAAGGTCAGCGGCACACGTGCCCTCGGCGACAGCCGCCACGAGGTCACCTTCGCCGACGGCACCACCCTCGTCACGAGCCTGCTGGTCGGCGCGGACGGCGCATGGTCACGGGTCCGGCCGTTGCTCTCCGACGCCACACCCGCGTACACCGGCACGTCGTTCGTCGAGACCTATCTGTACGAGGCCGACACCCGGCACCCCGCCGCCGCGAAGGCGGTCGGCGGCGGGATGATGATCGCGCCCTCGCCGGGCCGGGAGATCTTCGCCCACCGGGAGAGCGGCGACACCCTGCACATGTACGTGGCGCTGTCCAAGCCGCTGGACTGGTTCGCCGCCATCGACTTCACCGATGCCGCCGCGGCGACGGCACGGATCGCGGCGGAGTTCGAGGGCTGGGCGCCGGAGCTCACCGGGCTGATCACCGAGAGCGACACCGCGCCGGTCCTGCGTTCGATCCATGCCCTGCCGACCGGGCACCGCTGGGACCGGGTGCCGGGCGTGACCCTGCTCGGAGATGCCGCCCATCTCCAGGCCCCCAACGGCGAAGGCGCCAACCTCGCCATGCTCGACGGTGCCGAACTCGGCAAGGCCATGGCCGCGCACCCGGACGACACCGAGGCCGCGCTCGCCGCGTACGAGCAGGCGATGTTCCCCCGCAGCGCCGAGGCCGCCACTTTCGGCGGCGGCGAGATGCCCGGGATCGACTCCGAGGCCAACACCGCCCGCGGCCTGATCGACATGTTCACCCAGAAGGGCGAATGAGTCGCGCCTTCTCCCCGGCGCGCCCCCTTACTGCCCCGGCCCCCTGCCCGCGTACTCCCGCGGGCAGGGGGCCGTTCGCGGATCGCGCGCCGAGGTCAGACCGACAGCGGCACCGCATGCACCTCGTCCGCCTTGTGACCCGAACGCTCGTGGATGCGCTGGACCGCCTCCGCCGAGGGGGCCTCCGAGAGGCAGTAGACCGTGCCGGACTCGGGGTCCGCCCAGGCCCTTTCGAAGTGGACGCCCTCGTCCCCTTCTATGGCGAGGTCGGCCTGGTGGGCCTGTTGCAGCTGCTCGGCCGTGATGCCCTTCATCCCGTGGTGTACGTCCATGAACTGCGCCATGGCAGCGCACCTCCTTCCGCTCCTTGCGACGGCGGCTTCTTCGCTTCCCTGCTTCCATGCTGCGCTCGTCCGCGGCCCGGGGCGACTCACGGCGAAGGGCCCCGGCACGATCACCGGGGCCCTTCACGTCGTACGAGGAGTACGAGATCAACCGGAGCGGTCAGCCGCACTGACAGGGATTGCCCGACTGGCAGCCACAGCCGCAGCCCGAGCCGCAGCCGCACGCGCCGAAGAGCGGGAGGCTCTTGATCTCGGCGGGCCGGTCCGTCTCGCGCTCCTGCGTCGGGTCGGGCGTGGTGGGGGCTTCGGCCATGGGTCCTCCTGGAGGCCTAGAGGCTGGTGCCTGTGCCCATTGCATGCCCGCTGTGCTGGGCGCATCAACGGCGCACTGTGGCGTCCACACGCCCCGCCATCGGGGTTCACGCCCCCCGGGACACCTCGGTCCTACGCCCCGTCGCCCCCGCCCACCGGCTGGATCTCCGGCTGGACGTCGGCCTGCAGCTCGTCCGCGTGCTCACCCGTCACCAGGAACACCACGCGCTTGGCGACGGCCACCGCGTGGTCGGCGTACCGCTCGTAGTAGCGGCCGAGGAGGGTGACGTCCACCGCCGTCTCGATGCCGTGCTGCCAGCGGTCGTCCAGCAGGTGCTGGAAGAGGGTGCGGTGCAGCAGGTCCATCTCGTCGTCGTCCTGCTCCAGCTGGAGCGCCAGGTCGACGTCCTTGGTGATGATCACCTCGGCCGCCTTGGCCATCAGGCGCTGCGCGAGCTGGCCCATCTCCAGGATGGTCGCGTGCAGGTCGTGCGGGATCGCCCGCTCCGGGAAGCGGAGGCGGGCCAGCTTCGCCACATGCTGCGCCAGGTCGCCCGAACGCTCCAGGTCGGCCGACATACGCAGCGAGGTGACGACGATACGGAGATCCGTGGCCACCGGCTGCTGGCGGGCCAGCAGGGCTATGGCCCGGGCCTCGAGCTCGTGCTGGAGTTCGTCGACCCTCTTGTCGGCCTCGATGACGTTCTCGGCCAGCTTGAGGTCGGAGTCGAGGATGGCGGTCGTGGCGCGCCCGATCGCCGACCCGACCAGCCGGGCCATCTCCACCAGACCGTCGCCGATCGAGTCCAGTTCCTCGTGGTACGCGTCCCGCATCAGGGATCCCTCTCTTACGTGTCCTTCGGGGCTGCCGGGGCAGGGGCTCGTACGTCCTTCGGCCGAAAACCGGCAGTCAAAAACGGCGCTTCGCACCCCACGCTCCCACGTTCCGGCCCGTACGCGTCCGTTTCCGTCACCCCAAATGAACCATCACTGGCTCCAAGGTGAACTCTGGGCGACGAGTGTTCGAGCTCGCACCTCGACGGCTGTGGGGATGTCGTACCCCATGCCTAACCTGTTGGGCATGGACGTGAACGCGGCGGTCGCCGCAGCGGCAGCGATCGCCGGGGTGCTCACCGGCGTGATCGCCATGCTGGCGTTCCGCTGGAGCGAGCGGGAGCAGAAGCGCCCCACCCGCACCTCCCTGCACACGGACCCGGTGCTTCCACCGGGCGTGGACACCGTCCTGTCCGTGCTCCGCTCCTCGGCGGTCGTCCTCGACGAGGCCGACGCGGTCGTCAAGGCCAGCTCCGCGGCGTACGCCCTGGGCCTGGTCCGCGGCGGCCGGCTCTCCGTGGAACCGATGCTCCAGATGGCCCGGGACACCCGACGGGACGGCGAGATACGCCAGGTCGAACTGGACCTGCCGCGGCGGGGCACCGGGCGGGGCGGCGACGCGCTCGCCGTCTCCGCACGCGTGGCCCCGCTCGGCTCCCGGCTGGTGCTCCTGCTGGTCGAGGACCTCACCGAGGCCCGCCGCATCGAGGCGGTACGACGCGACTTCGTCGCGAACGTGAGCCACGAGCTGAAGACGCCCGTCGGCGCTCTCTCCCTCCTCTCCGAGGCCGTCATGGACGCCTCGGACGACCCGGAGGCGGTGGAGCGCTTCGCCGGCCGGATGCAGATCGAGGCCACCCGGCTCACCAGCCTGGTGCAGGAACTCATCGACCTGTCCCGAGTGCAGAACGACGACCCGCTCGAGGACGCCGAACCCGTCCGGGTGGACGAACTGGTCGCCGAGGCCATCGACCGCTGCCGCCACCAGGCCGGCGCCAAGCAGATCACCATGGCCGCCGGCGGCACCGCCGACCTGTATGTCTGGGGCAACAGGGGTCAGCTGGCCGCCGCCCTGGGCAACCTTGTGGAGAACGCCGTCAACTACTCGCCCGCCCGCACCCGTGTGGGCATAGCCGCCCGCCGGGTGACCGCGCCCGGTGGTGACCACATCGAGGTCGCCGTGACCGACCAGGGCATCGGCATCTCCGACAAGGACAAGGAGCGCATCTTCGAGCGCTTCTACCGCGTGGACCCCGCCCGCTCCCGTGCCACCGGCGGCACGGGCCTGGGACTCGCGATCGTCAAGCACGTGGCCGCCTCGCACGGCGGGGAGGTCACGGTGTGGAGCTCCGAGGGTCAGGGCTCCACGTTCACCCTGAGGCTGCCGGAGGCGGGGGCTGCCCGCGACCGCGCGCACCACCACCCCGACCCGGACGATCTCGACGACGAGGCCGACCGCACCACCCCCCAGTCATCCCCGTACGAACCGCTTCCCGCCCCGGAGGTCCTTCCGTGACCCGAGTGCTCGTCGTCGAGGACGAGGAGTCCTTCTCCGACGCCCTGTCGTACATGCTCCGCAAGGAGGGCTTCGAGGTCGCGGTCGCGACCACGGGCCCCGACGGACTCGACGAGTTCGAGCGCAACGGCGCCGACCTCGTCCTCCTCGACCTGATGCTGCCCGGGCTGCCGGGCACCGAGGTGTGCCGTCAGCTGCGCGGCCGTTCGAATGTCCCCGTCATCATGGTGACCGCCAAGGACAGCGAGATCGACAAGGTCGTAGGCCTGGAGATAGGAGCCGATGACTACGTCACCAAGCCGTTCTCGTCCCGTGAACTGGTCGCCCGCATCCGGGCCGTCCTGCGCCGCCGCGGCGAGCCCGAGGAGGTCACCCCGGCCGCCCTGGAGGCAGGCCCGGTCCGTATGGACGTGGACCGCCATGTGGTCACGGTCTCCGGCTCCAAGGTCGACCTCCCCCTCAAGGAGTTCGACCTCCTGGAAATGCTGCTGCGCAACGCGGGCCGCGTCCTGACCCGCATGCAGCTCATCGACCGCGTCTGGGGCGCCGACTACGTGGGCGACACCAAGACCCTCGACGTCCACGTCAAGCGCCTCCGCGCCAAGATCGAGCCGGACCCGGGCGCGCCGCGGTACCTGGTGACGGTTCGTGGTCTGGGCTACAAGTTCGAGCCGTAGGCCGGCCACCGGGCCCTACGACGAAGGGCGGGACCTCCTGGAGAGGTCCCGCCCTTCGTCGTACTCGTACGCGTGCTCAGTGCCCGGCGGCCGGCTTCGACGCCGAGGCGCTCGCGGAGGCCGCGTCGGTCGGGGTGGCCGAGGTGGCCGGCTTCGAGGCCGAGGTGGACGGGTTCGGGGACGCCGTCGTGCTCGTGCCCGGCTTGGGGGTGGGGGAGGCGGGGGCCGACGGGATCTCGCTCGGGCCCCAGGCCTCGAAGTAGCTCTGGGCCGGGACCACGAAGGCCTGCAGGCTCACGTCGCCGGTCTTGCTGAAGGTGAAGGTGACCTTGCGGACGCTGCCGTCCTGGACCGCCTCGCGTCCGTTGGCCAACACGGCGCTGGCGTTGCCCTTGCCGCCGATCACCACGGAACCGTGCGCCGGCACGACCAGCTTGCCGTTGCCCTTGGCCGGCTTGATCTCGGCGGTCGCGTTGACGTTCGGGAGGGTGATCGAGTCCACCGTCTGCGGGGTGTCACCGTTGTTGAAGAGGGTCGCCGAGATCACGGCCGGCCCGGGCGCCCGGACGTCGGGCTGGGTGATGATCAGGGCGTTCTGCACCTTGAGGTCGCCGACCTTGGTCGCCGCGTTGTCCGGCTTGATTTCCAGCGTCTGAGCGTCGCCGCCCGCGCCGCACGCGGCGAGCGAGGCGATCGAGAACGCGATGGCGGCGGCGGCGAGGGCGCCGCGTCGAAGGCTGCTGCTCACGGCGGCGGCAACTCCTTGACTCGAGCGTGGCGACCCGTAAAGCCGCCCTAAGTGTCTGTCAGCGGCCTTAGGTTACCGAGCCGTCCCCGAGTCGCCGCACCCGACCCTCCCTCTGGCCCGGCATGGCTCACCAGGGAGTAGTCCACAGGGGGTAGCCCACGCCTGTCCGGCATTCACATAAGTCCCTGCGGCATACCCCGTCCGGCGGGGCGCAAAATTTCCGTGAAGGAATGCGCTGCCGCTCCCGAAATTGATCACGACACGCAACAAGCCACGGAAGAACGGACCACGTAGTCGGGTGCCTGTGATCAATTCCGGAATCGACGCGGAAGCGTCTCCTGGCACCGAACGGAGTAGCGGAAGTCGCACACTTGGAACCAGACATATGCGGACGTTCCTCCTCTTGGGAGGGCCTCCGGATGTGTGTAACGTACGCGTTTCACTTCCCCCGGAGAGCCGCTCCGACCTGCGAATACCTGCTTCCGTCGAGGCCGCGCAGCACGTTCCTGTTGCTGTTGTCAAGCCCCGAGATATGCCCTGACCTGCGAAAACGCCATTCAGAACCCGCGGTTTCCGTGTTACCCTGGATAGCCACGGAAGGGGTACCTGTCACATGACGTTCAAGGTTGGCGACACCGTGGTCTATCCCCATCACGGGGCCGCGCTGATCGAGGCCATCGAAACTCGCCAGATCAAAGGCGTGGACAAGACCTACTTGGTGCTGAAGGTCGCCCAGGGTGACCTGACGGTGCGTGTGCCAGCGGACAATGCGGAGTTCGTCGGCGTACGTGATGTGGTCGGTCAGGACGGGCTGGACCGGGTCTTCGAAGTGCTGCGCGCGCCGTATGCCGAGGAGCCCACGAACTGGTCGCGTCGTTACAAGGCAAACCTGGAGAAGCTCGCCTCCGGCGATGTCATCAAGGTCGCGGAAGTGGTGCGTGACCTGTGGCGTCGTGAGCGCGAGCGCGGACTGTCCGCCGGTGAGAAGCGCATGCTCGCCAAGGCCCGCCAGATCCTGGTGAGCGAGCTCGCCCTCGCGGAGAACACGAACGAGGACAAGGCCGAGGCCCTGCTCGACGAGGTTCTCGCGTCCTGAACCTGACAGCAGGCGCAAGCCCGCTTCAGCACTCAGTACATTGAAATGCCGCGGTGCCCGATGACGTATTTCCTGTCGCCGGGCGCTGCGGCATGTTCATACCCAGGCGCCTTGCGTACGTCGTTACTGCCGGGGAGGTTCCCCCGCGATACTTGGCGTGCCGGGCCCGGGCAGCTGGCTCGACCGGTGTCACGGAAGGGTCCGGTCAAGGCGTCGCGCCCGGCACTTCCCAGGCCATACCCACGCAAGGCCAGCACACAAACCTGACAGGAACCGATGTCTGACGATTCGCGCCCTTCGCCCGCCGGAACCCGTACGGCCGCGGTGATTCCGGCCGCCGGACGGGGCGTACGCCTCGGTCCGGGCGCCCCCAAGGCACTCCGCGCGCTGGGCGGCACCCCCATGCTCATCCATGCCGTGCGTGCCATGGCCGCGTCGCGCGCGGTCTCCCTGGTCGTCGTCGTGGCGCCGCCCGACGGCGCGCCCGAGGTCAAATCGCTTCTCGACGCCCATGCGCTGCCCGAGCGGACCGACTTCCTCGTCGTCCCGGGCGGCGACTCGCGCCAGGAGTCCGTGAAACTCGGCCTCGACGCGCTGCCGCCCGGCTACGACATCGTCCTGGTGCACGACGCGGCACGACCGCTGGTTCCGGTGGACACGGTGGACGCCGTGATCGAGGCCGTACGGGAGGGTGCGCCGGCCGTCGTGCCCGCGCTGCCCCTCGCCGACACCGTCAAGGAGGTCGAACCGGCGGCGGCACCGGGCGAGCCGGAGCGGGTGGTGGCCACCCCGGAGCGCTCCCGCCTCCGCGCCGTGCAGACCCCGCAGGGGTTCGAACGGGCCACGCTCGTCCGCGCCCACGAGACCGTGACCGACGACGTCACCGACGACGCCGGCATGATCGAGCAGCTGGGCCTTGAGGTCGTCGTCGTACCCGGCCACGAGGAGGCCTTCAAGGTCACGCGCCCGCTGGACCTGGTCCTGGCCGAGGCGGTCCTGGCCCGCAGGAGGCTGAACGATGGGTTCTGACTCCTTCGGCGGCCCGCTGCCCCAGGTCGGCATCGGCACCGACATCCACGCCTTCGAGGAGGGCCGCGAGCTGTGGTGCGCGGGCCTGAAGTGGGAGGGCGAGGGCCCCGGCCTTGCCGGCCACTCCGACGCGGACGTCGTCGCACACGCCGCGTGCAACGCGCTCTTCTCCGCCGCCGGCCTCGGTGACCTGGGACAGCACTTCGGCACGGGCCGCCCCGAGTGGTCCGGAGCCTCCGGCGTCACCCTCCTCACGGAGGCCGCCCGCATCGTCCGCGAGGCGGGCTTCCGCATCGGCAACGTCGCCGTACAGGTCGTAGGCCCCCGCCCGAAGATCGGCAAGCGCCGCGACGAGGCGCAGAAGCTGCTCTCCGAGGCGGCCGGAGCACCGGTGTCGGTGTCGGGCGCCACGACGGACGGACTCGGGTTCCCGGGCCGTGAAGAGGGCCTGATGGCGATCGCGACGGCACTGGTGGTGCGGGCCGACCGGGGGTGAACGTCACGAAACCGTCCCCCTTGAGCGGAAGGGGCGCAAGGCACTGCCCTGCGCCCACTACCCTGGAGTGGTGACCATTCGCCTGTACGACACCAACGCCCGGCAGATCCGTGACTTCGTCCCGCTCACAGCGGGCTGTGTCTCGATCTACCTCTGTGGTGCCACCGTGCAGGCGGCCCCGCACATCGGGCACATCCGCTCGGGCCTCAACTTCGACATCATGCGCCGCTGGTTCGAGTACCGCGGCTATGACGTGACGTTCATCAGGAACGTCACGGACATCGACGACAAGATCATCGCGAAGGCGGCCGAGCAGAACCGCCCCTGGTGGTCGATCGGTTACGAGAACGAGCGCGCGTTCAACGACGGTTACACCGCGCTCGGCTGCCTCCCGCCGACGTACGAACCGCGGGCGACCGGCCATGTCACCGAGATGGTCGAGATGATGCAGGGCCTCATCGAGCGCGGACACGCCTACGAGGCCGACGGCAACGTCTACTTCGACGTGCGCTCCTTCCCGGGCTACCTGGAGCTGTCCCGGCAGGAACTCGACAACCTCCAGCAGCCCTCGGGCACCGGCGAGACCGGCAAGCGCGACCCGCGCGACTTCGCCATGTGGAAGTCGGCCAAGCCGGGCGAGCCGACCTGGGCGACGCCCTGGGGCCGCGGCCGTCCCGGCTGGCACCTGGAGTGCTCGGCGATGGCGCACAAGTACCTGGGCACCGCCTTCGACATCCACGGCGGCGGCCTCGACCTGATCTTCCCGCACCACGAGAACGAGATCGCCCAGGCCAAGGCCTACGGTGACGACTTCGCGCAGTACTGGGTGCACAACGCCTGGGTGACCATGGCGGGCGACAAGATGTCGAAGTCGCTGGGCAACAGCGTCCTCGTCTCCGAGATGGTCAAGACGTGGCGCCCGATCGTGCTGCGCTACTACCTCGGCACCCCGCACTACCGCTCGATGATCGAGTACAGCGAGGAGTCGCTGCGCGAGGCCGAGTCGGCGTTCGCGCGCATCGAGGGGTTCGTGCAGCGGGTGGTGGAGAAGGCCGGCACCGTCGAGCCGTCCGCCGAGGTGCCGCCCGCCTTCGCCGAGGCGATGGACGACGACCTGGGCGTGCCGCAGGCCCTCGCCATCGTGCACACCACGGTCCGGCAGGGGAACTCGGCCCTCGCCGCCGACGACAAGGAAGCCGCCGTGGCCCGCCTCGCCGAGGTGCGTGCCATGCTCGGCGTCCTCGGACTCGACCCGCTCGACCCGCACTGGGCCGGGGAGGCCGACCGCGGCGAGGACCTGCACGGCGTGGTCGACAGCCTCGTACGCCTGGTCCTCGACCAGCGCGAGGCGGCTCGCGGCCGCAAGGACTGGGCCACCGCGGACGCCATCCGCGACCAGCTCAACCAGTCGGGTCTCGCCATCGAGGACGGCCCGCAGGGCCCGCGCTGGAGCCTCGGCCCGCGCTGACCCAGCAGCTGATCAGAAGATCGATTGTGCCGCCCGGCCGTCCGGGCGGCACACTTCATAGACGTACGAACGCACGCTTCACCCTTTTGAGAGCAGACAGGTAGGTCATGGCAGCCAACAACCGCCGCATGTCCGGCAAGAAGGGCGCGCAGGTCGGCAGTGGCGGCCAGCGGCGCAAGGGCCTGGAGGGCAAGGGCCCGACCCCGCCCGCCGAGATGCGCAAGGGGCACAAGAAGAACCGCATCGCGACCGCCAAGGCCAAGCAGACGCAGCGCCGTCCGGTTCCGCGCGGACGCGGCGGCAAGTCCTCGTCCGAACTGGTCGTGGGCCGCAACCCGGTGGTCGAGGCCCTGCGCGAGGGCGTGCCCGCCTCCACGCTCTACGTCCAGCAGTTCATCGACAACGACGAGCGCGTCCGCGAGGCCCTCCAGCTCGCCGCCGAGCGCGGCGGGATCAACCTCATGGAGGCTCCCCGCCCCGAGCTCGACCGCATGACGAACGGGCTCAACCACCAGGGCCTGGTCCTCCAGGTCCCGCCGTACGAGTACGCCCACCCCGAGGACCTGGCGAACGCCGCCTACGACGAGGGCGAGGACCCGCTGATCGTCGCCCTCGACGGCGTGACCGACCCGCGCAACCTCGGCGCCGTCGTCCGCTCCGTCTCCGCCTTCGGCGGCCACGGCGTCGTCGTGCCCGAGCGGCGCGCGGCCGGCATGACCGCCGGCGCCTGGAAGACGTCGGCCGGTACGGCGGCCCGCACCCCCGTCGCCCGCGCCACCAACCTGACGCGCGCCTTGGAGGCGTACAAGAAGCAGGGCATCGTGGTCGTCGGCCTCGCCGCCGACGGCGAGCACGAGATCGGTGAACTTCAGGCCCTGGAGGGCCCCGTCGTGATCGTGGTCGGCAGTGAGGGCAAGGGCCTGTCCCGGCTCGTCGGCGAAACCTGCGACTTCCGGGTGCGGATTCCGATGCCGGGCGGTGCCGAGTCGCTGAATGCCGGGGTGGCGGCCGGGATCGTTCTGTACGAGGCGGCTCGGCGGCGGGTCTGACGGGAGTCGGCGCAGGCAGGCGGAGCCGCCGGTCGGAGGCCGGCGCAGCCGTCTCGAAGCCGCGCAGCGTGCGAGGGCGGCAGATGAGAGGGGCCGAGGCGGCCCGTCGGCGCGGCTGAACGCGCGTTCGTGCCGTCACTCGTACGGGTCAATCTGGGCGTCCCGGACAACGTTGACGCGATCCGGACACATCCGGCGGGTCAAAGCAGTGTCCTAACGACACGTCACTCGGTTAGATGAGTGTGGACACCAGAACACCCCGCACGCCCCCGGGGGACGGCCCGTCGGGATTCGATGACGCTCCCGCGCTGAGCATGGTGAAGGTGCCGAGCGATCCGGCGCAGGTCATCGTCAATCATGCGAGCTTCCGTGTGCAGCTCGGCGCCTCGGCCCGCACCCGATCGCCGCGGATCGCACGGCACTTGACCGCCACCCAGGACGCCGCCCGCACGCCCGTCGCCGGTACCGCCGCAGGAAGAGTGGGCGCGGGCGCCCGCCGCCGGCCGGTCGTCTGGAGCGGCAGGTCGGCCCCCGACGACACCGGCGCGCACCGCCTGCTCCAGGCCGTGCGCGGCGGCAGCGTCCGGCACGGCGACGAGCCGTCCGTCGACGCGGGAGCCACCCAGGTCATCCCGCGCGTGGAGGTCGGCGGCTACGACGAGGCCTACGACGAGCTGGAACAGACCGTAGAGACCCCGATCGTCGGCGCCCAGCGCGGCCGCCCCGTCGACGACATCGTCGGCACCCGCTTCCTCCCCGGCATGCGCACCGCCGGCAGCACATACGACGAGGAACACGCCTACGGCGCCCAGGAGTTCGAGGACTTCGACGAGACCGGCGAGTTCGACGACTCGGACGAGTTCGGTGACGTCGACGAGTTCGGCGAATTCGACGAGGAGGACACCGACCGGCCCACCAGGCGTCAGGGCGTCGACCCGGCACGGCACGCCTACTACCCGGGCCGCCGGATGAACCTCGGCGTCGTCCTGCTGCCCCTGCGCATCTTCCTCGGCTTCATCTCCATCTACGCCGGCATGGGCAAGCTGTGCGACCCCGTCTACTTCGACGGCGGCAAGCGCGGCTCCATGGTCAAGTGGCTCAACACCCTGCACCCCTGGGAAGTCGCCGAGCCGCTGCGGCAGTTCGCCCTGCAGCACCCCGTCGGCTCCGGCCTCGTCATCGCCTTCGCGCAGGTCCTCGTGGGCGTGCTCACGGTCCTGGGCTGCTGGCAGCGGGTCGCCGCCGTCTTCGGCGCACTGCTGTCGGCCGCGCTGATCGTCACCGTCAGCTGGAAGACCGTTCCCGCCTACGACGCCCCCGACATCATCTACCTCGCCGCCTGGTCCCCGCTGATCATCGCCGGCGCCCCCGTCTACTCCGTCGACGGCCGCCTCGCCGGCAGCGCCTGGCGGCGCCTGGGGCCCTGCTCCGACATCTGGGACCTGCGCGCCTACGTCCTGCGCCGCGGCGCCCTCGTCACGGCGATCGTGACCGGCCTAACCCTGCTCGTCGGCTCGTTGCTCGGCGGTGCGGTCCGCGACGCCGACCGTGTGATCGTCCCGGGTCCCGGCGAGGCCCCGCGCAACGAACTGCCGGGATCCCCGCTCCCGCAGGAGCCGCACAAGCGGCACAGCCAGTCGCCCTCGGCCTCGAACACGCCGACCCACGGCGCCACCGCCGGCTCCAGGCCTTCCGGCGCGGCCACCACACCGGGCGCCACCGCGACCGGCGGCACCCCCAGCCAGACCCAGGGCACCGCGGGCCGGACCCCGCGCCAGCACTCCTCACCCTCCGGCGGCGCCCCCAGCACCAGCTCCGGCCCCACCTCCGGCGGCGGAGAAGGCGGCACAGGCTCCGGCGGCACCTCCTCGGGCGACCCGGGCCTGGTGGGCGGCCTGCTGGGGTAGCCAGAGCCACTCAGCTTGGGTCCATACGAAAAGGTCCCGCACGAAAACGTGCGGGACCTTTTCCATATGCGGTGCTGTAACGCCCGGAAGGGGCGCGGGACTGTATCAGTGTGCGGCTCCGCCGCGTGGGCGTGATCAACCCCCACCGGCCCGCGGCCGAAACGCAACCGCACCCCCCGGGCTCTCACCCGCCCCGAAGCGCTCTCACCGCCCCAGAGCGGCCAGCTCCTTCGCTGCCTCCGTCAGGTCCTTGGCCGTATCGATGGCACGCCAATACGCCCCCTGCGGGATGGTGAACCCGGCCAGCCGCCGCTCACGGGCCAGATGAGGGAAGGTCGTCCGCTCGTGATCGCCCCGCTCCGGGAGCAGACCGGCGAACTCGGGCGAGAACACGTACACACCCGCGTTGATCTCGAACGTCGACGGCGGCGCCTCGATGAAGTCCGTGATGTGCCCGAAGCCGTCCGTCTTCACCGCGCCCCAGGGGATGCGCGGGCGGGCCAGGGCCAGCGTGGCGACCGCGTCGCGCTCCGTGTGGAAGTCCGCCATGTCCCGCAGCGAGAAGCGGGTCCAGATGTCGCCGTTGGTGGCGTACCAGGGCCGGTCCGGGTGCGGGAGATGGGCGGCGGCGTACCTCAGCCCGCCGCCGCGCCCGAGCGGCTCCGTCTCGACGACCGTCGTCACCTTCACCGGCAGGTCGGCGGACTTCAGCCAGTCCTGCAGCACCTCGGCGAGATGGCCGCAGCTGACCACCACGTCCGTCACGCCCTCCTCGGCCAGCCAGGCAAGCTGATGGCCGATGATCGGAGTTCCCGTACCGGGGATCTCGACCATCGGCTTGGGCCGGTCGTCGGTGTAGGGACGCAGCCGGGAACCCTGGCCACCGGCCAGGATGACGGCTTGAACGGGGCGGGACGCGGTGCTCGGATGGGTCATGACCGAACTGTACGGTGCGTCCCGCCCGCGTCCGGAGCCCGCAACGGTTCCTTAATCAGCCGTTACCCTCCTCCGAACCGTCCGTCGTGTCCACGGCGGAGGAGGGACGGTTCCGGTCTCAGCTGAGCGCGGCCGCGACGCCCGAGGCGAAGGACGTGTCGCAGACCGGGCGGGCGTAGGACTGGGCGCGCGTGGGGCCGTACATGCGGACCGCCGCGCGGCCCAGGGACCGGGCGATGGACACGCAGTGCTTGGCGAGCGAGGGGCGCTCGCTCACGGCCTGCTGGAGGTGTGTGAGGACCGTGCCCGGGTCCTCCTGCTGGAGCTCGCCCAGGAGCTTGTCACGCAGCACGTCCTGCGGGGCGCGGTGGGCGGCCCTGGCGTCCGAGGTGATGTCGGACGCGTCCGAGGCGGTGAGGACCGAGTCCGAGGGGTTTCCCGTCCAGTTGACTCGGGTGACCGCGAGGGTCCCGGAAAGCACCAGGACGACGGGCAGGACAAGGGCGAGCGTGCGGCCGATACGGCGGGCGGGGCCCCGGCCGCGTCGCGTCTGTTGGTTAGTGGAGTGCTTCACGCGAGTGAGAGTAGCGCCAGGTGATGATTTGGCGACATTTAGTAATCAATTCGAGGGACGGAGAGCCGCCTTGGATCGGGCGCGAGGTTGACGCACGGTGCTCGAAATGACCGGTGTGCCGGGGTAAATATCGACACTGAGAAGGGCCCCGCAGGCGTCTGCGGGGCCCTTCTTCGTCAACCTGGGTGAATTACCCGGGATGGGTGTTTCGGGAGTTGCCGGTCGGCCGAGTGGCCTCAGTCGGTGAGACGCTCACCGGTGGAGGTCGAGAAGACGTGGGTCTCGCCCGGGCGGGGCACCACGTGCAGCGTCGAGCCCTTCTCCGGCACCCGGCGGCCCTCGACCCGGACGACCAGGTCCTTGGTCTCGCCGCCGACCTCGGCGGTGCCGTAGACGTAGCCGTCGGCGCCGAGCTCCTCGACGACGTTCACGGAGACCGCGAGACCGGCCGGCTTGTCCTCGGTGTCCTTCGACAGGGCGGAGGCGGCGGCGCCGCCCTCCTCGACGATGTCGAAGTGCTCGGGACGGACGCCGACGGTGACCGTGCGGTCGCCCTTGTCGGCGGCGGCCTTCAGGGCGTCACGGTTGACCGGGACGACGCTGTTGCCGAACTTCACACCGCCGTCGGTGATCGGGACCTCGACGAGGTTCATGGCCGGGGAGCCGATGAAGCCGGCGACGAAGAGGTTGGCGGGCCGGTCGTACATGTTGCGCGGCGAGTCGACCTGCTGGAGCAGACCGTCCTTGAGGACGGCCACGCGGTCGCCCATCGTCATGGCCTCGACCTGGTCGTGGGTGACGTAGACGGTGGTGATGCCGAGACGGCGCTGGAGCGAGG
Source organism: Streptomyces sp. NPDC001492 (assembly GCF_053597275.1). Taxonomy (NCBI): domain Bacteria; kingdom Bacillati; phylum Actinomycetota; class Actinomycetes; order Kitasatosporales; family Streptomycetaceae; genus Streptomyces; species Streptomyces sp. NPDC001492. The sequence continues at coordinate 18,130 of NZ_JBSFHW010000029.1, read as the reverse complement.
CGATCTGCGTACGGGTCGACACACGGAGCTTGGCGTCCAGGTTGGACAGCGGCTCGTCCATGAGGAAGACCTGGGGCTCACGGACGATGGCGCGGCCCATGGCGACACGCTGGCGCTGACCGCCGGAGAGGGCCTTCGGCTTGCGGTCCAGGTACTCGGTGAGGTCGAGGATCTTCGCGGCCTCTTCGACCTTCTTGCGGATCTCCGCCTTGTTGACGCCGGCGATCTTGAGCGCGAAGCCCATGTTGTCGGCGACGGTCATGTGCGGGTACAGCGCGTAGTTCTGGAACACCATGGCGATGTCCCGGTCCTTGGGCGGCAGGTGCGTGACATCGCGGTCACCGATGCGGATGGCGCCGGCGTTCACGTCCTCGAGCCCCGCGAGCATGCGGAGCGAGGTGGACTTGCCGCAGCCGGACGGACCGACGAGGACGAGGAACTCGCCGTCCCCGACTTCGATCTCCAGACCGTCGACGGCGGGCTTCTCGGTGCCCGGGTAGATCCGGGTCGCCTTGTCGAACGTAACAGTGGCCATGGTGATGGGCCCCCTTCTACCGGCAGGAACGTGCCGGACGATCCGTTGTAGGAAGGTGGTGGTGTAGTCCATCGGAGCGGACTGGCTCAGGACGCTACCTGGCGTTCGCCTGATCTGTCAGTACCCCAGGGGCTGTGAACTTCGCGGAAATTTTCGACAGGGGCGGGCCGGGACCTGGGTACACTGCACGGGCACGCACGCGTACCCGCGTGCAGGCCTCCTTAGCTCAGCTGGTCAGAGCGCCGCTCTTGTAAAGCGAAGGTCGTCGGTTCGAATCCGACAGGGGGCTCGGTGAACAGGGGCGGCCCTCGTCGGGCCGCCCCTGTGCGTTGCGTTCAACCGGCGAGCTCGTGCGGCGCGAGTTCGCTGGCGCGCTGCTCGCCGGCCACGGTGAGGATGACGTCCCGCAGCCGCTCCACGTACAGCCGCATGTTCTTGTACGCGATGTCGGTGTCGGGGTAGCGGCAGGTGAACCACAGGCCCTCGTGGAGCCGGTTCAGCCAGATGCACACCTGGTCGCCGTAGGACACCCGCACCAGCCCGTAGGCCGCCAGCTCGTCCCAGCGTTCGGCCCCGGGGATGCCCCGTGCGTCGACGAACGAGACGATCGAGTACAGGTCGGGCGAGGTCGGCCGGAAGTCCTCGCCGAGCAGCCGCAGTACGCGGGCGAGCGGCATGCGCGCCAGCGACCTGTTGGCCTGGAGTTCGGCGCGCACGGCGGTCAGCGCGGTGGGGAAGTCGGGCGCCTCGTCGATGGCGACCTCGATCGGGGCCCCGCCGACGTACCAGCCCACCGAGTTGGACCACTTGGACTTCACCCGGGTGTGGAACGGCACGACGGCGCGGTAGACGGGCTGTCCGCCGATCTCGTGGACGATGAGGCTGGTGGCGGCCAGGATGCCGACGAGGCTGCCGCCGAAGGGCCGGCAGTACGCCTCGAACGCCGCGGCGGCGTCCGCGTCGACCAGCATCTCGCGCATCAGCTTCTGCGTGGGCAGCTCGCCGCCGGGCTCGAGACCCAGGTCGACGGGGAAGCTGGGCAGCTTCCCGTCGCACCGCCGGATGAAGTCCCGCCAGCGGCCCACGATGGCGTGGGTGCCGTCGATCCGGTCCGCGTCCGCCCGCTCGATCTCGCAGAAGTCGACGTAGCTGCCGACCGGTGACTCCTCGACGGGGCGTCCCTCGGCGGCCGCCGTGTAGAGCTCGTTGATCTCGGCGGGCATGCGCTGGATGGAGTAGGAGTCGACATTGCTGTGGTCGAACGCGATGTACAGGCTCGTGCTCTCGTCCCTGAGGACCGCCGCGTAGAGGAAGTTCGGCCAGCTCAGCGCGCTCGCGGAGGCGTCGAAGCGGTCCTGGAGGTGCTGCACGAGCCGCGCCGCGTCGGGGAAGTCGCCGACGTCCTCCCGCTGGAGGAACACGTCCTCGGTGTCGAGCGTGAAGCGGCGCATCTCGTCGCCGTCCCAGCGGAATCCGCTGCGCAGCGTCTCGTGCCGGAGCGTCCAGCTGCGCAGGGCGTCCTGCAGTGCGTCGAGGTCGACCCTGCCCGGGATGTCGAATGCCGTACCGACCCAGGTCGGCACGAACAGGCCGCCCTCGTGCACCGATCGGGCGGTCCTGATGTGCGACTCCTGGACGTATGCCGGCGGTCGGGGGTCCTCCGGAAGGCCCGCCGCCACTGTGACGGTCGCCGGACTGAGCGCCCACTCGACGAGCCGTCCGGGCCGGACTTCGCAGCGCTGGATGTCGGTGATTCGCACGGGCGTCTCCTGTCGCAGTTGGAGCCCGAATCGGGCGGACCCGATCAAGGGAATGCCGCGACCGCGAAAGGAGATACCCGGAACATGGGGTGTTCCCACTTTTGAGTGGATTGAGTGATCGGCGGATGTGCGCCAATCGGTCTGCGAGACACCGCTATTCACTGGCCCGGGCATTTCAACATACGAACAAGTCGCGCTCGAGAAACCGGAGTTCATCCCCGGCCGGGAGCGAGCGGCCCCCGTTCTCGTACGGGGAGAATACGCGCTTCTTCGAACGGACTTTGCGTAAGCCGGAGTTGCCGCGCGTCGAGTGGACACGGGATATCCAACGGTGTGGAATGCCTTGTTGTTACTGCTAGTGTTCGTCCAGTCACAGTAGGCAATCTGCCTCGACATCCAAGGCAATGAAGGACCGAGGGTTTCATGCGCAAGCTTCAACAGGCCATGGTCGCAGCAGCAGTGGCGGCCGGAGGCCTCTCCGTCATCGGTGCCGGCGCCGGCACCGCCTACGCCCACGGCCACGGCCACGTTCGCGACACCAAGCCGAAGGTGACGGAGCAGTACCGCCCGTACCAGGAGTGCAGTCCGCAGACGGTGGCCGACGGCGACCTCCCGATCGGCGTACTCGGTCTCTCCGAGACCTTCGACACCACCTGCGGTCAGTTCAACAACGCCTTCACCTCGTAATCGTGCGCGACGCTTTCCGCGAGCCCCTCGGGGTCACCCCCCGCAGGGGCCCGTTCACGTGTGGCCGCCCGGAGCGCGAGGCCGCTCCGGTGGCCCGCATGCGTTCGTGATGGCTCTGGAAGTTCCTTCAGCAGGTCAGCCCTTCACTTCGTAGGCGAAACGGGCCGGACCGCGGCGCACGGCGCCCGGGTGCCCCTCACAAAGGAAACGGATCACATGCTCAGTAGGAAGAAGATCGCGGCCGTCTCGGGGCTTCTGTACGGCCTCGCCGTGACCTGTGCCGGAGCCACTCAGGCGTATGCGGCAGCGGGCCCGGGAGCCTGCACGGTGAGCGCGTCGGGTGACGTCACCTGCGTCCAGCGGTTCGCGGGCAAGACGTCCGACGGTGACGACTTCATCGTCCGCCGGGCCAACACCTGCACCCCGCAGAAGCCCATGGAACTGCCCGTCATTCCCCTGCTGAACAGCGGGAGCACCAAGATCGGCCCCGCAGTGACCTGTTCCCCCGCCGATACGGGGGTCGACGACAGGGACACCCCGTCGGAACTGCCCGGTGGCATTCTGGGCTGAGGCCCGCACTTCCGAGCGACGGACGGCCGGACCGGGGCGACCCGGACCGGCCGTCCGCTTTTTGTGTGCCGTTTTGTGTCCGGTTTTGTGCGCCGGCTTTCCTCCGTCCGCGGCAGATGGGTGACTGCCGCGCGCTGCCCGTGACTTGGGCCGGGGGAATCGTCGTTTTACGGGAGAGCGCCGAGTGCGTGACCGAACCGCATCAGCAACTGCCCATCCGCAACAACCCTTTCCCTCTCCGAGTCCGCGGCCGAGCGGGCGGAAGGCTGCTTTGGCATAAGCCGACACGGTGCACAGAAGGGCCCAAGATCCCAAATGACTACGTTTCGTGTGTATATGCTCACATTAAGTAGTCGAGCCAGGGCTTCCCGCCCAGCTAGGAAAGGGTCTAATCATGCGCAAGTTTCAGCGCGCCGCGGCAGTAATTGCAGCGGTCGCGGGGCTCTCCGCCCTCGGGGCCGGCGTCAGCAGCGCCACCGACGGCTGGGGCGGCGGGGCCACCGCGGTGGCCTCCTCGCAGGCCAACGCCGTGGCCTACGGCGGCGGCGGGGGGTGGGCTCCGCACGACGCCCCGCAGGCGGCTCCGTACGGTGCCCCGCAGGCCGCTCCGTACTTCGCGCCGATGAACGTCAACTTCGCACCGCAGGCCGCACCGCAGGCCGCGCCCCAGGCCGCCCCGATGGCCGCGCCGCAGTACGCGCCCCAGTACTTCGTGCCCCAGTACGTCGCCCCCCAGTACATCGCCGCGCCGCAGTACGCGCCCCAGTACGCCGCGCCCCAGCAGGCGCCGCAGTACGCCCCGCAGTACGCCACCCCGTACGGCTCCAGGTAAAGAAGCCCCTGGCGCAACGACCTGAACAAAACCCTCAACGGCAAAGGCAGCCCGGACGCGCGGCAAACCCATCAGGGTGCGCGTCCGGGCTGTGCCGGTATCTCGATCAAAGGAACACAGCGCATGTTCAGTCGGCAGAAAATCGCAACCGTCTCGGGGATTCTCGGAAGTCTCGCCGTGATCTGCGTCGGAGCCGTGCACGCGCAGGCGGATGAGAACCCGCGCGACTGCAAGACCAACGCCGCAGGGGAAACCACCTGTGTGCACAAGACCGAGAGTGTCCACAAGGACAAGCACGGCACGTTTGTCGTCAAGCAGTCGCAGAGCTGCTCGACGACGGCGCGGCCGCGTCTGGTGCTGCCCGAGGACGGCATGCTCAACAACGGGTCGACGCATGTCGGGCCGGTGGTGGACTGCACCAACAAGGCGCCGACGCCCAAGGGGTTCAAGCGGCCCCACTTCAAGGCGCCGCAGATCAAGGCACCGCACTTCAAGACGCCGCACATCAAGGCGCCCCGTGTCACGACGCCGCACTTCGATTTCTGAGGCGCGCTGGACGAATGCCGGACCGGGGCCGCTCCCGATCCGGCATTTCGGCGTTCCGGACGCGTGAAAGCCTTGGTGCCCCGGCCGAACGGCCGGGGCACCAAGGACTGTTCTGACTTGCCGACCTACTTGCCGACGCTGTTGTTGCAGCCCGCGTCCGAGCCCAGGTGGGTGTCCTGAGCGCCCGGGTTGCCCTCGCCGTTCAGCAGGTTGCCCGCAACACCGTTGAGGATGCCGACCTGGCCGAGGACGTCGACGTTGGCGTCGTGCGAACGGCAGGTGGTGCTCTGCAGAACGTTGAAGCCACCGCCGCGATGGCCGCCTTCGCCCGAGCCGAAGCCGCCCTGATCGGCGTGGGCGGCGCCGGCGCTCAGGAGTCCGACGCTGCTGAGGGCAGCGACCAGGACGGCAGCCTTGCGAAGCTTGTGCATGACATCTCCGGTGGAGTGAAGTGGATGCGATCCGTGACGGATCGACTTCGTGCAGTTACGGAGGCTAATAAGAAATACCCGTAAAAGGCTGTGCGGCGCGCCGAATTCGGGATGAGCCTCACTGCCCTGGTCGATGCCCGGAAATGTCGTTGCCGTGACAAAAAAAGGGGGTCCCGACACCGAGTCTGGAGCTCGGTGCCGGGACCTGCTTCCCGCTCTCGGCCGTCTATGCGGCCGTCATTCGACTAGAAGGCGCTGTTGTTGCAGCCCATGCTCGAGCCGATGTGGGTGTCCTGGCCTCCGGCGTTGCCCTCGCCGTTGAGCGCGTTGCCGAGCAGGCCGTTGAGGATGCCGACCTGGCCGAGGACGTCGACGTTCAGGTCGTGCGACTTGCAGTTGGAGCTCTGCAGCACGTTGAACTTGTCGCCGCCCTTGCCGCCCTTCCCCCCGTCGTCGTGGGCCTGAGCGGTGCCGGCACCGAGGAGTCCGACGGTGCTGAGGGCGGCGACCAGGACGGCAGCCTTGCGAAGCTGGTGCATGTCATCTCCGGTGGAGTGAGTGGGTGCGATCCGTAACAGATCGACTTCTTACAGTTACGGAGAATAATAGGAAATAACCGACAATCACCTAGCGACGCGCCGTGTCCTGTGATCTTGTTGCGGCAGCTCCCTGAAGTCGTCCGGTGATCCCGGTGGTCCTCGCCGCCCCTAGTGGGCCTTGGCGAGGGCGTTCGCCTGGCTGTTGGCCTGGGTGCAGGCCACGCCCTTGGTCTCGGCGGCGGCGAGCACGGCGACCGGGAGGTTCGCGTTGAGCACGGACTGCGGGCTGCACTCCTGGGCAGGGCGGAAGAGGTTGAACTGGTCGGCCGTGCCACTGGACTGCGTCGGCGCCGACGGCGAGGAGATGTGCGGGCTGAGCTGCGGGTTGATCTGCGGATTGACCTGCGGGGCAACCTCGGCGGGCTGCGCCGGGGCCGCCTGGCGGGGGGCGGGCGAGCCGGAGGTACGGGCGGTGGCCTGGGTGGCGGTGAAGGCGCCGGCCATGGCGGGACCCGGGGGCGGAGCGCTGTTGCCGTAGGCGACGGGGGCGTCGGCGACACTGGGGCCGACGCCGATGGCGGACAGACCGCCGGCCGCTGCTACGACGAGCGCGACGTGCTGGAACTTGCGCATGGAACCTTCGGCCCTTCATTGACCTGGCATGGAACGTACTGAAATAGCAGATGAGCCAGTGGAGTTGTGGCTGCTCTTGCTGACCTGGGCGGCTGCGGTGGGTGATGGATCTTCGCTCTGTCCCCGTGGGGAACGAAGCAAGTGCGAAGCCAGTCACGGGAGTCGGGGAGCAGTCACCCATTCGCCCTCGGCGGGCCGGTTATCCGATCAATTCCAAATGGGTGACGGAATTCTCGATCCCGTGACCGGGCGGAAGCAAATGTCGTTGCCAGCAAGGAGAGGGCAGCGACCATGAACCGGTGAGAGGGGCAAGGGGATCCGCTGTCGGCTCCGGCGTGAACATCAGACTGAGCGCACGCAACACAGCACTGAATACAACGGATTTCCCTGCACAGGTATTGAAGGGCCGAGGGTTCCATGCGAAAGATTCACAAGGCCGCGCTCGTCGTAGCAGCGGCCGGCGGTCTGTCCGCCATTGGCGCCGGCGTCAGCCATGCCGACGCCTACCCCGGGTACCCGGGTGGCGTTCCGGCTGCTCCCTACTACCCGGCCCCGGCGCCCGCGTACTACCCGGCGCCGCAGTACGCGGCCCCGGCGCCCGCGTACTACCCGGCCCCGGCACCGCCCCCGCAGTACTACGCGGCCCCGGCTCCCCAGTACTACCCGGCACCCCCGCAGAGCGCTCCCGCGCGGGCCGTTGCCGCCTCCACCGCGGACAGCACCGCGCAGTCCGGTGGCCCGCAGTCGTACTCCCAGCCGGCGCCGCAGTACGTGCCCCAGGCGCCCGCCCCGCAGGCCGCGCCGCAGCCGAGCCAGGCCACCGCCGTCGCCTCTTCGGTGGGTGGTGCGCAGGCCGGTGCGCCGGCGTCCGCCCCGCAGTCCGCTCCTCAGCAGCAGCCGCTGGTTCAGCCGCAGGTCGCCCCGCAGTCCTCGCCCGAGGTCATGCCGAAGGTCGCCCCGCAGGTCGCGATGCCCCAGGTCTTCAACCCGGAGCCCGCGCCGCACGTGGCCCCGCAGGTGAACCCGCAGGTGAACCCCCAGGTGAACCCGCTCATCGACCCGCTGGTCTCGCCCGCCAGCGCGGCACCGCAGGTGCCCGGGCTCGGTCTCGGACAGGTTGCGGCTCCTCCCGTCGGGAACCTGGGTCTGCCCCGACTCGGCTGATGGCCTCCCGGTAGTTGTCCATCGTCCCAACTCGATCTGCTGCAGATCACTTCCGCTCGATCAATGGAGAAGAAATGCGCAAGCTTCAGAAGGCCGCCATCGTGGGCGCCGCTGTCCTCGGCAGCATCGGCGCCTTCGGGGTCGGCCCGGCCTTCGCACACGGCGAGCCGGGGCACGACATCGACGTCATGCAGGACATCGAGTGCCGCTCGCACGACATGAACGTCGACGTCATCGGCAACCTTGGCGCCCTCAACGGTCTGCTGGGCGGCGCGCTCAACGGCGAAGGCGACCCGGGTGCCCAGCCCGCCCACCTCGGTTCGGACATGGGCTGCAACAGCAAGGCCCTCTGAACAGCCGCGCTACCGCTTCTCGCCCAGGTCAGGAGCAATCCGGCCTGGGCTTTTGCACGTCCCGGCGTCAGCTGCTCCGGTCGGCCAGCTCCTTGAGCGCGTCGTCCGTCAGCCGGTACACCGTCCACTCGTCCTGCGGGCGGGCGCCGAGGGACTCGTAGAAGGCGATGGCCGGGGTGTTCCAGTTCAGGACGGACCATTCGAGGCGCTCGTAGCCGCGTTCCGTGCAGATGCGGGCCAGTTCGGTCAGGAGGGCTTTGCCGTGGCCGGCGCCCCTTGCGGAGGGGCGGACGTAGAGGTCCTCCAGGTAGATGCCGTGGACGCCGCGCCAGGTGGAGAAGTTGAGGAACCACAGGGCGAAGCCCACGGGGGCGCCGGTGGTGTCGTCGGTCGCGATGTGGGCGTAGGCGGCGGGGCGGTCGCCGAAGAGGGCCTCATGGAGTTGGGCCTCGGTGGCCCTCGCCTCTTGCGGGGCCTTCTCGTAGGTGGCCAGTTCGCGGATCAGGGTGTGGATGAGGGGGATGTCGGCGGGGGTTGCTGTGCGGATCACTCCGTGAGGTTACGCTCCGCCGGGCGCGCCGGGGCCGCATGTCGATGCAGCCCTGCCCCCCTTCAAGGGGCGCTGGTCAGACGCCGGGCGATTTCCAGGTGGGCCGGTAGTGGCGGGCGGCCCTCCTCGATCTGCCAGACCGAGTTCTGCAGCACGCGGCCCAGGGTCCAGGCGCGTGCTCGGCCCCGGTCCAGTCCGAGCGTGTCCGTCATGGCGTCGAAGCGCCACCGCACCTCGTCCGCGTCGAAGTGGTTCCACAGGGTGGGGAAGAGGTCGAAGCCGGGGTCGCCCGCGAGTGGCTTGGGGTCGATGGCGAGCCACGGGGCGCGGTCGGAGCCGAGCACGTTCTCGACATGCAGGTCCCAGTGGAGGAGCCGGTCGCCGGGGTCGTCGGCGACCTCGCGCACCGCCGCCGCGCAGTCCTCGAGCAGTCGCCGCACGTCCGGCCGGGGGAGACGGGGCAGTGCCGCCGAGGCCCGTTCCAGCAGTGCGGTCGCGATGTCGCCGAGGTGCCGCAGCCCGGCCGGGGCGGGAGCCGAGGTCAGCCGGGCCAGCAGGCGGGCGACGACCAGGGTCGCCTCGCGTGAGTCCGGCAGGTCGGCCAACCGCTGTGCCGGATCGAGCCGTTCGAGCAGCAGGGTGCCCGTTTCGGCGTCGGACTCCAGGAGCCGGACGGCCCCGTCGCCGTCCCAGGCCCGCAGCGCGACCGGCTCTCCGGCGGTCTCGTCGTCGAGGTCCTGGAGCTTGAGCACGGCTGATGATCCGTCGGCCCGCAGCACCGGCAGGACCAGCGCGCACCGGCCGTGCATCGAGGGACCGTCCAGCCGCAGCCGCCAGCGTTCCAGGAACCGCTCGGCCCGTTCCGGAAGCCCCGCGATGAAGGCGCGGCCCGCCTCCCCGCCGTATCCCACGTGCCGGGCGATCAGCTCAGCCGGAATGTCGATCACCCTTGCGACGATACTTACGTGCGTGAATCGCCTCATGCGAATTGACCGGGGGATCGGGCAGCGGGTGTGGGCCTACGTCTGCGGCGCACCGGGCACGTATGTCTGGCTGGCGATCCTGTTCGTCACCACCGTCGCCCTGCACCACATGTCGCCGCAGTTCGAGCACGAGTTCCTGCGGCAGCGGTCCACGAACATCCATGAGCTGTCGAACGACCCGGGGCGGGTGCTCGTGCAGAGTGCGATGTGGATCGACGGTGGCGACTGGTTTCCGTATGCCTTCCTCTACACCGCGTTCCAGTACACCGTCTTCCACGCGCAGGCCGAGCGGTGGCTGGGGACGCTGCGGTGGCTGATGGTGTGCGTGGCCGCGCATGTGCTGGCGACGCTGATCAGCGAGGGCGCGCTGCTGAAGGCGGTGCGGGACGGGATGGTGGCGCACTCGGCCGTCAACACCCTCGATATCGGGGTGAGTTATGCGCTGGCCGGGGTGGTGGGGGTGTTGACGTACCGGATCGCGGCACCGTGGCGGTATCTGTATCTGGCGGGTGTGTTCTACGTGTACGGGGCTCCGCTCGCGGACTCGCCGACCTTCACCGACTTCGGGCACTTTGTGTCGGTACTGATCGGGCTGGCGTGCTATCCGCTGGTCAGGGGGCGGGGGAAGGCCTGGGATCCGAGGGAGACAGTTTCCGCCCTGAGGGGTTAGCTTTCCGGCCATGAGCAGCTCGGTGAGCAGTGTCGTGAACGGCGGTATCTCGTACTGGTACGCGGACGACGGTTTCCCGGCGGTGCGGGAGCCGCTCGCCGGTGACGCGTCCGCCGACGTCGTGATCGTCGGGGGCGGGTACACGGGGCTGTGGACCGCGTACTACCTGAAGAAGGCGGCGCCCTTCCTCCGGATCACCCTCCTGGAGCAGAAGTTCTGCGGGTACGGGGCCTCGGGGCGCAACGGCGGCTGGCTGTACAACGGGATCGCCGGGCGCGACCGGTACGCGAAGCTGCACGGGCGCGAGGCCGCCGTACGGCTGCAGAAGGCCATGAACGAGACCGTGGACGAGGTCGTCCGGGTGGCGGAAGCGGAAGGCATCGAGGCCGATGTCCACAAGGGCGGGGTGCTGGAGGTCGCGACCACGCCGGCCCAGTTGGCGCGGCTCAAGGCCTTTCACGAGCTGGAGCTGTCGTACGGGGAGAAGGACCGTGAGCTGTACGGAGCCGGGGAGACCGCCGAGCGGATCCGGGTCGCGGACGCCGTCGGGTCGACCTGGACCCCGCACGGGGCGCGGCTGCACCCGGTGAAGCTGGTGAAGGGGCTGGCGGCCGCCGTCGAGGCGCTCGGGGTGACGATTCACGAGCTGACGCCGGTGGCGGAGATCCGGCCGAAGCACGCGGTGACGCCGTACGGGACCGTCCGGGCGCCCTACGTCCTGCGCTGCACGGAGGGGTTCACCGCGAGTCTGAAGGGGCAGCGGCGCACCTGGCTGCCCATGAACTCCTCGATGATCGCGACCGAGCCGCTCACCGCCGAGCAGTGGGAGTCGGTGGGCTGGGACGGGCTGGAGACGCTCGGGGACATGGCGCACGCGTACATGTACGCGCAGCGGACCGCCGACGGGCGGATCGCGCTCGGCGGGCGCGGAGTGCCGTACCGCTTCGGGTCGAGGACCGACAACGACGGGCGGACGCAGGCGGAGACGGTCGAGGCGCTGCGGGAGATCCTGGTGCGGTTCTTCCCCTCGCTGGCCGGGGTGGGGATCGAGCATGCCTGGTCGGGGGTGCTCGGGGTGCCGCGGGACTGGTGCGCGACCGTGACCCTGGACCGGTCGACGGGGCTCGGCTGGGCGGGCGGCTATGTCGGGTCGGGGGTGGCGACGACGAATCTCGCGGCGCGGACGCTCAGGGACCTGGTGCAGTTCGACTCGGGGCAGGGTGGCCGGACCGAGCTGACCGATCTGCCATGGGTGGGGCACAAGGTGCGCAAGTGGGAGCCGGAGCCGTTGCGCTGGCTCGGGGTGCAGGGGATGTACGCCACCTACCGGGCCGCGGACCGGCGGGAACGCGCCACGTACAGCGCCGAGTCGTCGAAGCTGGCGCAGCTCGCGGACCGTGTGGCGGGGCGGCACTGACGATTTTTTGCCATCTGATTGCACTCTCAGGGACCTCTCGGCACTGCCTTGCCGTCAAAGCTGTTGGCCAGCTCGTGTCATGTACGCCACTGCTCCCAGGGGAGGGCACTTCATGGCAGCCAAAGGCTGGCGAAGAAGACGGGTAGGGGCGGTGCTTGCCACCACTGCCGCGTTGGGCCTGACGGTCACTCAGGCGCAGGCGTCGAACGGTGGCAGTGCCCCCTTCGGACTGCGGGAACTTCACAGACAGGCCCTTCTGTATCAGCAGCAGAAGGGCCTGTCGGCTTTCGCGCAGGCGGGGGACGACGATGACGGGGGAGAGGCACAGGAGGAGGCCGAGCAGGCGGACCAGTACGCCGAGGCGCGTACCTCGCCGGGGATCGTGGCACCGGGGGCGTACGGGGCGGCGTACGACGCTCTGGTGGATCTGCCGCACACCAAGGGGAGCTGGAGCGATCTGACGCGGCTTCCCTACGACGCCGACGACCCGCGGTACCGGGACATCAACTCCAACTCCAGCGGCGGGGCCGGGAAGGTGACCGGCCGGGTCACCGGGCTCGCGGCCGACCGGCACGGGTATGTGTACGCGGGTTCCGCCAACGGCGGGGTCTTCCGCTCGCGTACCGGTGGCGGTCACTGGACGAACATCTCCGACGGGCTGCCCGCGCTGTCGACGGGCGATCTGCAGCTCGACGGCCGGGGGCGGCTCTGGTACGCCACGGGTGAGGCCAACACCAGCGCGACCTCCTTCCTGGGGACCGGCGTGTACGTCCTCGACGATCCACGCAAGGGCAGCTTCAGCCCGGACGACCGGGTCGGTGGCGACGAGCTGGAGTCGACGTCCATCAACGCCCTGCGCTTCGGCGGCGGCAAGGTGTGGGCCGCGACCACCGAGGGCGTGTGGAGCCACTCCACGAAGACGCTGAAGGGCCACTGGAAGCTGGAGTTCGCGCCCAACCCGGACTATCTGCCCGGTGGTTCCAAGGCGAGCGACCCGTCCGCCGCGTACAAGAACATCACCAGCGACATCGCGATCGACCCGAAGGACCCGGGCAAGGTCGTGCTGGCCGTGGGCTGGCGCGGCGGGGACACCTACAACGGCTTCTACGCCAGGTCCGGCGGCAGCTGGCAGCGGCTGACCGGTCTCGGGGACCTGCCGAGCAACGCCGAGGACGTCGGCAACGTCACCTTCGCGCGCAGCGCGGACGGGTCGCGGTACTACGCCATCGACCAGTCGCCCGAGCAGACCGCGGAGAACCCGGACAGCGGCCTTGCGGGCATCTTCGTCTCCAGGTCCGGTTCGCCGACCGGCCCTTGGACGAGGATCGCCGACTACCAGCAGTTGCGGGACTCCGGCTCCGCGCTCACCGGTGACGGATACCAGCCCGGGATCCAGGCCTGGTACGACCAGTTCCTCACCGTCGATCCGAAGAACCCGGACCATGTGTACGCCGGTCTGGAGGAGGTCTTCGAGACCAAGGACGGCGGCAAGTCCTGGTCGGTGCCCGGTCCGTACTGGAACTTCGGTTTCCCCTGCTGGTCCATCGACCCGGGCAAGCAGACCGGTGACTGCCACCAGACCGTCCACGCCGACCAGCACTCCGTGGCGATCGGCAGCAACGGCGGCGCGCCGTACGTGATCGTCGGCGACGACGGTGGCACCTTCCGGCGGCCGCTGAACGGCAGTGCCGACGCCTCCGGCCACGCGACCGACTGGACCTCCCTGAACGACGGCACGATGGACGCCCTGCAGTACTACTCGGTGGGCGTGGGAGCCGATCCGGCGGGGCGCGGCCTGGCGATCACCGGTGGCCTCCAGGACAACGGCCAGTCGCAGCTTCGGGCCGGCGACCGGGTGATGGGCTCCAACTTCGGCGGCGACGGCGGCGACACGATCACCGACCCGGCGAACGGGTGCAACATCGCCGCGGAGTACGTCTACCTGGCGGTCTCCGTGACCAACAACTGCGCCGTGAACGACGGAAGCTGGGTCAACGACCCGTCGAAGGCGACGACGTACTCCGTCGCCCCGCCCGACAACGCGACCGGCGAGGCACGCTTCATCGCCCCGCTGAACGCCGACATCAAGGACCCGAAGGTCTGGGTCGCGGGCGGCCGGCATGTGTGGATCAACACCAAGGGGTACGCGATCCGCAGCGGCAGCGAGTGGTTCGGCGCGTTCGACCTGGGCGCGGGGCACACGGCCACGGCGGTGGCCTCCTCCGGCGGCAAGGTGTACGCCGCCTGGTGCGGGCCCTGCAACAACCAGGGCTTCACGCGCGGTATCGCGGTCGGCAACGCCGACGGCACCGGCTGGCACCAGCTGAGCCTGCCGGTCGACGGGACCGTCCCGAACCGCTATCTCTCCGGCCTGGCGATCGACCCCGCGCACTCCGACCACGTCCTGCTCGCCGTCAACGGCTTCTCGCGGAAGTGGACGGAGGGTCCGGGCGCGGGTGTCGGGCACCTCTTCGAGACCCGGGACGGCGGGGTCACCTGGAAGGACGTCTCAGGGAACCTGCCCGACGTACCGGCCGACTCGGTGGCCCTGCTGAAGGGCGGCACGATCGCGCTGGGCACGGATCTCGGGGTGCTGGTACGGACACCGGGCTCGAAGGGCTGGAAGGTGGCCGGCGAGAACCTGCCCACCACCGCGGTCCTCCAGCTGCGGACCGGCCCGGACGGGCGGTTGTACGCGGCCACGCACGGGCGCGGGATCTGGGCGATCGACGTACGGCGATTGCGGTGAGCGGCTGAGCGACCGCCCTGAAGGGGGGAGAGGGGAGGGGCCCGCGGTCCGTGCGGCCCCTCCCCGTCCTTGTGCCCCCTATACGGCCGGCTCCGGCACCGGCTGCTCGGCGGGCGCCCCGTGCTTCGGGGCCTTCGCCGTGACCATCAGGCCCGCGACCAGGCCGGCCAGCAGCATGATCCCGGCGGCCCACCAGATGGCGACCGTGTAGCCGTGCACGACACCCTCCTTGGCGATCAGGGCCTTCTGCGCGGGGTTGTGCAGGTGGGCGGCGATGTACGCCGTGCTGCTGGTGGTGGCGATGGTGTTCAGCAGGGCCGTACCGATCGAACCGCCCACCTGCTGCGAGGTGTTGACGGTCGCGGAGGTCACACCGGAGTCGTGCGGGGCGACCCCCGCGGTCGCGGTGGCGAAGACCGGCATGAAGGTCAGTCCCATGCCGAGGCCCATCAGGATCAGACCGGGCATGACCTCGGTCGCGTACGACGAGTGCGTGGTCATCCGGGTCAGGAGCATCATGCCGCCGGACGCGAGGACCATGCCGGGGACCATCAGCATGCGCGGTGCCACGTGCTGCAGCAGCCGGGCGGAGATCTGTGTGGAGCCGGTGATGATCGCGGCGGTCAGCGGCAGATAGGCCAGGCCGGTCTTCACCGGCGAGTAGCCGAGCACCACCTGCAGGTAGTAGGTCATGAACAGGAACAGCCCGAACATGCCGATGACGGCGAGCATCATGGTCAGGAAGCAGCCGGCACGGTTGCGGTCCTTGACGATGTGGAGCGGGAGCAGGGGCATCGGGGCCCGGTTCTGCCACCACACGAAGGCCACGAGGAGTGCGACGCCGCCCGCGAACAGCGCCAGCACCAACGGGTCGGTCCAGCCCCTCGGTTCGGCCTCGCTGAAGCCGTAGACGATCGCGACCAGTCCGCCGCAGCCCAGCACCGCACCGGGCACGTCGAGGCGGGCTCCCTGGCGGCCGGGACGGTCGTGCAGCAGCGCGAAGGCGCCGAAGACGGCGATGATCGCGATGGGCACGTTGACATACAGGCACCAGCGCCAGTCCAGGTACTCGGTGAGCAGACCGCCGACGATGAACCCGATCGCCGATCCGCTGCCGGCCAGGGCGCCGTAGATGCCGAAGGCCTTTCCGCGTTCCTTGGGATCGGTGAACGTCGTGGTGAGGAGGGACAGCGCGGAGGGGGCCAGTAGGGCGGCGAAGGCTCCTTGGAGCGCGCGGGCGCCGAAGAGCATGCCGGAACCGGTGGCGGCGCCGCCGAGCGCGGAGGCGGCGGCGAAGCCGATCAGCCCGAAGACGAACGTCCGCTTGCGGCCCACCAGGTCCGCGATGCGGCCCCCGAGCAGCAGCAGACCGCCGAAGGCCAGGGTGTAGGCGGTGATCACCCACTGGCGGTTGCCGTCGGACATGCCCAGGTCGCGCTGTGCGGAAGGCAGCGCGATGTTCACGATGGTCGCGTCGAGGACGACCATGAGCTGCGCGAGCGCGATGATCACCAGGCCCCACCAGCGGCGGGGGTCGGCGTCCACAGGAGGGGTGGCTTCGCCTGATCGGGTGACGCTCATCTGGTCAGAAGACCATGAATCGGGCCGTATCGCACCTTCGGATGCACTCTTCCTGGTCATGGCTCCAGTACCACCTTTCCGGTCGTTCCGCGCGTCTCGAGCGCACGGTGCGCGGCCGCCGCCTCGGCCAGCGGGAAGCGCTGCACGGCGGGGGTCAGCCTGCCCGCGGCCGCTTCGGCGAGAGCGCGCAGTTCCAGGGTCTGTACGGGGTTGGGGCCGCCGGCCTTCCGCATCATCGCGGGGCCGAGGACCTGTTCGGAGACGCCCTCCACGAGGTGGGGCCCGCCGCCGCGGATGCCCCCGGCCGACCAGCCGAAGACGAGGTGTCTGCCGCCGGGACCGAGCAGCTGTGTGCAGTGGCGTGCGACCTCGCCGCCCACGCCGTCGAAGACGACGGTGGCGATGGGGGTCCCCCCGGTCGAGCGAAGTCGAGACTGGGGGAGTCCGCCGAGGTGGGCGCGGACCTTGTCCGGCCATCCCGGTTCCTTGTAGTCGACGGCGAGGTCGGCGCCGCCCGCCGCCACGCGTGCCGTCTTCTCCGGGCCGCCCGCGAGGCCGACGACGGTGGCGCCGGCGTTCTTCGCGTACTGCACGAGCAGGGTGCCGATGCCGCCCGCGGCGGCCGGGATCACGGCCACGGCGTCCGGGCCGAGCTCGGCGAACTGCACGATCCCCATCGCCGTACGCCCCGTTCCGATCATGGCGACGGCCGCGGCGAAGTCCAGGTTCGCGGGGATCTCGTGCACACGGTCGACGTCGGTGACGGCCAGCTCGGCATAGCCGCCCGGGGCGAATCCGAGGTGGGCGACCACACGCCTGCCCAGCCACAGCCCGGCGACGCCCTCGCCCAGTGACTCGACGACACCGGCCACCTCGCGGCCCGGGACGGTGGGCAGCCGGGTCGGCTCGGGCAGCGGCCCCTGCTCGCCCTCCCGGAGGGCGGTGTCGAGCAGGTGCACTCCCGCCGCGGCCACGGCGATACGGACCTGGCCCGGACCCGGCAGCGGGTCCGCCACCTCCTCGTAGCTGAGATTCTCGGCCGGACCGAAGGCATGGAGCCGGATGGCGTGCATCGTGCAGTCCTCCCCCATCGGTTGCTTGTCAGGAACCCCAGCCTTCAACCTCAAGCGCGCTTGAGGTCAAGCGGGTCGGGTCTCCCTCGTTTTCGGGTCCGCCCTTGCGTGCATACGACGGATCGAGCCCCCGGAATGTGACATGGGTGGCGTTCTGCCTGGTCAGGGACGTTGTCAGTGGCGGAGTGCACCATGGGGGCATGGCGAGGAGAGAGGCGGGCGGGATGGGCGGCTCCGGCGGTACGGCGGTGAAGGCGGCGCGGCGGCCGGAGGTGCGGCTGCCCGCGCTGGAGCCGTTCGGGGGCGGGGAGTTGGAGCCGGACGGGGACTACGACGGGCTGGAGTTCCGGGAGGCGGACCTCGCCGGGCAGGACGGCGGCGGCGCCCGCTTCATGGACTGCGCACTGACGGGGTGCGCGCTGGACGAGACGGGGCTGCAGCACGCCCGCATCCTGGACTCGGTCCTGACGGGGCCGCGCGGGGTCGGTACGAACCTCGCCGAAGCCACCCTGCGCGACGTCGAGGTGGTCGACGCCCGCCTCGGCGGGGTGCAGCTGCACGGCGCTGTCCTGGAGCGGGTGGTGATCCGCGGCGGCAAGATCGACTACCTGAACCTGCGCGCGGCCCGGCTCAAGGACGTCGTCTTCGACAGCTGCGTACTGGTGGAGCCGGACTTCGGGGGCGCCCGGCTCGAGCGCGTGGAGTTCGTGGACTGCGTCCTGAAGGAGGCGGACCTCACCGCGGCGGCCCTGAAGGACGTGGACCTGAGAGCGGCGGCCGAACTCGGCATCGCGCGCGGGGTGGACCGGCTGTCGGGGGCGGTGATCAGTCCGGGGCAACTGATGGATCTGGCACCGGTGTTGGCGGCGGAGATGGGGATTCGGGTGGAGGGGTGATTCGGGGTGGGGGCCGAGGGGGCTCTTCGGCGTCGGCCGGGCTCGATCTTTGCTCGCCGGGGGTTTGATCTTTCAGCCCGTCCGGCGTTTGAGGACGAGGCCGTTCAGGCCGAAAGCGGGGGTCTGGGGGCGGCAGCCCCACCGTGGCCAGCGCACCCGCC
>NZ_JBSFHW010000028.1:19288-129736 GCF_053597275.1 Streptomyces sp. NPDC001492 | reverse complement strand
CCCTGGTCGCCGAGCGCAACACCCCGGTGCGGCTGAGCTTCGAGCAGGGCGTGCTGATCCTGGAGGCCGGCTCCAGCGACGATGCACAGGCTGTGCGGCAGCCCCCAGACGGTCACCATCGTTCCGTCTCGTTCTCAAATGCCCAGATCAGCAGCTCCGCGTCCGTCGCGGCCAGGGCCTCCAGGTCCTTGGCGTCCGTGATGCGGGCCGCATCACCCGGCCCCAACTCCTCGCCGTCCAGCCGCACTTCACCACGTACGACGTGGAGATACACGTACCGCCCGTCCGGCACCGCCGTGCGCTCCCCCGCGCTCAGCCGTCGTACGTGGAGCATCGCGCCCGCCTCCGGGACCGCGTACGGGGTCGAGTCCGCGATGCCGTGGACGATCTCGTAGGCGGGGTCGCCGCCGGGGTCGCGGGGGGCCAGCCACATCTGGACGAAGGTCAGGGGGCCGTCGCCGTCGTTGCGCTCCACGTGCCGTACGCCCGCCGCCGAGCTCAGCCGCTGCACGTCGCCGGGACGGACCGTCGTCTCGTGGCCGAAGGAGTCGCGGTGGGTCAGCTCGCCCTCGACCACCCACGTCACGATCTCGGTATGGCTGTGCGGGTGTTCGTCGAAGCCGGCGCCGGGCGCGAGGCGCTCCTCGTTGCAGGCGATCACCGCGCCGAAGCGGAGGTTGTCGGGGTCGTAGTGCGGGCCGAAGGAGAAGGCGTGCCACGACTCGATGCCTGCTGCCGGGTCGCCCCCTGGGTAGCGCTCAGCAGCGCGCCGTACGTCCATCACGCGGTCCACGGTAGACCCGGCGACGCACGCTCCCGTCCGGATAAGGCAGTCTTGTCCCCGTGCCCGAACCCGAAACGAGCAAGCCCCAAGCCGCCGCACCCGGCGTCCACTCGCACGCGGCGACCCTGAAGCGACTGGAGAAGTCCTCCGGTTCTCTCGCCGCGCAGGCCATCTCGCGCATGGACGAGACGCTGCCGTGGTACCGGGCGATGCCTCCGGAGAACCGTTCCTGGATCGGGTTGGTCGCCCAGGCCGGTATCGCCGCCTTCACCGAGTGGTTCCGGCATCCCGACGCCCCGCAGGCCATCTCGACGGATGTGTTCGGGACCGCGCCCCGCGAGCTGACCAGGGCGATCACGCTGCGGCAGACCGTGGAGATGGTGCGCACCACCATCGAGGTCATGGAGTCCGCCATCGACGAGGTGGCGGCGCCGGGTGACGAGAACGTGCTGCGCGAGGCGCTGCTCGTGTACGCCCGGGAGATCGCCTTCGCCACCGCCCAGGTGTACGCCCAGGCCGCCGAGGCACGCGGTGCCTGGGATGCCCGCCTGGAGTCCCTCGTCGTCAATGCGGTGCTCAGCGGTGAGGCCGACGAGGGCGCCGTCAGCCGGGCCGCCGCCCTGGGGTGGAACGCCCCCGAGCATGTGTGTGTCGTCCTCGGGACCGCCCCCGACGGGGACTCCGAGCTGACGGTGGAGGCGATCCGGCGGGCCGCCCGGCACGCCAAGCTGCAGGTGCTCACCGGGGTGCTCGGTGACCGGCTCGTCGTCATCGCCGGTGGCAGCGACAATCCGATCGGTGTCGCGAAATCGCTGATCGGGCCGTATGCCGCCGGGCCCGTGGTGGCCGGGCCCGTGGTGGCCGATCTGCTGGCCGCGACGCGGTCCGCGCAGGCCGCGGCCGCCGGCCTGAAAGCGTGTTCCGCCTGGCAGGACGCCCCACGGCCGGTTCTGGCGGACGATCTGCTTCCGGAGCGTGCCATCGCCGGCGACCCGAGCGCACGCGAGCAGCTGGTGGAGGAGATCTACAGACCGCTGGAGGAGGCCGGGTCGGCGCTCCTGGAGACGCTCTCCGTCTATCTTGAGCAGGCGAGCAGTCTGGAGGGCGCGGCCCGGATGCTCTTCGTTCACCCGAACACCGTGCGCTACCGGCTCCGACGTGTGACTGACGTCACCGGCTGGTCACCTTCCGATGTACGCTCCGCGTTCACGCTGCGGATCGCGCTGATCCTGGGGCGTCTGGCCGACGGGGATCTCCCCGCCTAGTGTTTTGTCGGGGGTCCACAAAACCCCCTCGTGTTCTTCGTCCCTGTCCTCACGGGCGGCCTTGGCCGTCCACAAGAGAGAGTGTGAGAGTGCTCGTACTCGTCGCTCCCGGCCAGGGCGCCCAGACGCCCGGCTTCCTGACTCCCTGGCTCGAACTGCCCGGTGCCGCAGACCGCGTCGCCGCCTGGTCGGACGCCATCGGACTGGACCTCGCCCACTACGGCACGAACGCCGATGCGGACGAGATCCGCGACACCGCCGTGGCCCAGCCGCTGCTGGTCGCCGCCGGCATCCTGTCCGCCTCGGCACTCGGTGCCATCACGCCGGGCGCCGTCGCGGGCCACAGCGTCGGGGAGATCACCGCGGCCGCCTTCGCGGGCGTCCTCGACGACACCTCCGCGCTGACCCTCGTACGCAAGCGGGGTCTGGCCATGGCCGACGCCGCCGCGATCACCGAGACC
The DNA here is from genome assembly GCF_053597275.1 of Streptomyces sp. NPDC001492. Taxonomy (NCBI): domain Bacteria; kingdom Bacillati; phylum Actinomycetota; class Actinomycetes; order Kitasatosporales; family Streptomycetaceae; genus Streptomyces; species Streptomyces sp. NPDC001492. The sequence continues at coordinate 127,226 of NZ_JBSFHW010000028.1, read as the reverse complement.
GGGATGTCGGCGCTGCTCGGCGGCGACCCCGAAGTCTCCGTGGCGCACCTGGCGAAGCTGGGCCTGACCCCGGCGAACGTGAACGGCGCGGGCCAGATCGTCGCCGCGGGCACGCTGGAGGAGCTGGCCGCGCTCAACGAGGACAAGCCGGAGGGCGTCCGCAAGGTCGTCCCGCTGAAGGTCGCCGGCGCCTTCCACACGCACCACATGGCGCCCGCCGTCGACGCGCTGGCGAAGGCCGCCGCCGAACTGGCCCCCGCCGACCCGAAGTTCACGTACGTGTCCAACAAGGACGGGCAGACGGTCGCGACCGGCGCCGAGGTGCTGGAGCGCCTGGTCGGCCAGGTCGCCAACCCGGTCCGCTGGGACCTGTGCATGGAGACCTTCAAGGAGCTCGGCGCGACCGCCCTGATCGAGGTCTCCCCCGGCGGCACGCTGGTCGGCCTCGCCAAGCGCGCGCTGCCGGGCGTGCAGACGCTCGCGCTCAAGACCCCCGACGACCTCGACGCGGCCCGCGCGCTCATCGCCGAGCACGCCGAAGCCTGACCCCAAGGAGCCGTACGAACATGTCGAAGATCAAGCCCAGCAAGGGCGCCCCGTACGCGCGCATCCTCGGTGTGGGCGGCTACCGCCCGACCCGGGTCGTGCCGAACGAGGTGATCCTCGAGACGATCGACTCGTCCGACGAGTGGATCCGTTCGCGCTCCGGCATCGAGACCCGGCACTGGGCCTCCGACGAGGAGACCGTCGCCGCGATGTCGATCGAGGCGTCCGGCAAGGCGATCGCCGACGCGGGGATCTCCGCCGAGCAGATCGGCGGCGTGATCGTCTCGACCGTCTCGCACTTCAAGCAGACCCCCGCGGTCGCGACGGAGATCGCCGACAAGCTCGGCACGAACAAGGCCGCCGCCTTCGACATCTCGGCGGGCTGCGCCGGCTTCGGCTACGGCCTCACCCTCGCCAAGGGCATGATCGTCGAGGGCTCCGCGGAGTACGTCCTCGTCATCGGCGTGGAGCGGCTGTCCGACCTCACCGACCTGGAGGACCGTGCGACGGCCTTCCTGTTCGGCGACGGCGCGGGCGCGGTGGTGGTCGGCCCGTCCACGGAGCCGGCGATCGGCCCGACCGTGTGGGGCTCGGAGGGCGACAAGTCCGAGACGATCAAGCAGACCGTGCCGTGGACGGACTACCGCGAAGGCACGGTCGCCAAGTTCCCTGCGATCACGCAGGAGGGCCAGGCGGTGTTCCGCTGGGCCGTGTTCGAGATGGCGAAGGTCGCCCAGCAGGCGCTGGACGCGGCCGGGATCACCCCGGACGACCTGGACGTCTTCATTCCCCACCAGGCCAACGAGCGGATCATCGACTCGATGGTGAAGACGCTGAAACTGCCGGAGCACGTCACGGTCGCGCGTGACGTACGCACCACCGGCAACACCTCGGCCGCCTCGATTCCGCTCGCCATGGAGCGGCTTCTGGCGACCGGTGAGGCGAAGAGCGGCGACACCGCGCTCGTCATCGGCTTCGGGGCGGGTCTCGTGTACGCCGCGACGGTCGTTACCCTCCCCTAGGCACTCCGTGCCGGATCATCATCGGATCCGGTGCGGAAAGCACAGCAACACCTGCCGCTGACGCGGCGGGCGCCACACCCTCTGGATTACTACGAAGGAGCGCCTGACATGGCCGCCACTCAGGAAGAGATCGTCGCCGGTCTCGCCGACATCGTGAACGAGATCGCCGGCATCCCGGTTGAGGACGTCCAGCTGGACAAGTCCTTCACCGACGACCTGGACGTCGACTCGCTGTCCATGGTCGAGGTCGTCGTCGCCGCCGAAGAGCGCTTCGACGTCAAGATCCCGGACGAGGACGTCAAGAACCTCAAGACGGTCGGCGACGCGACCAACTACATCCTCAAGCACCAGGCCTGAGCCTTCTAGGCCCGGCTGCTTTGCCCCGCCACCCGGCGGTGGCGCCGCTGAATCCCGATCCGTTGGAGAAAGAATTCCCGTGAGCCCGACCAATCGCACCGTGGTCGTCACCGGTATCGGCGCAACCACACCGCTGGGTGGCGACGCAGCCTCTACCTGGGAGGGCCTGATCGCCGGCAAGTCCGGCGTGAAGCCCCTGGAGCAGGAGTGGGCCGCCGAGCAGGCGGTCCGTATCGCCGCGCCGGTCGCCGTGGAGCCCACCGAGGTCATCCCCCGGCCGCAGGCCCGCCGCCTGGACCGCTCGGCGCAGTTCGCGCTGATCGCGGCCAAGGAGGCCTGGGCGGACGCCGGTTTCACCGAGAAGGCCGGTGACGACGCAAGCATCGACCCGGACCGTCTCGGTGCCGTCATCGCCTCCGGCATCGGTGGTGTGACGACCCTGCTCGACCAGTACGACGTGCTCAAGGAGAAGGGCGTACGCCGCGTCTCCCCGCACACCGTCCCCATGCTGATGCCGAACAGCCCCTCCGCCAACGTGGGTCTCCTCGTGGGCGCCCGGGCGGGTGTGCACACCCCGGTCTCCGCCTGCGCCTCGGGCGCCGAGGCCATCGGCTACGCCATCGAGATGATCCGCACCGGCCGCGCCGACGTCGTCGTCGCGGGTGGCACGGAGGCGGCCATCCACCCGCTTCCCATCGCCGCGTTCGGCAACATGATGGCGATGTCCAAGAACAACGACGACCCGCAGGGCGCCTCGCGACCCTACGACGTCGCCCGTGACGGCTTCGTCCTCGGCGAGGGCGCCGGCGTCCTCGTCCTGGAGTCCGCCGAGCACGCCGCCAAGCGCGGCGCCCGCGTGTACGCGGAGGCGGTCGGCCAGGGCATCTCCGCCGACAGCCACGACATCGTGCAGCCGGAGCCCGAGGGCCGCGGCATCTCGCACGCCCTGCAGAACCTGCTGGAGCGCACCGACCTGGACCCGGCGGAGATCGTGCACGTCAACGCGCACGCCACCTCGACGCCGGCTGGTGACGTGGCCGAACTGAAGGCGCTGCGGAAGGTGTTCGGCGACGACGCCGACCACATGGCGGTCTCGGCCACCAAGTCGATGACCGGTCATCTGCTGGGTGGGGCGGGTGGTGTCGAGTCCGTCGCCACGATCCTGGCGCTGTACCACCGGGTTGCTCCGCCGACCATCAATGTCGAGAACCTTGATCCCGAGGCGGAGGCGGCTGCGGACATCGTCCGCGGCGAGGCGCGGAAGCTGCCCGTTGAGGGCCGTATCGCGGCCCTCAACGACTCCTTCGGGTTTGGTGGGCACAACGTGGTGTTGGCGTTCCGGACGGTCTGAGAATTGCCGTGAACGGCGAATGGCCCGTACTCCCTATTGGGGCGGGCCATTCGCCGTTTTGCTGTCTGTTGTCAGCCGGCTGCGGGCCGGTGGGGGTTGATCGCGCAGTTCCCCGCGCCCCTTCAGGGGCGCTTCAGACCACCTGATGCAGCCAGCGCACCGGGGCGCCCTCACCCGCATACCTGAAAGGCTCCAACTCGTCGTCCCACGGCTTTCCGAGCAGCTTGGTGATTTCGGACTCCAGTTCCGTTTCGCCCTGCTGTGAGCGGGTCAGGGCGGCGCGGAGGCGGTCCTCCGGGATGAGGATGTCGCCGTGGATGCCGGTGACGGCGTGGAAGATGCCCAGGTCGGGGGTGCAGCTGTAGCGTTCGCCCTCCGCGGTGGGGCAGGGCTCCGCGGTGACCTCGAAGCGCAGGAGCTGCCAGCCGCGCAGCGCGGAGGCCAGCTTGGACGCCGTGCCGACCTCGCCCTGCCAGGAGAACTCCGAGCGCCAGGTGCCGGGCGCGGCGGGCTGCCGGATCCAGTCGAGGTTGACGCGTGTGCCGAGCACGCCGGCGACGGCCCACTCGACGTGCGGGCACAGCGCGCGCGGTGCGGAGTGCACGTACAGAACCCCACGTGTCGTCACCGGGACCTCCGGGCAGAGCAGGACAATCTGGCGAACTGGCGGACGGCCGTGGCCGGGCGGCCACGTTGATGGCGAGGCTACCGTGCGGCGGCGCAAGGAGTGTGACGTACCGTCGGTCCCGATGCGCTGAAACGTCCGCCATTCACCCGGCAGGACGCTTGTACGGGTGTGAACCGTTGCAGGCTGCGTGGATCGGGAACTCCCGCGCGTTGTTATGGGGTGACACATCCGTACACAGACGGACGCACCGAGGGGATCACCGGCCTATGCGGAAGCCAAGCCACCGTTCACGGACCGTTCTCGCCGCCGTGGCGGCGACCGTCCTGGGCGTCGCCGGGTGTGACGCCGTCGGTGGCAACTCCGCCGGGCCGACGGGCACGAAGGCGCACAGCGCGAAGCCCGCGCCGGCGTGGGACGTGAGCCCCCGTTCGATCGCCGCGGTCGGTGACTCCATCACGCGCGGCTTCGACGCCTGTACGGTCCTGTCGGACTGCCCCGAGGTGTCCTGGGCGACCGGCAGCAGCGCCAAGGTCGACAGCCTCGCCGTACGGCTGCTGGGGAAGGCGCAGGCCGCCGAGCGCAGCTGGAACTACGCGGTGACGGGGGCGCGGATGGCGGACCTGCCGGGTCAGATGGCGCAGGCGGTGACGCGCGGGCCCCAGTTGGTGACGGTGATGGCGGGGGCGAACGACGCCTGCCGGGCGAGCACGGCCGCCATGACCTCGGTGGCGAGCTTCCGCGCGGACTTCGAGGATGCGATGAGCACCCTGCGCCGCTCCCTGCCGAAGACGCAGGTGTACGTGGCGAGCGTGCCGAACCTGAAGCGGCTGTGGTCTCAGGGGCGCACCAACCCGCTGGGCAAGCAGGTGTGGAAGCTCGGCATCTGCCCCTCCATGCTGGGCGACGCGGACGCCCTCGACTCGGCGGCGACGCTGCGGCGGGACACCGTGCAAAAGCGCGTGGAGGCGTACAACAAGGTGCTGGAGGAGGTCTGCGCGAAGGACCGGCGGTGCCGGTTCGACGGGGGCGCGGTGTACGACTACCGGTTCGGCACGGCCCAGTTGAGCCAGTGGGACTGGTTCCACCCCAGTGTGAACGGTCAGGCGCGGCTGGCGGAGATCGCCTACCGGAAGGTCACGGGGAAGAAGGCGTGAGTGCTGTGATCGGGGGTCGGAGGGCCGTGTTTTAAAGTTCCGCACATGAACGAACTCTTCGGCGCACTTGCCGACGGCACCCCGGTTCACCGCTGGACCCTGGAGCGGGGCGGTGTGCGGGTACGGATCCTGTCGTACGGCGGGATCGTGCAGTCCCTTGAGGTCCCGGACCGGGACGGGCGGGCCGGGAACGTGGTGCTGGGGTTCGCGGACCTGAAGGGCTATCTCACGCACCCGGAGCCGTACCTCGGCGCGCTGATCGGCCGGTACGCCAACCGGATCGCGGGCGGCCGCTTCCCGCTGGACGGGGTGACGTACGCGCTGGAGCAGAACACGCCTCCCAACTCCCTGCACGGCGGCGAACACGGTTTCGACAAGCGGGTGTGGGAGGTGACGCGGGCCGGGGAGTACGGGGTGCGTCTGAGCCGGGTCAGTGCGCATGGCGAGGAGGGGTTCCCGGGGCGGCTCGAGGTCTCGGCGACGTTCACGCTCGACGAGTCCGGCGCACTGCGCATCGCGTACGAGGCGGTGACGGACGCGCCGACCGTGGTGAACCTGACGAACCACAGCTACTTCAACCTCGGCGGCTCGGGCAGCGCGGGCGGCCACGAACTGCGGCTCGCCGCCTCCCGCTACACCCCGGTCGACGCCGACCTGATCCCGACCGGCGAGCCGGCCGATGTGACGGGCACGCGCTTCGACTTCCGTCAGGCGCGGAAGGTCGGTGCCGGATACGACCACAACTTCGTGCTCGACGGCGGAGTGACCGAGACCCCCCGTGAGGTGGCCGAACTGCACGACCCCGCTTCCGGCCGGGTCCTGACCGTGGCCACCACCGAACCGGGCCTCCAGCTCTACACGGCGGACCACCTGTCCGCCCCCTTCGCCCCCGGCGACGGCATCGCCCTGGAGACCCAGCACTTCCCCGACTCCCCGAACCGCCCGGACTTCCCGAGCACGGTGCTGCGGCCGGGCGGGGTGTTCAGGTCGGAGACGGTGTACGGCTTCGCCACCCGCTAGCGGCAGCGGAACGTACGAGCCCCGGCCCAGGGGTCAGGTCCCGGGCCGGGGCTGTTGGTGGGGAGACTTGTCCCGGATCAGACGTCAATCGTCGCGGTGAGGCGGCGGTCGGTGATCGAGCGGCCCACCTGGATGTCGTACGAACCCCTCGCAAAAGACCATGAGTCCGTTCCCTCGTCCCAGACCTCGAAGGCGCGGCGGGGGATCTCGACGACCACTTCCGCCGTCTCGCCGGGGGCCGCCTCGACCCCCGCGAAGCCCGCCAGCCGGCGTGCGGGGCGGTCGGGGCCGGGCTCGGCCGGCGCCAGGTAGACCTGGACGACCTCCCGGCCCACGCGCTCGCCGGTGTTGCGGACGCGGATCGTGACGGTGGTGCCGTCGACCTCGACGGACTCGTAGGCCCAGTCGGTGTAGCCGAGGCCGTGGCCGAAGGGGTACGAGGGGGTGCGGCCCTGCTTCTCCCAGGCCCGGTAGCCGATGAAGACGCCTTCGGTGTAGGCGAGTTCGCCGCCCTCGGGCACCACCTGGGTGACCGGGGCGTCGGACAGGGAGCCCCAGGTGGTGGGCAGGCGGCCGCCCGGCTCGTGCGCGCCGGTCAGCACGTCGGCGAGGGCCGCGCCGCCCTCCTGGCCGGGGAACCAGCTGAGCAGTACGGCGGCGGCCTCGTCCCGCCAGGGCAGCTCCACCGGGGAGCCGGAGTTGACGACCACGACGGTGTTCGGGTTGGCGGTGGCGACCGCGCGGACCAGGTCGTCCTGGCGGCCGGGGAGGTCGAGGTCCTTCCGGTCGAAGCCCTCCGACTCCACGCGGTCGGTGGTGGCGACCACGACGACGGCGGTGTCGGCGGCGCGGGCGGCCTCGACGGCCTCGGCGATCAGCTCGTCGGCGTCGCGCTGCGGCTCCAGGTGGGCCAGGGCGAAGGCGACGACCTTGAAGGGGAACTCCTCGGGGAGTGCGTAGACGTAGGTGAGGGAGACCTCGACCGGGCGGCCCGCGGTCAGTTCGGCCTCGGCACGGGGCACCGGGGCGCCGAAGAACGCCTCGAAGGGGTCGCTGTCGTCGGTGGGGCCCTGGAGGTCGTCGTAGTACGTCGTGCCGTCGACGGTGAGGGTGAAGTGGCCGGTGCCCTTGGCGCCGAAGGTGTGCAGGCCGGTCTCGCGCGGGGTGAAGGTGCCGGTCAGCTCGACGGTGTGCAGGCGGTCGTGGGTGACGCCCTCGGGGAGGTCGGAACCCATCCACTGGATCTGGCCGTTGGGTACGGAGGCCGTCCCGATGACGTTCCCCTCGGCGTCCCGGCACACCGCCCGCAGTGCGAAGCCCTTGTCGGCGACGGCGAGTTCGGTGGTGGGGTCGGCGCCGACGGCGTAGCTGAGGGTGCCCTCGGGGAGGGCGGCGGTGAGGCCGTCGAGCGGGGAGACGATCCGGGCCGGGAAGACCGTGGCCGAACCCCCGCCGAGGACGCGGGCGTCGCGGGCGGCGGCCCCGATCAGCGCCACCGTGCCTGGCTTGAGGGGCAGGGCGTTGTCGTCGTTCTTCACCAGGACGAAGGCGCGGCGGGCGATCTCACGGGCCAGTGCGATGCCGTCGACGGGTTCGGGCAGCTCGGTGACGGCCGGTTCGGCGCTCTCCAGGGCGCCGACGCGGGCGGCCAGCCGCAGGACGTTGCGTACGGCCTCGTCGACGACGGCCTCCTCGACCTTGCCGTCGCGCACCGCCTGGGCGAGCGGGGCCCCGTACACGGTCTGCGGGCCGGGCATGGCGACGTCGAGGCCGCCCTCGATGGCGCCGACCGTCGACCGGGCGGCCATCCAGTCGGAGACGTTGTAGCCGTCGAAGCCCCATTCGCCGCGCAGGACCTCGTTCACCAGATAGCGGTGCTCGGTCATCGTCGTGCCGTTGACCGTGTTGTAGGCGGTCATGATGCCCCAGGGGTGGGCGTTCTCGACGATGAGCTCGAAGGGGGCCAGATAGAGCTCGCGCAGGGCGCGCCGGGAGACCAGGTTGTCGACGGTGAAGCGGTCGGTCTCGGCGTCGTTGGCGACGAAGTGCTTGACGGTGGTGCCGACGCCGCCCGACTGGACCCCCTGCACATACCCCGTACCGATCAGCCCGGTCAGATACGGGTCCTCGCTGTAGGCCTCGAAGTGCCGTCCGCCGAGCGGGGAGCGATGGAGATTGACCGTGGGGGCGAGCAACACGTGCACGCCCTTGCGGCGGGCCTCCTGCGCGAGCAGGGTGCCGGCGCGGCGGGCGAGGTCCGGGTCCCAGGTGGCGGCCAGGGCGGTCGGGGACGGCAGTGCGACGGAGGGGTCGTCGGCGCTCCAGCGCACTCCTCGGACGCCGATCGGCCCGTCTGACATGACGAGGGACTTCAGGCCGATCTCCGGCAGGGCGGGCAGGGACCACATGTCCTGGCCGGACAGCAGCCGGGCCTTGGCGTCCAGGTCCAGCTTGCCGAGCGCCGCGTCGACGGCGGCCTCGCGCGCCCGGTCGGCCGGAGAGGTTCCAGGGGTTCCCGCCATGGCGGTGCCTCCTCATCGAGTCATGTCGTCCTGCGCCCCATCGTGCACCCGCTCCCTGTAACACGGTAGGTTTCGTTATCGTGCCGTGATATTTCCTGTACGGGGATGTCGTACGGTGACGCCATGAACGCCAGGGTCAGAAGCGAGGAGCGGCGCGCGGAGATCGTGCGGGCGGCACTGGAGGTGATCGCCGAGCGCGGGTACCGGGGCGCGTCCCTGGCGGCGGTGGCCGAGCGGGTCGGACTCACCCAGCAGGGGCTGCTGCACTACTTCCCCACCAAGGACGCGCTGCTGGTCGCCGTCCTGAAGGACCGGGACCAGTGGGATGCCGTACCGGCCACGCAGTGGCGGGTGGATCTGCTGGCCTCGCTGGTCGAGTACAACGCGATGCGGCCCGGGATCATCCAGACGTTCTCGGCGCTGCTGGGCGAGAGTGTGACGGAGGGGCATCCGGCGCGGGCGTACTTCACCGGGCGGTACCGGCAGGTGCGGGAGAGCATGGCGGCGGTGCTCCGGGCCGAGTACGGGGAGCGGCTGCCGAACGGGCTCACGCCGGAGCGGACGGCTCCGCTGCTGGTGGCCGTGATGGACGGGTTGCAGTACCAGTGGCTGCTGGACCCGGAGTCGGTGGACATGCCGGGGGCGTTCCGGGATTTTCTGGCGTTGCTCGGGGAGGAAGTCTGAGCTCCCTGCTACACGGCATCATTCGCGGCGCTCCGGTCTTCAGGTCGGAGGCGAAGCGAATCTTTTGGCCGCGACGCGGAGCGTCGCGGTGGTGTTCCGGCGGAGCCGAATGCTACTTCGTGGCGGTGACGAGTCGTTCATATGTTCTCGGTGACGACGTGGGTTCGAGATGCCTAGCGTGATCGTCATGCAGCTCCGGTACAGACAGCCCTTCCCGACGGCCGGTCAGCTGTCCCGGAAGCTGATCACCGAGGCGAAGCGGACAGTCGAGCGGTCCTGGCTCGGCGAGGTCTCCGCAGTGGTGCTCCAGCAGTCGCTGCGGGACGCCGAGAAGGCGTACCGCAACTTCTTCGCCTCCCTCAAGGGCACATGCAAGGGACCGAAGGGGGGAGCACCGCGGTTCAAGTCCCGTAAGGACACGCGGCAGTCGATCCGGTTCACCGCCAACGCCCGCTGGAACATCACCGACAGCGGCCGTCTGAACCTGCCGACGATCGGCGCGGTGAAGGTGAAATGGTCCCGCACCCTGCCCGCCACCCCCACTTCCGTCACAGTCGTCAAGGACGCGGCCGGCAGGTTCTTCGCCTCCTTCGTCCTCGACACCGACCCCGCCGCCGACGCGACGCGGAGGCCGGAGACCGACCGCACCATCGGCATCGATCTCCTGACCCATTTCGTTGCACTGTCCGACGGCACGAAGATTGACTCCCCACGGTTCCTGCGGCGCGCGGAAAAGAAGCTCAAGAAGGCCCAGAAGGAACTGTCCCGCAAGCAGAAGGGATCAAAGAACCGGGCCAAGGCCCGTCTCAAGGTCGCCCGCGCCCACGCCGAAGTTGCTGACGCACGCCGGGAGTTCCACCATCAGCTCTCCACGAAACTGATCTCCGAGAACCAAGGGATCGCCGTGGAGGACCTGGCGGTGAAAGGACTCGCGCGCACGAAGCCGGCCAAGTCCGTGCACGACGCCGGATGGGCACAGTTCGTCAGCATGCTGGTCTACAAAGGACAGCGGTACGGTCGCACCCTGGTCAAGATCGGCCGCTTCGAGCCGACCTCCCAGACCTGCTCCACCTGCGGCGCCGTGGACGGACCCAAACCCCTCAACGTCCGGGAATGGACCTGTGCCGCCTGCGGCACCGTCCACGACCGGGACACCAACGCCGCGATCAACGTGAAGACGGCCGCCGGACTGGCGGTGGCGGCCTGCGGAGCGCCGATAAGACCGGGAGCAGTCCCGGCACAGCGCGAAGAAACAGGAAGCCACGGATTCCCGACCGAACCCCGTGCCGCGTAGCGGCACAGCAACGATCGAGAAGGTCAGAATCCTCGCCCTTCAGGGCGAGGAGCATGTCAATGACGCCAGATCACGGCGAGCGTCTTGCTCACCGCGCACACGGCGGCGAAGGCGATTGCCCAGCCCACTGCCCCGGCGGCGAACAACGCGGCCACCCCCGCCCCGAACCAGAGCAGTTCGAAGCCGACGCGGACCGCACCGCGTGTCTTGTACGACGCCTTCTGGGAGCCGAACAGCGCCCACAGCACGATCAGTACGGCCGGGGCACCGAGGCCGAGGAGCCAGGCGAGCGGGGTGGCCACGTCCCGGGTGAAGCCCCAGTAGGAGACGGCAGCGAGAGCGCCGAGTTCGATGAGGAACAGGACGCCGAGGTTCGCTGCCTTGATTGCCTTCATGGGCGGCAGTATCGCCCGGAAGCGATCACTCCGGGGCGGGTACGGCGGCGACGACCTCGATCTCGATCTGCGCCTCGGGCCGGAACAGCCGCGAGGCCTCGAAGGTCATGCTCGTCGGCGGCGTCCCGGTGAGGAACTCCCGCCGTACGGTGCCGTATTCCTGCAGCTTGCCGATGTCGGTCAGGTACGAACGGATGTTGATGACGTCGGCCAGGGTCGCCCCGTGGGCGCGCAGCAGCGCGTCGAGCCCCTCGAAGATGCCGCGCGTCTGCTCGGCGAGGGTGTCGCCCTCGGCGGTCTGGCCGGAGACGAACAACAGGGCGCTGCCGTCGGGGTGTTCGACCCGGGCGACCTGGGAGTAGTAGGGGCTGGCGGGCTGCGGGGCGCCGACCGGATTGTCGAGGGTGACCTTCACGGGGCTCCTTCAGGAGGTGCGGATGCGGGCGGCGGCGCGGGAGAGGTCCACGTCCGCGAGGGCGGGGTCGGCGGCGGCCTGGCGGTAGTGGGCCAACGCGGCTTCCATGGCGGGCAGTTCGGCCGCCTTCGTCGCCAGGGCCAGGTCCTTGACCGCGAGGGCCGTGCCGAAGTGCACGCCTTCGGCGAAGGCGCGGGTGACGGCTCCGCCGAGCGGGCTGCCGGCCAGGGCGGTGCGCGCGAGGTCGCCGTCCACACCCAGGGCGTCGGCCAGGCGCAACGCCTCGGCGACCAGCGCCACCCCGCCGATGACGGCCGAGTTGAGGACCAGCTTGAGGGCGGCGGCGGAGCCGGGGCCGCCGGTACGGGTGACGGTGCCGAGGCGGGCCAGGACGTGCTCGACGCCCGCCGTGTCGCCGCCGGCGAGGATGCCGAGCTCACCGGCCGCCGCCCGGTCGGTGCTGCCCATGACGGGGGCGTCGATGACGGTGGCCGACTCCCCTGCCCTGGCGGCGAGTTCGCGTACGGCGTCCGGGCCGACGGTCGACATCTCGAGCCACCGGGTGCCGGGGCGCAGTGCGGGCACGGTCTCGGCGGCCACCGCGTCGAGCGCGGCCGGGTCGGCGAGCATCGTGATCACCACGTCGGCGTCCCGCACGGCGTGGGCGGGGGAGGCGGCGAGCACGGCCCCGTCGGCGACCAGCGGTGCGGTTTTGGCGGCGGTGCGGTTCCAGACGGTCAACGGGTGCCCGGCGGCGAGGAGTCGGCGGGCCATGGGGGCACCCATGTGTCCCAGGCCCAGGAACGCGATCTGATCCAGCTGCGGCATGCCATCGACGCTAGGCCCGCCACCTGCGATGCGACAAGCGAATGTCTAGCATGGCTCCCATGCCGAAACAGCATCCCTCAGCAGGGGTACCGGTACCGGACCTCTCCACCGTCTGGCTGCGGGTGTTCCTGGTGGTCGCCCGGCACGGATCGTTCACGGTGGCCGCGCGGGCGCTCGGCTGGACGCAGTCGGCGGTGTCGCGGCAGATCTCCTCGCTGGAGGCGGCGCTCGGCGGCGCCCCGCTCTTCGACCGGCTGCCGCGCGGTGTACGGCTCACGGAGGCGGGCCGGCTGCTCGTCCCGCACGCGGAGACGGTGGCCGAGACGCTGCACGGCGCCGCGCGCGAACTGGCGGCCCTGCGTGAAGTGGCGGGCGGACGGCTGCGGTTCGGTGCGTTCGCGACGGCCGACGCGGCGCTGGTGCCGCACGCGCTTGCCGCGTTCCGGGCCCGCCACCCCCGGGTCCGGCTCTCCCGCGAGGAGGGCCTCACGCCCCGTCTGCTGGACCGGCTGGCCGCGGGCCACCTCGACCTGGCGGTCGTCTCGACGACCGGGCGCGCGCCCCTGGAGTCGTACGAACTCCACCATCTCCTCGATGAGTCGCTGTACGTCGCCGTCCCGGCCGACCACCCGCTGGCCGGCCACGAGGGCCCGGTACGGCTCGGCCAACTCGCCGACGCCGACTGGATCTCCGGGAGCTCCCGCCCCGAGGGCACCCTCCTGGACGCGGCCCTGCGCCAGGGTTTCCGCCCGCGCGTGACGCATGTCGTCGCCGAGTGGACCGCCAAGCAGGGGTACGTCGCCGCAGGGCTGGGAGTCACTCTGGTCCCCGCGCTGGCCGCCGAGTCCGTACGCCCGGACATCGCGCTGCTGCCGGTCCTCGACGAAGGGGCTCCGGCCCGGGCGGTGTACGCCGCGACGGCACGGGGGCGGGCGCCCACGCCGACCGTGGAGGCGTTCGTCAGGGCGCTGCGGGAGGCGGTGGCCCGTATCCCCGGGTAGGTGGGCGCACTTACTCCGATACTCCTCTGCACACCTGACACACGTGCACCATGGCGTAGACCACTTCCGTCGGGCGATACTGCGGCCGTCGCACCACGCTCCCCCACAACGGCGACGGAAGGACCTGAACTCCCTTGAACTCCATACGTGTTCGGATCGGCGTATGCGGACTGGCACTGCTGGCCGGGTTCGCTGCCCCCACCACGGCGACCGCCGCCGCGACCGTCCCCTCCCCCACCGTGGAGGAGCAGCGGCTCGACAAGGCCGTACCGCAGGAGATCCTCGAACGGTCGGGGTTCGACGACGTGGCCCCAGGGCTCACCCGTGCACTGGAGGGGGCCTGTTCCTATGCGCAGGCCCGCCGCATCGTCGTGCACGAGGGGTCGGCGCTGTGGCGGCGGGCCGTGGAGCGGGCTCAGGGGCGAGGGCCCGCGGGCGGGGACCTGGCTCGGGACGACGACCGGCCGCTGTACTGGGCGCGGCTCGGGATGACCCGGGACCTGCGCACCTGGGAGCCGGAGTTCGGGCTGAGCGACCAGCAACGGGCTGCGCTGATCGACGCGTTGGAGCGCACCTCGCGCGGGCAGACCGACGTCCGCTACCCGCAGGGCAAAGGTCTGAGGCGTGTGCTGGTCACCGGCTTCGACCCGTTCACCCTGGACCGGGACATCCGGATCTCCAACCCCTCCGGGGCCACCGCGCTCGCGCTCGACGGAACGGTGATCGAGACGGCGGACGGGCCGGCGCGGGTCGAGACCGTGGTCTTCCCGGTGCGTTGGCAGGACTTCGCCGACGGCACCGTGGAGCGCACCCTGCGGCCGTATCTGAAGAAGGTGGACCTGTTCACGACCGTGAGCCAGGGGCGGGTCGGGCGGTTCGACGTGGAGCGGACCAACGGGGCCTGGCGGGGCGGGTTCGCCGACAACGACAACATCAGCCGGACGGAGACCGTCCCGGTCACCGATCCCGCCTCACAGCCGCAGTGGACGACCACCACCCTGCCGTACAAGGCGATCGTGGCCGCGAACACGGGACGCTTCCCGGTGTACGACCACACGGAGGTGACCGAGATCCCGGCGGGCGGCACGGATGCGGTGGTACGGCCGGACGGGCCGACTCCCGGCTCGACCGCTCGGGCCGGCGGCGGGGGCGACTACCTCTCCAACGAGATCGCCTACCGGGCCACCCTGCTCCGGGACCGTCTCGGGCTGCACGACACCCTGCCCGGAGGCCATGTGCACACACCGGTGCTGCAGTTCGGCACGGGCAACACCGATCCGGCGACCGGGACGGTCACGGACCCGCAGTTCCTGCGGAACCGGCAGGACATCATCACTCAGGTACGGGCGATCCTGACCGTGGCGGTCGACGCCACGACCGCTGGGTGACGTCCTCCTCGTCGGGGGCCTCGGCGGTGTCGTCGTCACCGCCGTCGGTCTCCTCGCCCAGCAGTTCCCGCGCCAGCAGCGTCGCGCCCGCGACCGCGCCCGGCATCAGGAACACCGCGACGAAGGGGACCAGGAAGGCCAGGCCGAGCGGGGTGCCGAAGCCCCAGACGAGGGTCTTACGGGAGCGGAGCAGGGTGAGGCGGGCGCGCAGTTCGACGCCGCGGCGCTGGAGGGCCACCGCGGTGAGTTCCTCCGTGAGGAAGAAACCCGTGACGAAGAAACCGATCACCGGGACGACGGTCTGGCCGACGAGCGGGACGAAGCCGAGGGCGAAGAGCAGGACGCCCCACAGCAGTGCGCGCACGAGGATACGGAGGCTGTCGCGGGCCGAGATCCACAGTTCGCGCCAGAGGGGGAGGCCGGACTCGGGGGCGGTGCCGTTCGGGTCGACGTCGGCGTCGACCTTTTCGGAGAGGTTCTCGTAGAAGGGCTGGCCTATGAGGAGCGTTACGGCCGTGAAGGTGAGGACGGCGAGGAGGAGGGCCAGGGCGAAGAGCACCGCCGTGAGGAACCCGCGGAAGACGCCTTGCCAGGGGCCGGACCAGTCGTCGGCGAAGGGGGTCGCCCAGGTGACGGCGTCTTCGCCCCACAGGGCGAGGGTGGTGAGCGCCGCCGCGTAGAGGACGAGGGTGATCAGCCCCGGCAGCAGACCGAAGCCGTATTGCCTGCCGTGGCCGGCCACCCATCGTTGGCCCTTCAGCAGGTAAGTGAAGCCCGCCCCTAGATCACGCATGGGGGAACCCTATCGGGCCCCGATGTGCCGGACGGCACCGCCAACACCTGGCACTACACCGGGGTGACGGACACCACGACCCCCCGCTCCGCCGCGGGCGACACCGCCGCGCTCACCCGTATCGCCGCCGCCCGCGCCACCCGTCCCGCTCGGGAAGCCGCGGACAGCAGCAGGGGCTGGAGTTGTTCCAGGCCGGTCACCAGCAGCTCCTCGCTCGCGACCAGCACCGGTCGGGCCGCCTTCGTCGTGGCCGCTGCCGCCTCCGCGAGGTCGGCCAGTGGGGGCAGGGTCGCCCGGACGACGCCTGCTCCGGCGGCCGCGGCGCGTTCCGCGAGGGCGACCTGGAGCGGCATCAGCGGGGCGAGGGCCGCGGTCAACGCGTCCGCGACGCGCCGGAGTTCGGGCGAGGACTCGCGCAGGACGTCCGCCGCGGCCCGCAGCACCGGCGTCACCGCGAGAAGTGCCCCGGCGGCCACGCCCGCCGCCGCGGGCAGCAGGGGGGACGTCGCCTCGACCAGGTCGCCGAGGGCGTCCGCGAACTCCTCCACGGCCGGCTCGACCGCGTCCAGCACCGGCAGGAGGCTGTCGCCGATCGCCGTCAGCAGGGCCTGCGCCGGTTCGCTCACGGGGTGCACGGCCAGCGGCGCCCCGCTCGTGCCCAGCCGGGTCAGGGTGTCGACGATCCGGTAGAACGCCTCCTGCGCCTGCGGAGACGCGCTCGCCTCGGCCAGTTCCGCGGTGGTCTCGCGCAGCACGCGCAGCACCTCGGCGCCCGAGCCGTCCCGCGGGTCGAAGGTGTTGATCGCGATCCGGGTGATGTTCCCGGCCGTGTCCAGGAGCTGGCCGGTGATGTCGGTGGTGTTGCGTGCCATGCGCAGGACGTCGTCCCTGCTGGGGAGCGAAGGGATCGTTGCCATGGGCTCTCCTCGAATGGAGCCTCGGTGCCGACGGTCGCCCCTCAGCATGCCCCCATCCGACGGACGGCGTCGCCCCCTCCGGCCCACTCGCGCTACGCCATAGGGGGCATCCGTGACATGAACCGCCTGCTGTTGGGGTTGAGTCGGACAGGTACATCTCGCCGTATCGATCTCAGGAAGCCCAGGAGGAGGTACGCGTGCAGCAGCAGATCCACGGCACCGTCGCGGACGGCTTCGAGGCAGTGCGTGAGGAGTTCGCCGCGTTCGTGGCGGGGGAACGGCCCGACTACGAGGGCCAGTTGTGCGCGTATGTGCACGGCCGGAGGGTGGTCGACCTGTGGGCCGGTGACGGCAACGACGCCGAGTCCCTCTACGGCGTGTTCTCGTCGACCAAGGGCGCCGCCCATCTGGTCCTCGCGCTCCTCGTGCAGGACGGCACGCTCGAACTGGACCGGAAAGTGACGTACTACTGGCCGGAGTTCGGGACCGAGGGCAAGGCGGCGCTGACCCTGCGGGACCTGGTCACGCATCGCGCCGGGCTGATCGGGCTCGACGCCGGGTTCAGCGAGGACGAGCTGGCCGACGACCGCGTGATCGCCGAACGGCTCGCCGACCAGCGGCCCTTCTGGCGCCCGGGCACGGCGTTCGGCTACCACGCGCTGGTCATCGGCGCGCTCACCGGGGAGGTGATCCGGCGGGCCACGGGCCACACCCTCCAGGAGATCTACGAGGAACGGGTGCGGGCCCCGTACGGGCTGGACTTCTTCCTGGGGCTGCCCGAGGCGCTGGAGCCCCGCTTCCGGTCCGTGCAGCCGATGACCCCGACGGCGAAACAGCAGGCCGTGCTGGACGCGGCGCCGAGAGGGCCGCACACGCTCGCCTCGATCGCGTCCAACACCCATGTCCACGGGACGGGGGATCTGGTCGGTCACGCCAACTCCCGCACCGTGCGCGCCAAGGGCCCGGCTTCGGCCGGCGGCGTGGCCGCGGCGCGCGGGCTCGCCGGGATGTACGCGGCGGCGATCAGCGAGGTGGCGGGCCGGCCGCCGCTGCTGAAGCCGGACACCGTGGCCGAGGTCGGGCAGGTCCACTCGGTCGGGTACGACCTGGTGGCCCGCGGCCACCGGGCCTTCGGCCTCGGCTTCCAGGCGACGGGCGAGGCCTGGTACCTGTTCCTGGGCGCCGGGGCCTTCGGGCACTCCGGGGCGGGCGGCTCCCAGGCCTTCGCGGACCCGCGCAGCGGGCTGGCGTACGGCTACACCCGGCGGCGCATCGCCTTCCCGGGCGGGGCGGCGCCGGAGAACGAGCGGCTGGTGAAGGCGGTCCATACGGCGGCGCTGGCTTCCTGATCCCGTACAGCCGTCTGTTCCCCGTACGACAGAGGCCGCACCCCACGTCCAAGGGTGCGGCCTCTGTCGTAGCAACGAGTGCGTCAGACCAGCGTCACGGTGATGTTGCCGCGGGTTGCCTTCGAGTACGGGCAGACCTGGTGGGCCTTCTCCAGGAGGGCCCCGGCGGTCTGCGCGTCGACGTTCGGGATGCTGGCGGAGATCTCGACGATGATCCCGAAGCCGTCGTCGTTCTTGCCGATGCCGACCTTCGCGGTGACCGTCGAGCCGGAGATGTCGGCCTTCTCCTGGCGGGCCACCACGCCCAGCGCGCCCTGGAAGCAGGCGCTGTAGCCGGCCGCGAACAGCTGCTCCGGGTTGGTGCCGGCGCCGCTGCCGCCCAACTCCTCGGGCGGGTTCACGACGACGTCGAGCTTGCCGTCCTCGGTGGCGACCCGGCCGTCGCGACCGTTCTCGGCGGTGGCGACGGCGGTGTAGAGGACGTCGGTCTGCTGGATGGACATGCGGTTGTCTTCCTCCTCGGTCCGCCGCGACTCGCGCCCACGATCGACGACGGTTTCGGAAAGAAGTTACCGCATGCCGGAAACAGCGGGAAAGGCCGGAAGACCTACAGCTTGACGATCATCTTTCCGGTGTTGTCGCCGCGCAGGACCCCGAGGAAGGCCTCCAGGTTGTTCTCGATGCCCTCGACGACCGTCTCGCGGTACTTCAGCTGACCCGAGGCGACCCAGGGGCCGACCTCCTGGACGAACTCGGGCTGCAGGTCGTAGTGGTCGCCGACCAGAACGCCCTCGACGCGGAGCCGGTTCTGCAGGATCTTGACCATGTTGCGCGGGCCGGGCGTCGGCTCGGTCGAGTTGTACTGCGAGATCATGCCGCAGATCACGGCCCGGCCCTTGAGGTTGAGCGCGCCGATCGCGGCCTCCAGGTGCTCGCCGCCGACGTTGTCGAAGTAGACGTCGATGCCGTCGGGGGCGGCCTCCTTGAGCTGCTCCCGGACCGGGCCGTTCTTGTAGTTGAAGGCGGCGTCGAAGCCGTACTCCTCGACCAGGAGCTTGACCTTCTCGTCGGAGCCGGCGGACCCGATGACCCGGGAGGCGCCCTTCAGCTTGGCGATCTGGCCCACCTGGCTGCCGACGGCACCCGCGGCGCCGGACACGAAGACCGCGTCACCCTCCTTGAAGGCGCCGACCCGCAGCAGGCCCGCGTACGCCGTCAGACCCGTCATGCCGAGCACACCGAGGTACGTGCTCAGCGGCGCGGCCTCCGGGTCGACCTTGACCGCGGTCTTCGCGTCCACGACCGCGTACTCGCGCCAGCCGAGGAAGTGCAGCAGGTGGTCGCCGACGGCGATGCCCTCGGCGTTGGACTCGACGACCTCGCCGACCGCACCGCCCTGCATGACCTTGCCCAGCTCGAAGGGCGCGACGTACGACTTCGCGTCGCTCATGCGGCCCCGCATGTACGGGTCGACCGAGAGGTACTTGTTGCGGACCAGCACCTGACCCTCACCCGGCGCTGCGACCTCCGTCTCGACCAGGGCGAAGTCCTCGGGCTTCGGCCAGCCGACGGGGCGGCTGAGCAGGTGCCATTCGCGGTTGATCATGACGAGTGCCTTTCGAGTGTGCGGGAACTGCCTCAGATGCTCCGGGTACCGAATACTTCAGCACCTGAAACAACCATGCTCCTGAATATTTCATGTTGTCAAGTAACGGGGTAGGCTGAGCCCATGGCCACTCCACCGAACACCCGTCGTCCCGATGAACTGACCCTCGAGGTCGTCGAGCTCATCGGCGACATCGTGGCCCGCTATCACGAGGACTACGAGAATGCCGCCGCCGAGCACTCGCTGACCGGCGCCCAGGCCCGTCTGCTGAGCCTGCTCTCCCTGGAACCGCTGCCCATGCGCAAGCTGGCCCAGAAACTGAAGTGCGAGCCGTCCAACGTGACCGGCATCGTCGACCGCCTGGAGTCCCGTGGCCTGGTGGAACGCCGCCCCGACCCGGCCGACCGGCGCGTGAAGCTGGCCGCGGCGACGCAGGAGGGCCGGCAGGTGGCCAGGAACCTGCGCGAGTCCCTGCGCTTCGCGCGCGAACCACTGGCGGGGCTCGGCAGGGAGGAACGGCTGGCACTGAGGGGCCTGCTGCGGCGGATGCTGGGGCAGACCGAGGACTGAGGCCGGCAGGACCCGGCATGCGAGAGGTCCGGTGCACGGGATGCGTACACCGGACCTCCTCACACTGGGAGCGGGCCGGGCGGCTCAGCTCCTGCCACGGGGCGTCAGGTCTTCCTGCGGGCCGTCATGACCCGCTGGACCAGGATGAACGCGCACAGCAGCACACCGGTGGCGATCTTCGTCCACCAGGAGCTGAGCGTGCCCTCGAACTGGATGATGCTCTTGATCAGGCCCAGCACCAGCACTCCGAACAGCGTGCCCACCACATAGCCGGAACCGCCCGTCAGCAGTGTGCCGCCGATGACGACCGCGGCGATCGCGTCGAGTTCCATGCCGGTCGCGTGCAGCGGGTCACCGGACTGGATGTAGAGGGTGAACAGCAGTCCGGCGAGCGCCGAGCAGAAGCCGCTCACGGTGTACACGGCGATCTTGGTGCCGCCCTGCGGGAGACCCATCAGCAGGGCCGACTGCTCGTTGCCGCCGATGGCGTACACGCGCCGCCCGAAGCGGGTGTAGTGCAGGACGTAGAACGCCACGGCGAGGACGACCAGCGAGACCACCGCGCCGATCGACAGGAACCCCATCCCCAGCGACACCTGCGCCTGGGCCATGTCGCTGACCGCGGAGTCGCTGATGGAGATCGACTCCTTGCTGATGACCAGGCACAGGCCGCGGAAGAGGAAGAGGCCGGCGAGGGTCACGATGAAGGGCTGGATCTCGAAGTTGTGGATCACATAGCCCATCAGGAAGCCGCCGAGGGCTCCCACCGCCAGCGCGATGGGGATGACCACCAGGAGGGGCAGCCCCTCGCGCTCCACCAGCCAGGCCGTCAGCATCGTGGTGAAGCCGATCACCGAGCCGACGGACAGGTCGATGCCGCCGGACAGGATGACGAAGGTGACACCGACCGCGGCCACCAGCAGATAGCTGTTGTCGATGAACAGGTTCAGGAAGACCTGCGGTTCGGCGAAACCGTAGTACTGGTACCGGGCCAGGCCCCCTCCGTACATCACGAGGAAGAGCAGGGCCGTCGCCGCGACGGGCAGACGCCGGTCGCCCAGCAGACGCTGGGCCTTGGACGGGGTACGGCTGTCCGCGGCCGTGGGGCTCTGGGTGGTCGCGGTCATCACGACACCTCCATCTTCGCAGCGGCGTCGGTCGACGCGGCGGTGTCCGCCTCGGTCGCGGCAGGCTTGACGCCACCCTTCGCGCCGAACCGGGCGCCGAACCTGGCACCGAAGACCTTGGCGCGGAACTTCGGGGACTGGAGCAGGCAGACGACGATGACGACGGCGGCCTTGAAGACCAGGTTGGTCTGGGTCGGCACACCGATGGTGTAGATCGTGGTCGTCAGGGTCTGGATGACGAGGGCGCCGACCACCGTGCCGCCGATGGAGAACCGGCCGCCCAGCAGCGAGGTGCCGCCGATCACCACCGCGAGGATCGCGTCGAGCTCGATCCACAGACCGGCGTTGTTGCCGTCCGCCGCCGAGGTGTTGGAACTGATCATCAGGCCCGCGATGGCGGCGCACAGCGCGCAGAACACGTACACCATGATCTTGATGCGCCGGGACCTGATGCCCACGAGACGGCTGGCCTCGGCGTTGCCACCGACCGACTCGATCAGCAGCCCGAGCGCCGTGCGACGGGTCAGCACCACGGTGACGGCGACGACCAGGGCCACCACGAAGATGGAGAACGGCAGCGTCAGCCAGTAGCCGCCGCCGATCAGCTTGTACGGGTCGCTGTCGATGGTGATGATCTGGCCGTCGGTGATCAGCTGGGCGACACCGCGTCCGGCGACCATGATGATCAGCGTGGCGATGATCGGCTGGATGCCCATCCTGGCGACCAGGAAGCCGTTCCACAGGCCGCAGACGACCGCGGCCAGCAGACCAAGACCCATGGCGAGCAGCACCCCGGACAGGGCGTTCTGGTCGGCCTGGTGGCTGATGTACGAGCAGGCGAGTGCCCCGGTGATGGCGACCACGGCGCCGACGGAGAGGTCGATGCCGCCGGTGGCGATGACCACGGTCATGCCGACCGCGACCAGGATGAGGGGCGATCCGAACAGCACGATCGAGACGAGGCTGCCGTAGAGGTGGCCGCCCGTCATCTTGACCGAGAAGAAGTCAGGGGTGAAGGGCACGTTGACGAGCAGCAGGAAGACAAGGACCGCGACCGGCCAGAACAGGTGGTGGTGTGTCAGTGCTCGCCATCGGGAGTTGGTGCTCACTGGTGTTCTCCGCTCGCGATGGTCTCCATGATCCGGCTGCTGGTGATCTCCGGCCCGTTGGCGAGCTGCGCCACCAGCCGGCGGTCGCGCAGCACTCCGATGGTGTGACTGAGCCGGAGTACCTCCTCCAGCTCGGCCGCGATGTACAGCACGGACATGCCCTCCTCGGAGAGCGAGACCACGAGTTTCTGGATCTCCGCCTTGGCGCCGACGTCGATGCCGCGCGTCGGCTCGTCCAGGATCAGCAGCTTGGGCTGGGTGATCAGCCAGCGGGCCAGCAGCACCTTCTGCTGGTTGCCGCCGCTGAGCTGGCCGACCCTGGCCTCGGGGTTGGCGGGCCGGATGTCCAGCGCCTTGATGTACTTGGCGACGAGTTCGTCGCGCTGGGCGACCGGGATGGGCCGCGTCCAGCCGC
This sequence comes from Streptomyces sp. NPDC001492, assembly GCF_053597275.1. Lineage (NCBI taxonomy): Bacteria > Bacillati > Actinomycetota > Actinomycetes > Kitasatosporales > Streptomycetaceae > Streptomyces > Streptomyces sp. NPDC001492. The sequence goes on along the minus strand of NZ_JBSFHW010000028.1, from coordinate 104,735 downwards.
GCGAGGCTTGCAGGGCCAGGATGATGTTCTCCCGCACCGTCAGATCGGGCACCAGGCCCTCGGTCTTGCGGTTCTCGGAGCAGAAGGCGACACCGGCGCCGATCGCGGCGTTCGGGGCGCTCATCGAGACCTGCTTGCCGCCGATGGTCACCTTGCCGCTGTCCGGCTGGTCGGCGCCGAAGAGCAGCCGGGCGAGTTCGGTCCGGCCCGATCCCAGCAGGCCGGCGAGTCCGAGCACCTCGCCCTTCTTGATCTCCAGGTCGAAGGGGGCGATGCCGCCGGTCCTGCCGAGGCCCTCCGCCTTCAGCAGTGTCTCGCCGACGTCGGAGTGCAGCTGCTGGTCGTGCAGCTCCTCCAGCTGGTCCAGGGCCTTGCCGATCATCAGCTGGATCAGCCCGACCTGGTCGAGGTCGGCGACCATGTGCTCGCCGACGAGGGTGCCGTTGCGCAGGACGGTCATCCGGTCGCAGATCTCGTAGATCTGGTCGAGGAAGTGCGAGACGAACAGGATCGCCACGCCCTCGTCCTTGAGCCGCCGCATCAGGCGGAACAGCTCCTGGACCTCGTCACGGTCGAGGCTGGACGTCGGCTCGTCCAGGACCAGCACCTTGGTGCCCGATCCCTGGCCGTCGCTGTCGCCGGTGCCCACCGACCGCACGATCGCGACCAGTTGCTGCACGGCCAGCGGGTACGAGGACAGGGGCGCGGTCACGTCGATGTCGAGGCCGAGCCGGTCCACCAGCTCCGCCGCCTCCTTGCGCATCCGCTTCCACTGGATACGGCCCATGCGGGTCGGCTCGCGTCCGATGAAGATGTTCTCCGCCACCGACAGGTTGGGGCAGAGGTTCACCTCCTGGTACACCGTGCTGATGCCTGCCTGCTGCGCCTGCAGCGGGCTGCCGAACCGTACGGACCTGCCGTCCAGGGTGATGGTGCCGCCGTCCAGGGAGTAGACCCCCGTCAGCACCTTGATCAGGGTGGACTTGCCCGCGCCGTTCTCGCCCATCAGGGCGTGGATCTCGCCGGGGAAGAGCCGGAAGTCGACGTCCGACAGAGCCCGTACCCCCGGGAACTCCTTGACTATGCCCGTCATTTCCAGCACGGGCCGCGGCTCTGCCATGGCAGCGCTCCTTGTGGGATTGGTTCATTCCCGCAGGGAGCCCCCTCGGACCGATGGCTCGGTCGGCCGGAGGCTCCCTGCCGGTGGGTGCGGTGGGTCAGTACTTCCGGGTCGGGAGCGCGGCCTTGGCCTGGTCCTGCGTGTAGTCGCCCTCCTTGGTCTTGATCCAGCGCTCGACCTTCTGGCCTTCGTGGACCTTCTTCACGACCTCCATCAGCTGGGGGCCGAGCAGCGGGTTGCACTCGACGATGCCGTTGATCTTGCCCTGGGACATGGCGACGAAGCCGTCGTGGACGCCGTCGACCGAGACGATCAGGATGTCCTTGCCGGGCTTCTTGCCGGCCGCCTCGATCGACTGGATGGCGCCGATGGCCATGTCGTCGTTGTGCGCGAAGAGCACGTTGATGTCCGAGTGGGACTGCAGGAAGGCCGCCATGACCTGCTTGCCGCCGGCGCGGGTGAAGTCACCGCTCTGGCTGACGACGATCTTCCAGTCGGACTTGTGCTCCGCGTCCATGATCTCCTTGAAGCCCTTGCCGCGCTCGATCGCGGGAGCGGCGCCGGTGGTGCCCTCCAGCTGGGCGATCTTCACCGGGCCCTTGAGGCCGGCCTTGGCGATGACCTTCTCCAGCATCCGGGCCGCGCGCCGGCCCTCGTCGGTGAAGTCGGAGCCGACCAGCGTGACGTACAGGGAGCTGTCGGAGGTCTCCACCGAGCGGTCGGTGAGGACCACGGGGATCTTCGCGGCCTTGGCCTCCTTGAGCACCGCGTCCCAGCCGGTGACGACCACCGGGGAGAAGGCGATGACGTCCACCTTCTGCGCGATGTAGCTGCGGATCGCGGAGATCTGGTTCTCCTGCTTCTGCTGGGCGTCGGAGAACTTGAGGTTGATGCCCGCCTCCTTGGCCGCGGACTTCACCGAGGTGGTGTTGGCGGCGCGCCAGCCGCTCTCCGCGCCGACCTGGGAGAAGCCGAGCGAGATCGCCTTGCCGCCGCCTCCGGAGCCGGAGCCGGAGCCGGAGTCGTCCTTCTTGGCGCAGGCGGCCAGTCCACCCGCGGCTGCCACGCCGACCGCCGCGGTGAGGAAGTTCCTTCTGTTGAGCATGTTCTTCTCCTTTGAAGAGCCGGCCCGGGACGGACCCGCTGGTACTCGAGGGGACCGGCCGCACTACGTCCAGCCTGTCGATCATTGTTCGGTATTTCGACCACACGGAACCGCTTGTGTGGTTGGTCTGTACGTCAGAGAGGTACGCCCTCCGGTTGGACGGCGTGCGGGAAAGTACTGGCCCTGACGACCAGTTGGGGTTCGATGGCGATCCTGCGCGCGGTGGCGGGTGGCCGCCCCTCGATCAGCTCCAGGAGCGTCGCGATGCCGCGCCTTCCCACCGTCGAGAAGTCCTGCCGGACGGTGGTGAGGGGAGGTGCGAAGTACTCCGACTCCGGGATGTCGTCGAAGCCCACGACCGCCACATCCTGGGGGGTCCGGACCCCGGCCTCGCGCAGCGCCCGCAACACCCCCAGCGCCATCTGGTCGTTGGCGACGAAGACGGCGGTCAGCCCCCGGCCCACCCAGCCGGCCAGTTCCTGGCCGGCGCGGTAACCCGACAGCGGACTCCAGTCCCCGCGCAGCAGCATCGGCGGCTCCGCCCCCGCCGCTTCGAGGGTCGCCCGCCAGCCGGCCGCCCGGTCGGCCGCCTCCTGCCACTCCTCGGGCCCGGCGAGGTGCCAGACGTTACGGTGGCCGGCGGCCAGCAGGTGACCCGTGGCCAGCTCGGCTCCGAGGTGCTGGTCCACGCTGACGCTGGGAATCTCCACGCCCGGACCGCTGCCCACGACCACCACCGGGAAGGGGCAGCGCAGTTCGGCCAGTGCGACCACCGCGGACCGCTGCGGGGCGATCGCGACCACGCCTTCCACCCCGCCCTCACTGAGGTGGTCCAGGGCCTCGGACAGCGTCTCCACGGTCAGCTTGCGCAACGTGACCGTCGAGACGAGGTATCCCTCGGCCCGCGCCGCCTCCTCCAGCGCGAACAGGGTGCTGGCCGGTCCGTAGAGGGTGGTGTCGGAGGCCACCACCCCCAGCGTCCGGGTGCGCCGGGTCGCCAGGGCCCGTGCGGAGGAGTTGCGGCGGTAGCCCGTCTCCTCGATCACACGCAGCACCCTGGCCCGTGTCTCGTCCCGCACGTTGGGGTGGTTCCCCAGCACGCGGGACACGGTCTGGTGGGACACGCCTGCCAGGCGTGCCACGTCGGCCATGGTGGGCGGCCGAAGCTGCGCGTTGGTCACGGCCGCACCTCCTTGGCGCTCGTCTGCCGGCAAAGCACGCGTCGTGGGCGGACGGTCCCGCCCGACGGCTTCACACAAGTCTCCGGAACGGCCCAACAGCACTGGCGGGATCGGCTGGTCGGGACACTGCGGGCACGACGCTCATATCTCCCACGCTGACGTTGGACGTTGACCGGTGAATGCGGAGGTCATTGTGAGCGCTAACAAATCACAGCGGTCAAGAGGGCTGCAGACAGAAGGCCGTCACGGTTGGATAACGCGGCTGTTAAAAGGTCATGCCTCAACCGCCGGCACATCACGCGAGTTGACGCCCACCAGCAGCCCCGCGCCCACCACCACGGGAAGCCGCGCCCGCCCGCGACAGCGGCGAAAACGGGTCCGAGGAGGGCCGATGGAGCCGGGAGAGGCCCGGTCGAGCGACCGCTCCGGCAGTGCCTCAACCGCGGTCGTATCAGGCGGGCTTGATGCCGGACGGCAGAGTCACGTACACCACCACAGGAAGCGCTTGCACGTCTCCGACGGCGACGGCCGCGGGGACGGGCCAGAGGTCGTCGGGTCCGAGGTCGGGGTCGAGCCCGAGGCGGGCGGGGGCGTCGAGCCGGAGGAGCCGGGGACGGCCGCCGACGGGGTCGACCTGCCGGGGGTCGCGGACGCGTCGTGCTTGCTGTCGGCGGACTTCGACGGCGAGGCGGAGGTGTCCGGGGAGGCCGAGGGCTTGCCGTCCAAGGCACCCCTCCCGCCGGCGCGGGGCCCTGCGGACTCGCTCGGCTTCGCCGTGGAGTGGTCGACCTCGGACGCCTCGTCCCCGGCCGCGGACGGGTCGGGGGACGAGGAGAACACCGGTGCGTCCATGCCGAGTTCGGCCAGACTCAGACCACCCGCCGCCAGGACGAACCCCGCGGCGACGAGCAACGTGCGCTTACGGCGCCGGCGGTGGAGCGCGGCCTTGCGGTCGCGACGGCTCGCGTCCGTCGCACCGTCCGCACCGGCAGGACCCCGACGACCACCGCGGCCCCGCTCGCGGCGGCGCGCGGCGCGCCCGTGGGGCTCGTCGCTCTCGCCTTCGTCACCGCCGTGGTCCTCGTCGTCCAGGTGGGGGGCTTGGTCGTCGGGAGCCACCGGTGCATCATGATCAACGGGAGCGACGGCGTGATCGTAGGGCTCCGGCTCGTAGGCATCCCGGTATGCGCGCATCTGCTCGACGCGTGTCCCGCACCCCGGACAGGCGAGGGCGCCGTTGAGGTGCCGTTGGCACGGGTAGCAGTAGTCCATGACGCGGGAAGAGTAAGTTCCCGGAGGGTCACGTTCCTAGGCACGACCGTGAAGGTTGTGTGGGAACCGGCCAAATCGGCGCGACCTCCGGAGTGAACTGGCACACACCGGGGAGGGGCCACCTGGGCAAGAGGCGCCGAAACTGGCGAAACCGTAAGCCGTCCTACCCATTGACACCCCGCTCACACCGTCCTTACTGTCTGCCCAGCATTTCGAACATGAGCCGAAATCTCGAACAGCCGAAGGGTAACTTCCGTGCGCATCACCGGAATCAGCACGCACGTGGTCGGGACACCGTGGCGCAACCTGACCTACGTCCTGGTGCACACCGACGAAGGCATCACGGGTGTGGGCGAGACCCGCATGCTGGGTCACACCGACGCGCTGATCGGATACCTGAGAGAGGCCGAACAGAACCATATTCTCGGCTCGGACCCGTTCGCCGTCGAGGACCTGACCCGCCGTATGAAGTACGGCGACTACGGCCGCGCCGGCGAGATCGTGATGTCCGGCATCGCCGTCGTCGAGATGGCCTGCTGGGACATCAAGGGCAAGGCCCTCGGCGTGCCGGTGTGGCAGCTGCTGGGCGGCAAGGTCACCGACAAGGTCAAGGCCTACGCCAACGGGTGGTACACCACCGAGCGGACGCCCGAGGCCTACCACAAGGCCGCTCAGGGCGTCATGGAGCGCGGTTACCGGGCGCTGAAGATCGACCCGTTCGGCACCGGGCACTTCGAGCTCGACCACGAGCAGACCATGTACGCGGTCTCGCTGATCGAGGCCGTCCGGGACGCCATCGGCCCCGAGTCCGAGCTGATGCTGGAGATGCACGGCCGCTTCTCCCCCGCCACCGCCGTCCGGCTGGCCAAGGAGCTCGCGCCCTTCAAGCCGGCCTGGCTGGAGGAGCCGGTGCCGCCGGAGAACCTCAAGGCACTGGAGAAGGTCGCCGCGAAGGTGGACATGCCGGTGGCCACGGGTGAGCGCATCCACGACCGGATCGAGTTCCGGGAGCTCTTCGAGAGCCAGGCCGTCGACATCATCCAGCCGGACGTCGGCCACATCGGCGGCATCTGGGAGACGCGCAAGCTGGCCGCGACCGCCGAGACCCACTACATGCTGGTCGCCCCGCACAACGTGGGCGGGCCGGTACTCACCTCCGCCTCGCTCCAGGTCGGCTTCACCTCCCCGAACTTCAAGATCCTCGAGCACTTCAACGACTTCGCGGACGCCGAGATCAAGAAGGTGGTCAAGGGCGCGCCGCAGGTGAACCCGGAGGACGGCTGCTTCCACCTCTCCGACGCGCCCGGCCTGGGCGTGGAGCTGGACGTGGACGCCGCGGCCGAGTTCCCCCAGCAGCGGGCGCACTTCGACCTGTGGGCCGAGGGCTGGGAGAAGCGGAACCCGAAGGGCGACCAGTGAGTTCCGCCGCCGTCGTCGTCGACGCCCCGGGCACGTTCCACCTGGCCGAGCACACGCCCCGCGACCCCGGTCCGGGCGAGGCGCTGGTGCGGGTGCACGCGAGCGGGATCTGCGGCAGCGACCGGGAGGTGTTCCAGGGCAACCGGCCCGAGGGGTACGTGCGCTACCCGCTCACGCCCGGCCACGAGTGGTCCGGAACGGTGGAGCGGGTCGGCGCCGGGATCACCGGGACGCTGGTCGGCCGCAAGGTCGTCGGCGAGGGCTTCCGGAACTGCCAGGTGTGCGACCGCTGCCACGCGGGTGAGACCACGCTGTGCAGCGCCGGGTACGAGGAGACCGGGTTCACCCAGCCGGGCGCGATGGCGCCCACGCTGACCCTCCCGGCGAGACTGCTGCACGTGCTGCCCGACGACGCCGACCTGACGGCGGCGGCCCTGCTGGAGCCGGCCGCCTGTATCGCGGCCGCCGCTCTCAAGGCGAACGCGCAGCCGGGCGAGAAGGTCGCCGTGGTCGGCACCGGCACCCTCGGGATGTTCGCGGTGCAGTTCCTCAAGGCCGTCTCGCCGGTGGAGCTGCTGGTCGTCGGCACCCGCCGGGACCGCGAGGCGCTGTCGCGGCAGTACGGCGCGACCGACTTCCGTACGAAGGACGAGGCGCTCCCGGACGACTTCGACGTCGTCATCGAGACCGCCGGGTCCGCCGACGCCGCGCGGACCTCCGCCGCCCTGCTGCGGCGTGGCGGGCGCCTGGTCCTCACCGGGATCCCGGCGCCGGGTGCGAACGGGCTCGACCCGACGGATCTCGTCGTCCGGCAGCTGGAGGTGCACTCCGTCTTCGGGGCGCCGCCGGACGCATGGGCGCACACCGTGCGGGTGTTCGGGGCCGGGTTGCTCGACCCGCTGCCGCTGGTCACGCACGAGCTGCCGCTCGCCGAGTTCCCGCAGGCCATCGAGCTCGTCGGGTCCGGTGATCCGAAGGTCGGCAAGGTCCTCCTTCGCCCCTAGCAGTACGCCGGTGCGGGCGACCTGACGGCCCCGCACCGGCGTACACCCAAGCCCCGCACGGTTTGAGCCGCGAACTTCGTCCGAAATATCGAACACTCTAAGGACACCTTGTGACCGACGCTTCCGCCCCGGCAGCCCGTCGACCCGGCGAGCAGGCGCTCGCCGCCCTCGGTCTGGGCGCGCCCGACCTCTCCCCTGCCGACGCCTCGCCCCACACCTTCCCGGGTGGTGGCCGCTGGCGCACCGAGATCCCCTCGTGCGAGGGCCCCGAAGCGCTGGCCGTCGTCCTGAAGGAGGCCTCGCGGCTCGACGTGCCGATCCACCGGATCAGCCAGGGCAGCGGCGTGTGGATGCTGACCGACGCCGAGATCACCGAAATGGTCGAGGCGACCGGCGAACGCGACATCGAGCTCTGCCTGTTCACCGGCCCGCGCGGCACCTGGGACATCGGCGGTTCCACGCGCACCGACTCACGGGGGGCCGGTCTGCGCGCCCGCGGGCACGACGCCGTCGCAGGGTGCGTCGAAGATGCCGTCCGCGCCACCGAGTTGGGCGTCAAGTGCCTCCTCGTCGCCGACGAGGGCGTGCTGTGGACACTGCACCGCGCACGCGTCGCCGGCATCATCCCGGCCGACACCACCCTGAAGGTCTCGGCGCTGATCGGTCCGGTCAACCCGGCCGCGTACGCGGTGTACGAGCAGCTGGGCGGCGACTCCATCAACGTGCCCAGCGACCTGACACTGGATCACCTCACCGAGATCCGGCGGGTCTCCGCCGCCCCCATGGACATGTACATCGAGGCCCCCGACGACCTGGGGGGATATGTCCGGATGTACGAGGTCGCCGAGCTGATCAGACGCGGGGCACCGCTGTACCTGAAGTTCGGGCTGTCCAAGGCGCCCGGCATCTACCCGTACGGCAACCACATGCGGGACCTGACGCTCGCCACCGCCAAGGAACGCGTCCGGCGCGGCCGCCTGGCCCTCGACCTGCTCGCACGCCACGGAGCCGACGGCGACATGGCACCCCTCGGGTCGCGCCTGCCCGGCACACTCAAGCGGTTCGGCACGTCCGTATAACGTTCAAACAACGCCCCTTCACAGAAGAAGACGGGCTCAAACAGAATCCCACATACCACTCGGTCTCCGCACCCGCCCCCAAGCGTCCTTGCACAGCCAGACCGAGCCTGCCTCACAGACATCAAGGATGATGATCATGCGCACTCGCAGAGCCGCACTCGCCGCCGTCGCCGGAGCAGCTTCCCTCGCCCTGACCCTGTCCGCCTGCGGCCAGAGCAGCGAGGGCGGCAGCAAGGAGGACAAGGGCAGCGCCAAGGGCGGCACCATCGGTATCGCGATGCCCACCAAGTCCTCCGAGCGCTGGATCGCCGACGGCAAGAACGTCGTCAAGGACCTGCAGGCCAAGGGCTACAAGACCAAGCTGGTCTACGGCGAGGACGACCCGGCCAACCAGGTCTCGCAGATCGAGAACCTGATCACGCAGGGCGTCAAGGGCCTCATCATCGCGGCCATCGACAACAAGTCGCTGAACAGCGTGCTGCAGCAGGCCGCTGACGCCAAGATCCCGGTGATCTCCTACGACCGCCTGATCCTCGGCACGAAGAACGTCGACTACTACGCCTCGTTCGACAACGAGAAGGTCGGCAGGCTCCAGGGCACGTACATCGTGCACAAGCTCGGCCTGGACAGCGGCAAGAAGGGCCCGTTCAACATCGAGCTGTTCGCCGGCTCCAACGACGACAACAACACCAAGTACTTCTTCAACGGCGCGATGAGCGTGCTCCAGCCGTACATCGACAAGAAGCAGCTCGTCGTCAAGTCCAAGCAGACCGCGCTCACCAAGGTCACCACGCTGCGCTGGGACGGTGCCACCGCGCAGAAGCGCATGGAGGACATCCTCACCTCCACGTACACCAGCGGCAAGGTCGACGCGGTCCTGTCGCCGTACGACGGCATCTCCATCGGCATCCTCGCCGCCCTGAAGTCGGACGGTTACGGCTCGGCCGCCAAGCCGCTGCCCGTCATCACCGGCCAGGACGCCGAGCTCGCCTCGGTGAAGTCGATCATCGCGGGCCAGCAGACGCAGACCGTCTACAAGGACATCCGCAAGCTGGCCAAGGTCGCCTCGACCATGATCGACGACGTGCTCAACGGCAAGAAGCCCGAGATCAACGACACCAAGTCGTACGGCAACGGTGTCAAGACCGTCCCCGCCTACCTGCTGCAGCCGGTGAGCGTCGACAAGACCAACTACACGAAGGAACTGGTCGACACCGGCTACTACACGGCGGACCAGCTGAAGTAGTCCCCCTGTCGGTGGTGTCGGCCACGCGGCCAAGCCGCATATCGACACCCACACCGGCCATTCCTACGGATTGAAAGGGCACACCATGGCGGGACCCGTCCTGGAAATGCGCTCGATCGTCAAGACCTTTCCCGGGGTCAAAGCGCTGTCGGACGTCACGCTGACTGTTCGTCAGGGCGAGGTCCATGCCATCTGCGGTGAGAACGGCGCCGGCAAGTCCACCTTGATGAAGGTGCTCTCCGGCGTCCATCCGCACGGCAGCTACGAGGGCGACATCCTCTTCGAGGGTGAGCCCTGCGAGTTCAAGGACATCCGGGCGAGCGAGCAGCGCGGGATCGTGATCATCCATCAGGAGCTGGCGCTGGTCCCGTTCCTGTCGATCGCGGAGAACATCTTCCTCGGCAACGAACACGCCTCGGGCGGGTTCATCAACTGGAACGAGACGCTCAAGCACGCCACCGAGCTGCTGCGCCGGGTGGGTCTGACCGACCACCCGGAGACCCGGATCGCCGACATCGGCGTGGGCAAGCAGCAGCTGGTGGAGATCGCCAAGGCGCTCTCCAAGAAGGTGAAGCTGCTGATCCTCGACGAGCCGACCGCGGCTCTGAACGACGAGGACAGCGGCAAACTCCTGGATCTCATCCTGGAGTTGAAGAACCAGGGCATCACCTCGATCATCATCTCCCACAAGCTGAACGAGATCCGGCGGGTCGCCGACGCGGTGACGATCATCCGCGACGGCAGGTCCATCGAGACCCTCGACGTGAAGTCGGCGGAGACCACCGAGGACCGCATCATCTCCGGCATGGTCGGGCGCGACCTCGACCACCGCTTCCCCGAACGCACCGCGTACGAGGGCGAAGTGGACGCGGCACCCGCGCTGGAGATCCGCAACTGGACGGTGCACCACCCGATCGACCAGCAGCGCAAGGTGGTCGACGACGTGTCGATCAACGTGCGGCGCGGGGAGATCGTGGGTATCGCGGGGCTGATGGGCGCGGGCCGCACGGAACTGGCCATGAGCGTCTTCGGGCGCAGCTACGGCCGGCACGCGGGCGGCACGGTCCTCAAGGACGGCAAGGAGATCCGTACGAAGACCGTCGCGGAGGCGGTCGGACACGGCATCGCGTACGTCACCGAGGACCGCAAGCACTACGGCCTCAACCTCATCGACAACATCAACCGGAACATCTCGCTGACCGCCCTGGGCAAGGTCGCGAGGCGGGGTGTGGTCGACGAGCACGAGGAGCGGAAGGTCTCCGAGCTCTTCCGCAAGTCCATGAACATCAAGGCGCCGACCGTCTTCGAGACGGTGGGCAGGCTCTCCGGCGGCAACCAGCAGAAGGTCGTCCTCAGCAAGTGGATCTTCGCGGGTCCCGAGGTGCTGATCCTGGACGAGCCGACGCGCGGCATCGACGTGGGCGCCAAGTACGAGATCTACACGGTCATCGACCAGCTGGCCGCGGAGGGCAAGGCGGTCGTCTTCATCTCCTCCGAGCTGCCGGAGCTGCTCGGGATGTGCGACCGCATCTACACCATGGCCGCCGGGCGGCTCACGGGTGAGGTCCCGCGGGCCGAGGCCACGCAGGAAGTGCTGATGCGCCAGATGACGAAGGACAAAGAGGTAACCCGATGAGCACGGATGTGACGGACAAGGTCCCGGCCTCGGCGCCGCCCGGGAAGAGCGGGGGGTCGGCCTCCGGCGAGAACCTGCTGCAGCTGATGCTGGGCGGCCTGCGCCGCAACATGCGCCAGTACGGCATGCTGATCGCGCTCGGCCTGATCGTGGTGCTGTTCCAGGTGTGGACCGGCGGCGACCTGCTGCTGCCGCGCAACGTCTCCAACCTGGTGCTGCAGAACAGCTACATCCTGATCCTCGCGATCGGCATGATGCTGGTGATCATCGCGGGTCACATCGATCTGTCGGTCGGTTCGCTGACGGCGTTCGTGGGCGCCTTCGCCGCCGTGCTGACGGTCAACCATCATGTGGCGTGGCCCCTCGCCCTGGTGCTGTGCCTACTGGTGGGCGCCGCCGCGGGCGCGGTGCAAGGGTTCCTGATCGCGTACTTCGGCATACCGTCGTTCATCGTCACCCTCGCCGGCATGCTGCTCTTCCGCGGTCTGACGGAGATCTTCCTGCAGGGCCAGACCCTCGGCCCGTTCCCGAACGGTCTGCAGAAGATCGGCAACGGCTTCCTGCCCGAGGTCGGCCCGAACACCAACTACCACAACCTCACACTGCTGCTGGGCATCGTCCTGCTGGCCTTCGTGCTCTACCAGGAGGTCCGCGACCGCAAGCGCGAGCAGGAGTTCTCCCTGGACGTGCTGCCGCGCAACGCCTTCCTGCTGAAGCTGGTCGCGATCGCCGCCGCGGTCCTCGCGGTGACGATGCTGCTCGCCAGCTACCAGGGCGCGCCGATCATCCTGATCGTCCTCGGTGTGCTGGTGGTCGGCTACGGCTACGTCATGCGCAACGCGGTCTTCGGCCGGCACATCTACGCGATCGGCGGCAACCTGCCGGCGGCGAAGCTGTCCGGCGTCAAGGACAAGAAGGTCACCTTCCTTGTCTTCCTCAACATGGGCGTGCTCGCGGCCCTGGCGGGTCTGGTGGTCGCCGCCCGTCTGAACGCGGCCTCGCCGAAGGCGGGCCTGAACTTCGAACTCGAGGCGATCGCCTCGTCGTTCATCGGTGGCGCGTCCATGAGCGGCGGTGTCGGTACCGTCCTCGGCGCGATCATCGGTGGTCTCGTCCTCGGCGTGCTGAACAACGGCATGAACCTCCTCAGTGTCGGCACCGACTGGCAGCAGGTCATCAAGGGCCTCGCCCTGCTGGCCGCGGTCGGGTTCGACGTGTGGAACAAGCGCAAGTCCGGTTCGTAGACCGGAGAGACCGGATCGGGCCCCGCCGCGAGGCGGGGCCCTTCCCATGGGAGGGAGAGGCAGACCAGTGACATCGCTCTTCGGCGAGCTCGCCGACGGCACGCAGGTCCACCGCTGGTCGCTGGAGAACGGCGGCACCCGGCTGAAGGTCCTGAACTGGGGCGGTGTCGTCCAGGCTCTGGAGATCCCGGACCGGGACGGCCACCACACCAACGTCTGCCTGGGCTTCGACAACATCGACGACTACGTCGCCAAGACCCCGTACTTCGGCGCCCTGATCGGCCGCTACGGCAACCGCATGGCCAAGGGCCGGTTCACCCTCGACGACAAGACGTACCAGCTGTCCGTGAACGACGGCGTCAACAGCCTGCACGGCGGCGAGCAGGGCTTCGACAAGCGCATCTGGGACGTCGAGCCGTTCGCCGAGGGCTCCGACGTCGGCCTGGTGCTCCACCGCACCAGCATCGACGGCGAGATGGGCTACCCGGGCACCCTCACGACGAAGGTGACGTACACCCTCACCCGGCACGGCGACTGGATCATCGACTACGAGGCCACCACCGACCAGGCCACGGTGGTCAACCTCACCAGCCACGTGTACTGGAACCTGGCCGGAGAGGGCAGCGGCACCATCGAGGACCACGAGCTCACCATCGAGGCCTCGCGCTACACGCCCACCGACTCGGGCCTCATCCCGACCGGCGAACTGGCGAAGGTGGCGGGCACCCCCTTCGACTTCCGCAAGACCAAGCCGATCGGCCGCGACATCCGCGACGGCCACGTCCAGCAGATGCAGGCCAAGGGCTACGACCACAACTGGGTCCTGGACAAGGGCGTCACGTCCAAGCCCGAGCACGTCGCCACCCTGCGCGACCCGCGCTCCGGCCGCACCCTGAGGATCGCCACCGACCAGCCGGGCCTGCAGTTCTACTCCGGCAACTTCCTCGACGGCACGCTCACCGGCACCGGCGGCAAGACCTACCGCCAGGGCGACGCCCTGTGCCTGGAGACCCAGCACTTCCCGGACTCGCCGAACCATGCGAACTTCCCGTCCACGGTGCTGCGGCCGGGGCAGACGTATCGGACGCGGACCGTCCATACGTTCAGCGCGTAGCGCTCCGCTGGGGGCCGTGGGGAACTGCGGGGCCGTTGTAGCTGGTCGCGCCCACGCGGCTGAGCCGCACATTCGACCGCAGCCCCGCGCCCCTTCAGGGCGCGGCCGGCCCCGTGGACGCGTGAAGCGGAGGCATGGTTCCCGAACTCACACTCCTTTCACACGCGTTGAACAACGCCACCCCTGACCCCGTATCTAAGGGCGGCCCGTGCTCCCCCGCGCGGGCCACCCAAACGCGACGGGCCCGGTCGTCCCTGCCGGGCCCGCCCCATACGGAGGTTCCATGGCCGACAACGTCACCTCGCTGTTCCGCAGCGACGCGGCACACAGCCCGTCGATGGCGGCGCTGACGCGGCAGGGCGGCGACGGGACCGGCCCCGTGGACTTCTGCATTCCCTGCAATCCGTACTTCCCCACCCCGGCGATGTTCGAGGAGATGTCGGCCCGACTGCGCGACATCGTCACGTACTACCCGAGCAGCGCCGACACGATCACCGCCGAGCTGTGCAACCTGCTGCAGCTCCCGCCGCAGTGCGTCGCGATGGGAAACGGCTCGACCGAACTGATCACCTGGATCGACCACCTGATGGTCCGCGAGTCCCTCGCCATCCCCGTCCCCACCTTCGGCCGCTGGACCGACCAGCCGATGGAGACCGGCAAGCGGGTCGACATGTTCCCGCTGCAGGAGTCCAGCGGCTTCGCCCTGGACCTCGCCAAGTACGCCGAGTTCATCCGGGCCCGCGGCACCCGGGTCGCCGTCATCTGCAACCCGAACAACCCCGACGGCGGCTTCCTGCACAAGCAGGCCCTCGTGCAGTTCATGGACGCGATGGCCGATCTGGACCTGATCGTCATCGACGAGTCGTTCCTGGAATTCGCCGACGCCGAGGCCGAACCGTCGGTCGTCCAGGAGGCGATGATCCGCCCGAACGTCGTCGTGCTGCGCAGCCTCGGCAAGAACTTCGGCCTGCACGGCATACGTTTCGGCTACCTGGTCGCCAACCCGGCCCTGGCCGGCCGCGTCCGCTCCATGCTCCCGAAGTGGAACCTCAACGCCTTCGCCGAGTACGTGGTGTTCATGCTGAAGGAGCACGGCGCCGAGTACGCGCAGAGCCTCCACCAGGTGCGCCGCGACCGCCTGGACATGGCCAGCCAGCTCTCGGCCCTCCCCGGCCTCACGGTCTACCCCTCCCAGGGCAACTTCCTCTTCGTACGCCTCCCCGTGGGCGCCGAAGGCACCGTGGTCCGGGACCGGATGCTCACCGAGCACCGGATCCTGGTCCGTGAGTGCGGCAACAAGATCGGTTCGTCCAGCCGCTTCCTGCGACTCGTGGTGCGCCCCCAGGTGGATGTGCGTCGCCTGGTGTCCGGCCTGGAACAGGTGCTCTACGGGACCAGGAGGGGAGCCGCCGTACCCGAGCTGGGCACCGGGACCAGCTACAGCTCGGGTACGGCGGCCGTGGACCGCCTGGTCAGCGCCACCAACGGGGCGGGCATGCCGCTCGCTGCGATGGCCTCCGGCGGTTCGATGGGGGGCGGGACGCCGATGCCCATGCCGATGCCGGCGGCTGCGCAGGCCCCGATGCCGGCGGTGGCCCAGGCCCCGATGCCGGCGGTGGCCATGGCGGCCCCCCAGCCGGTCGGCTACCCCGCCCAGGCGCCGATGCAGCCGGTACCGGCCCCGATGCAGCAACCGGCCCCGGCGCCCGCTCCGGTGCCGGCCCCGACGCCGATGCCCACGCCGGTGCCCGCTCCGACACCGATGTCCACGCCGGTGCCCGCTCCGGCCCCCGGTCGGACCCCGCCGGGCGTCCCGGCCCGCGGCGGCCTCACGGCGGCCCAGGTACGCGGCACCACGGGCCCCGCCCCGGGCCTCACCCCGGCCCCGGCCACCGGCTGGCCGAACGCCCAGAGCTGGCCGAACGCGGCCGGTATGGGACAAGCGGGCTGAGCGGCACCCCTCCAAGGGGCGCGGGGAGCAGTCCGGTGGCGGCGGTGGCCAGGCCGATGGCCGGGATGTTCAAGCCGAACGGGGAACGACGTAGCTGCTCCACCGACTCGGCTTGCCGGCAAAGGCGTCGCCGCCGGCGCTGAAAGGCGATGCGGTCACTGGACTTCTTGTCGGCGAGCCCGCCGCCGGTGGCGCGTAGAGCAGGTACGGCCCGGACGAGGTGCGGATCACCGTCGGGTCGTGCACGACGGTGGAGCAGGTGACCGTACCGGGATTGGGGTACGCCGACGCGGTGCAGGGAACTGGTGACCGCGGCCTCGGCGGGTGCACTCCGAACGGCCGACGCGGCACGTGAGTTCGACGCGCTGTTGAGCTCCTGAGTCCGGGACCGATCCTGCAGAGGAGCAGCTCCTGATGACACCGGCGGCGGATGCAGGCAGGCGAGGGGAAACCCTCTTTCTCATGGCCCGTTCCGCATCGACGATGGGCGACAACATGTACACCGTGGCCGTGGTCTTCGCCGCGCTGCGGGCGGGCGGCAGCAGCGCCCTCGGCGTCGTACTCGCCGCGGAGATGCTGCCGAAGTTGCTGCTGAGTTCGCTCGCGGGGTGGGCGGGCGACCGCTGGCGGCCGGCCTCGATACTGATGCTGGGCGATCTGGCGGCCGGCTGTGTGACCGCATGCGTCGCGGTGATGATCGCGACGGGCCACAACAGCGTCGTGATGCTCGCGACCGCGTCGGTCCTGCTCGGCGCGGCGACCTCTTTCTTCGATCCCGCCGCCCTCAAGCTCATATCCACAGGCTTCGCCAAGGAACGCCGCAAGGACCTCAACGCCCACCTCGGCATCGCTTCGAGCGTCTCCAGGATTCTGGGCCCGACCCTGGCGGGGTTCCTGGTCGCCGCCGCCGGGACCGCAGGCGTGGTGGCGCTCAACGGGATGTCGTTCCTCGCGAGTGCCCTGCTCTTCGCGGCCGTCGGACGGACCGTCCCCCGCCGGACAGGTCAACGACGCAGCCACGGCAGCGAAGATGCCGGCCGCGTCACGGCAGGCTTCCGTGACTACTTCCGCATCGGCTGGCTGTGGCGCCTGGGAGTGCAGACCAACGTGGTGCTGCTGTTCGGCGTGGCGCTGCTCAATGTCGCGGGCCCGGTGTACGCCGCCCAGACTCACGGCGGCGCCAAGGCGTGGGGCCTGGTGCAGGCCTGCAACGGCGTCGGCTGGTTCACCGGGCGAGTGGTGGCGCGGCGGTATCACTTCCGCCGTCCGGCCCAGGCCGCCGCCGTCTGCCTCCTCGCCGTCGCGCTGCCCGTCCTGGTCATCGGCGTGAACGGCGGCCTGCTGCTGCTCGCTGCGGCCCAGGCGGTGAGCGGCTGCGGGCTCGCCCTGCGGTCCACCCTGTGGGGCGGCCTGGTGGCGACCGCGATCGACGAGTCCGTCATCGGCCGGGTCGTCTCGGTGGAGCAGATCATGGGTCTGCTCACCACCAGTGCGTCCATGGCGGTCGTCGGAGGGCTGGTGAGTGCCCTGGGATTGCGTGTGATGCCACTGGCCGGTTTCGCGGCCGTCGTCGCGATCAGCGTCACCGTGGCGGCAGCCCCCACGCTGCGGCAGTTGACCGAACCGTCCCTGCCCCAGGAGGCGGGCTCGTGAATGCGATCAGGAAGCACGGCATCCGGAAGGTGCGGACCGCCCGGCGACCGGCCGCCTTCAGGGCGGGCCAGTGGGAGCCCGTGGGGGCCGACGACTCCGCCGGAACCCCCACGGGCCGTGCGCCTCAGTTCGCCGGGCACTCCTTCCACGCCATGTGGTACACCGTGCTGATGTTGCCGTCGGTCGAGTCCATGGTCATGAAGCTGACCTTGCCGGGGTTCGCCGTTCCCGCGCTCACTCTGAGTTCGGTGTTGATGTTGAAGTTGCGCTGAACTCCGCAGGGTGCCCAGACCAGTTGGGCCCAGTCGGTGGAGTCGGTGGCCTGCCAGTCGTCGTTGTACGAGCCGCTGAACGGGTGGGTCTTGGGCACCGTGTTCGAGGAGCCCTGGAAGTAGTACGAGGCCTTCTGCGTCGCGGAGGCCCCCGGCTGGAGCGAGAGGAAGCCCCGGTAGTCGGCGCTGGCGATGGCGTAGGTGAAGCCCTGGGGGACGTGCACGATCAGGTTGAGCTGGCAGTTCTTGCGGAACGCCGTGGGGTCGGAGTTGCCGCCGGCCTGGGCGAGGTACTGGCTGTAGGTCACCGTGAAGGCCGTGTTGTCGGGGGAGACGGCGACGGCCGCGGTGCCCTGGGGGCAGCCGGAGCCGTTCACGGTCGCCACATCGATGACGATCTTGTCCGGGGGCGGGTTGTCGAACACCCCGGACGAGCTGTGCGCGGGTATCGCGGTGGTGAGCAGAGCGGCTACCGCGCCGCCCAGAAGGAGTGCACCAGGCATGGTCTCTCCGGTTCTGTGAGTGGGGGGTGGCACACCTCGGCCCGGCCCGGAACCCTTGAAGAAACCATGGGGATCCTGTGAAGGCGCGAGGCGATCGCATCGTAGGGAGGCACGCCCGAACCGGTCAGGGCGAACTCAAGCCATTCACAGGTGGGGATTTCACACGGCGAACGTCCGGTCCGCCAAAGCCGCGGCCGCGCTCACAGCAACGGCTCGATGATCTTCGCGAGCCGTGCCTCCGTCACCGCCCCCATCCGCACCGCCGCCACCTTCCCGGACGAGTCGACGACGATGGTGAACGGCAGCCCCTGCGTGGTCACCACGCCCCGCGGCAGCCTCAACAGCTGCTTGCCCGACGGGTCGTGCAGGGAGGGGTAGTCCAGCCGGTACTGCTTCTGGAAGGCGAGACCGGCACCCCGGCCGCCGTCGTTGTCGAGGCCCAGTACGCGCAGCCCGCGGGCGCCGTACTTCTTCTGGATCTTGTTGAGCTCGGGGGCCTCCGCCCGGCAGGGAGGGCAGTAGGAGGCCCACCCGTTGATCAGGACGACCTTGCCCCGGTAGTCGGAGAGGCTGACCGTGGTGCCCTCCAGGGAAGGCCCGGAAAGGTCCGGAACAGCGGGACGCTCGCCCTCCTTCCAGGTCCTGATCAGCGGATCCCCGGGACTGGTGTCGCTGATCGGCGCCGGGGAGGAGCAGCCGGCGAGGACCGCCGCGCAAGCCGCCGCCACCACCGCGTACAGGTGTCGAGTCCTCGTCATCGGCCGGCCACTCCCCCGTGCAGTTCGTCCGTCCCCGTCCCGCTGAGGACGACCTCCAGGCTCCCCGACCGCCAGACGCACAGCACCCACGCGGCCGGCAGCTGGAGCGTGTACAGCGCCACGATCGCCATGACGAACGCCCAGTCCGCCGGTGCGCCGTCGCCCTCGGCCCATGCCGACACCCCCCAGCAGACCAGCAGCGCCGCCAGGTAGACGGACCCGTCGACCAGCATCACGCGCCAGCGCGGCAGGGGCGCCAGCAGCCGCCGTGCCAGCACCAGGGAGACGGTCGCGGCGCCCACGAAGACCGCGTGCCACGGGTTCTTCCACCAGAAATCGGCCCAGCCCCCGACACTGCCGCCGGGCGCGGCCTGCCAGGCCAGGTCCACGCCTGCCCCGACCAGCCAGGACAGGACAACGACGGTGAGCGCGTAGGAAACGGCGCCCCGCCAAGTGACAGTCACGTCACTCCCCCTTTCGTCGGCGGGCCCCAACTGCGGCCCGCCACACGATCATTGTGCTCCCGGGCACCGCGGGGACCGGGTCCGGGGTCGACGGCGGGCTGTCCTAACGTTCTGTCCATGCCGTCGATACGTCTGCGCCCGACCCGACTCACCCTGGCCGTGGGCGTCTGCCTCCTCGCCGGCGGTGCCGCCCTCGCCGCCCATGGCTTCACCTACACCGATGCCGACGCCGGCGTACGCCCCGCCAGGTTCTCCGGCGCACCGCACTGCCACCGCATCGCCGACAGCGCCCCGGCCTC
The DNA here is from genome assembly GCF_053597275.1 of Streptomyces sp. NPDC001492. Classification (NCBI taxonomy): domain Bacteria; kingdom Bacillati; phylum Actinomycetota; class Actinomycetes; order Kitasatosporales; family Streptomycetaceae; genus Streptomyces; species Streptomyces sp. NPDC001492. The sequence continues at coordinate 85,415 of NZ_JBSFHW010000028.1, read as the reverse complement.
CCTCGGCGGCCTGTCCCGCCGGGACAGCAGCCTTCCCGGGATCGCCGTCTGGGGGGACCGGGACATCGTGCTGCGCTGCGGTGTCACGCCTCCGGGAGTCACCGGCGACCCGTGTTTCGCGGTCGACGGTGTGGACTGGGTGATGGACCTGGCGCAGTCCACCGACACCAGAAAGGTGATCGTCACCTACGGCCGCGACCCGGCGACCCAGGTCGTCTTCGACGGCTCCAGCCAGACCGACGCGGCCCTGATCGACCTCTCCCGGACCGTCTCCTCCGTCAGGCAGACGTCCCACTGCATCGAGCGCGGCTGACCCGCTACGGGTTCTCCCAGGCAGCCGGCTCCGCCGCCAGTTCCCGTACCGGCTCCGGCAGGGCGTCCGCCGCGATGTCCGCGATGGTGACGCCCTCCAGGATGCGGCGGACGTTGGCCCGCAGCGCGATCCACAGCGGCAGCAGCGGCTGCGCGGACCCCGTGTACTCCAGGCCGGTGGGCCGCTCCCCGCGCACGGACACGATCGGGCCGTCCACCGCCCGGATCACATCCGCGACCGTGATCCGCGCGGCCTCGCGGGCCAGCCGGTAGCCGCCGCCTCCCCCGCGCCGGCTGTCGACGATGCCGCCGCGCCGCAGATCGCCGAGGATCCCCTCCAGGAACTTGTGCGGGATCTCCTGCGTGGCGGCGATGGCCTCCGCCTTCACGGGCCCGTCGTCCTGCCGGACCGCAAGTTCAAGAACCGCCCGTACCGCGTAATCCGCCCGTGCCGAGATCCTCATACGACCATTGTGATGGGTGCGGCCGTACACAATGACCTCGCACGATGACCTCACACGCGCCGCCGACCGGCCGGCCCGACGGGAGGCTCCCTTGGGGCTCAGCAGACGTACCTTCAACGCCCTCGCCGGCACCACGGCCCTCGGTCTGGCCCTGGGCGGCAGCGGCGCCATGACCTGCGCCTACGCCGCCCAGACCGCCCCCACGGGCCCGCCGCCCGGCACACCGGGCGCGGACGGGCGGCGGCACACGGTCGGCTTCGACCGCTACTCGCTCCTCGTCGACGGCAGACGGCTGGTGGTCTGGTCGGGCGAGATGCACCCCTTCCGGCTGCCGAGCCCGTCCCTGTGGCGCGACGTCCTGCAGAAGATGCGCGCCCACGGCTACAACACGGTCAGCATCTACGTGTCGTGGAACTACCACTCCCCCGCCCCGGGGCAGTACGACTTCACCGGAATCCGCGACCTGGACCTGTTCCTGCGGACGGCGAGCGAGACCGGCCTGTACGTCATCCTCCGCCCCGGCCCCTACATCAACGCCGAGATCGACGGCGGCGGCTTCCCCGGCTGGCTGGCGGCCACCGAGGGCCGGGCACGCACCGCCGACCCGACGTATCTGTCGTACGCCGACGAGTGGCTGACCCGGGTGAACGCCATCGTCGCCCGGCATCTGTACACCAAGGGCGGCGGGACGGTCCTGCTCTACCAGATCGAGAACGAGTACGACGCCTTCGTCAACGAGCCCACCGGCCGTGACTACATGGCCCACCTGTACCGCAAGGTCCGCTCCGACGGCATCGACGTACCGCTCTTCCACAACGACAAGGGCAGGAACGGGTACTGGATCCCCGGCTCCTTCGACACGGGCGGCGAGAAGGGCCGCTGGCTGTACGGCTTCGACGGCTATCCGTCGCCCACCCTGACCCCGCCCGACTGGGGGCACTTCGGGGTCGGCGGGGCGAAGGGCGGCGCGACGGCCAGCCCCCAAACCCCCGGTTTCGTACCGGAGTTCGGGGGTGGCTGGTTCGATCCGTGGGGCGGTGCCTGGTTCGGCGGGAAGGGCTACGCGGAGTCGCGGCGGCTGCGGGACGCGGCGTACGAGCGGCGCTTCTACCTCACCAACCTCGCCAACGGCATCACCCTGCACAGCGTCTACATGACCTTCGGCGGCACCTCCTGGGGCTGGCTGCCCGCACCGGTCGTCTACACCTCGTACGACTACGGGGCGGCCATCGACGAGGGCAGGCAGCCGACCGCCAAGCTGATCCCGATGCACCAGCTCGGGCATCTGCTGCGGCACTTCCCCGACTTCGCCAAGCTGGACCGCGCGGCGGACGTCGAGGCGGACGCCGCGGCGGAGGGGCTGAAGGTGTACCACCTGGCCAACCCCGACACCGGCGCCCATGTGTACGTCCTGCGCAACGACGGCGAGGTGCCGGTCGCCTCCGAACTCCCCCTGCACGGCGCCGAACTCCCCGTCCCCGTGGCCGTGCCGGCGCAGGACGCGCGGCTGCTGGCCGCCGGGATCAGGCTGGGGCGGCGGAAGCTGCGCTATTCCAGCGCCCAGCCCATGCTGGCCCTCACCGCGGGGCGGCAGGAGATCGCCGTGCTGACCGGGCGGCCGGGAGAGGACACGGTGACCGCGCTGGAGTGCGCGAGCGAGCCGGCGGTCACCGTGCTGGAAGGGGAGGCCGAGCACGCGTACGCGGACGGGCTGCTGCGGATCGAAGCCCAACTCGACGGTCTCACCCGGGTGTTGGTGAGCGGCGGCGGAACCTCCACCCCCCTCCTCCTGTTCCTCGCCGACGACGAGACCTCCGTACGACTGTGGCCCTACGACACCCCGTCCGGCTCCGTTCTCGTGTACGGGCCCGCCCTGTTGCGGACCGCGGCCGTCGACGCAACGACGGTCCGGCTGACCGGGGACACCATCGAAGCCGCGGACCTGGAAGTGTGGGGGCCGCGCGGTATCCACGAACTCACCTGGAACGAAAGGGCGTTGAAGGCCCACTCGACCTCCTCCGGCAGCCTGCGCGCCGCGCAGCCGCTGGCCGGTGTCGGGGCGGTCGCGCTGCCCGTGCTGAGCAACGGCTGGCTGCGGAAGACGGAGAACCCCGAGTCGGCCCCCGCCTTCGACGACTCCTCCTGGACGCCCGCCGACAAGACCACCAGTCACAGCACCACACCGGTCCCCGCCGGACAGCCCGTTCTCTTCGCCGACGACTACTCCTTCCACTACGGCGACGTCTGGTACCGCGGGCGCTTCACCGACGCGACCGGCGCCGAGTCCGTGTCGCTCGCCTACAGCACGGGCACGCAAGGGCTGCTGATGGCCTGGCTCGACGGGCGGCCGCTGGGCACGCACCGGATGCCCGTTCCGGACAACAAGACGGTACGGAAGGGGAGTTGGGCGGCCACGGCCGTGTTCACCGTGCCGAAGGAGCTGCGCACGGACGAGCCGCATGTGCTGTCGGTCCTCGTCCGCCGTATGCAGCGCGACCAGGACGGCACCTCGCAGGACACGCACAAGGTGGCCCGCGGGCTGACGGCGGTCACCTTCGCGGGGGCCGCCCCGCAGCTGAGCTGGCGGCTCCAGGGCGAGACGGCGCCCGACCCCGTGCGCGGGCCGCAGAACAACGGCGGGCTGTACGGGGAGCGCAGCGGCTGGCATCTGCCGGGGTACGGCGACGGCGGCTGGGAGCCGGTGCAGCTGCCGCGGGCGGACCGGCGGCAGGGGGTGACCTGGTACCGGACGACCTTCCGGCTCGCGGTCGACGCCGGCACCGACGCCTCCGTCGGGCTGGTCCTCGACGACGACCCGGTCCGCGCCTACCGCGTCCAGATCTTCCTGAACGGCTGGAACATGGGCCAGTACATCAACGACGTGGGCCCTCAGCACACCTTCCCGCTCCCGAACGGGATCCTGCGCACACGTGGCGCCAACACGCTCGCCCTGGCCGTCCTGTCCGACGGCACCACACCCTCGGGACCGTCGGACGTACGGCTGACACTGCTGGGCGCGGCGGCCGGAGGAGTACCGGTGGCACCGGTGGCCTCCCCCGGCCGGTCGGCATGAGGTCCTAGGCCAACCTGATCACGTTCCAGGACAGCGGTTCCAGTACGGCGGTGAGGGTGCCGTCCCGCAGGGCGGTGCCCTCGACCGTGTGCGGGGCGACCCGCTCGGGGTCGTCGAGGGTGTTGCGGGCGTCCGGGTCGGCGTCGGCGAGGGCGCTGTGCTCGACGACCTCCGTCAGGTCCAGGCCGTTCAGGGCGATTTCGAGGGGCAGCGCCCCGGTGCGGCCGCGGTTGACGGCGAAGACGGTGACGGTGCCGTCCTCCGCGCGCACGGCGGTGGCGTGCAGGAGGTCCGTCTCGCCGTACCTCCGGGTCTCGTACGTCGGTGAGTCGACCCGGACGTCGAGGACCTGGCCGCGGCCGTACCGCGAGGCCTGGGCGAAGGGGAAGAAGGTCGTCTGGCGCCAGGCCGGGCCGCCGGGCTCGGTCATGATCGGGGCGATGACGTTGACCAGCTGGGCGAGGCAGGCGACGGTGACACGGTCCGCGTGCCGCAGGAGTGCGATGAGGAGCGAGCCGAAGACCACGGCGTCCAGGACGCTGTAGTTGTCCTCCAGGAGGCGGGGTGCCTCCGCCCAGTCCCGCGCGCCGGAGTTCTCGATCTCGTGCCACTTCGAGATGTACCAGACGTTCCACTCGTCGAAGGAGAGGTTGATCTTCTTCTTCGACTTCAGCTTCGCGCCGATGTGGTCGGCGGTGGCGACCACGTTCTCGATGAAGGACTCCATGTCGACGGCGGAGGCCAGGAAGGAGTCGATGTCACCGTCCTCGGGCTGGTAGTAGGCGTGCAGGGAGATGTGGTCGACGAGGTCGTACGTCTCCTCCAGGACCGTCGCCTCCCAGGCGGCGAAGGTCGGCATGGACTGGCTGGAGGAGCCGCAGGCGACGAGTTCGACGCCCGGATCCATCTGGCGCATCGCGCGGGCGGTCTCGGCGGCGATCCGGCCGTACTCCTGGGCGGTCTTGTGGCCGGTCTGCCAGGGGCCGTCCATCTCGTTGCCCAGGCACCACAGCTTGATGCCGAAGGGGTCCTTGTCGCCGTGCGCGGCACGGAGGTCGGACAGGGCCGTGCCGGCGGGGTGGTTGGCGTACTCCTGGAGTTCGAGGGCCTCGGCGACGCCCCGGGTGCCGAGGTTGAGGGCCATCATGGGCTCGGCCTGGGGGCCGATCTTCTTCAGGAAGGCGATGTACTCGGAGAGGCCGAAGCGGTTGGTCTCGGTGGAGCGCCAGGCGAGGTCGAGGCGGCGGGGGCGGTCCTCGACGGGGCCGACGGAGTCCTCCCACTTGTAGCCCGATACGAAGTTGCCGCCGGGGTAGCGGACGGCGGTGACGCCGAGTTCGCGGACGAGGTCCAGGACGTCGGTACGGAGGCCGGCCTCGTCCGCGGTGGGGTGGCCGGGTTCGAAGATGCCGGTGTAGACGCAGCGGCCGAGGTGTTCGACGAAGGAACCGAAGACACGGGGGTTGACCTCGCCGATGGTGAAGGCGGGGTCGAGGGTGAAGCGGGCGGTGCTCATTTTTTCCTTTCCAAGGTTCGGATTCGCCTGCCGTTCGGGTCGTCCCATGCCCTGCCTTCCTGCCCTGACTGCTCGGTATCCTGCCCTGGCGTACCGTTCGGTATTTCGAAATATGCTCGTAACTTCGAACGGGACCGTAGAGAGGAAGCGCTTACCAGTCAATGGGTTGGGCAGGACTTTCCGGCCAGGGCGACAGTTCGGGGTTGAACGACGGCGTAGGCTCGGACGGCCTGTCTGTGGCGTCGGAAGGGGGAGCGATGGACATCGCCGCCGGACTGCGGCGCTCGCGGAGGGTCTCCGGGATGCGGAAGCTGACCAACGGCCTCGGGGCGGCGGTGCGGGCAAGACCGCGCCCGCCGGCCGATGCACGGGAGCTGTGCCGGGCGCTGTGCGAGGAGATGACCGTGCTGCGCGGCGGGCGGCCGGTGGAGCTGCGCTTCGAGCGGTTTCCCGACGAGATCGAGGTCACCGGGCTGTGGGTGGAGTTCTCCGACTTCGACCTGGTGATCGTCGAGGAGCGGGCCGAGGCGGTGCAGCAACTGGTCATCCTCGGCCATGAGTTGTGGCATCTGCACGCCGGGCACAGCCATCACCATAGGGCGGGGGCGGCGCTTGCCGACCGCCGCACGTGGAACGCCTTCAAGGACGCAGCCTTGTCGGTGGCCGCGCGCGACGGTTCGCGCGTCGCCGACGAGGCGGAGGCCGACGACTTCGGGCACCGGCTCGCGGCCGCGTTCCGGCCGCTGCTGTCGGGGCGGGACGCCGACGCGCCGCTCGGCCGTATCCAGCGGTCCCTGGGCTACCGCGGGCGCGGGGGAACGGGGCGGTGACCGCGGCCCTCGCCCGACTGGCCTGGTCCCCCGCGGGTTTCGTCAACGAGTTCTACCCGTCCTTCTGGTGGATCCCGGCCGGGGTGCTGACCGCCGCGCTGGCGATCAAGCTGCCGACCATCGTGCGCCTGTGGAGCGATCCGCTGCTGCGCGCCGTCGGCGGTGTACTCCTCATCGCCTGCGCGGTGTTCGTGTTCGTGGCGCCGTCGACGATCGCCCGGGTCAACCGGGTCACGGGCGTACCGAACATCTCGGCGCCCTGGGTGTACTCGCTGCTGACGGCGTTCTGCGGCTCGTGCCTGCTGCTGATCATCGCGTGGCGCAACGGGCTGTCCGACCGCTCGGCGTCGACCGTGCGCGCCGTGCGCTGGGTGGTGGCGGGCTCCCTCGGGGTGATCGCCGCGCTGTGGGTGCTGTTCGCGCTGGCGGACGCGCCGGTGGAGCGCCTCCGGGACCTGGACACGTACTACGCCAACACGCCGTACATGCGCGAGATGATCCTGCTGTATCTGCTCGCGCAGGCGGTGGCCACGGTGATCACCTCGGGGCTGATCTGGAACTGGGTGCGCACCGACGGGCTCGACGCGTGGCTGCGCTGGGGCCTGAAGTTCCTCGGGGTCGGCTACGCGGCCCAGCTCTCCTTCTACGCGGTCAAGTTGCCCGCGGTGGTGGCTCGCTGGACGGGCCATGACCTGGACTGGCTGAGCACGGCCGTGGCACCCCCGCTGGCCTGTCTCTCCGCCCTCCTGATCGCGGTCGGCTTCATCCTGCCGCACGCGGGTCAGTACCTGGCCGAGCGGTGGCGGGTGCGGCTCGCCCACCGGCGGCTGCGGCCGCTGTATCTGCTGATGCGTTCGGTCAACGGGGGTGGCGTGCCGTTCGTGCTGCGGGGCACGCCGGAGCTGCGGCTCATCCGCCGGGAGACGTTCATCCGGGACGCGCTGCTTCCGCTGGCACGGCGTATCGACGAGGGCGGTCGCCGACGGGCGTACGAGGCGGCGCTCGCCCTGGGCCACGACCCTGCGCGGGCCAAGGCGCTCGCCGCCGCGGTGGCCATCCAGGATGCCGTCGAGGCTCGGCGCTGGTCGGTGGACGCGGAGGGTCACCATGACCCGGATACGACAGATCTGCTGCGGGAGATCGGGGAGGTGTCCGAAGCTCTGCGGCGGGCTGAGGAGCTGGGGGCGGTGCGGGAGCGGGTGGGGGGTGTTCCCCGGCCGGGGGTGCGGAGCTGAGCCCTGCGGGGCCTGGGGTGGGGGGGTGTGCTTGCCCGCGCTTGCGGGGTGCCGCCTGCGCCCACCCGTCCCGCCCCAGGCGGCGCAGGGCCCGCGGCTACCCCAGAAACGCCGGCTGGGGCAGGCCCTTTCCCGCACCCGGGACCACCAGCAGGGAGCCCGCCACCGGGTGGGGCGCCGTGAGGCCCACTCGGGCTGTGGTGATGTACAGGTCCGTGAGGTCCGGGCCGCCGAAGGCGCAGGCGGTCACGCGGGGGGTGGGGAGTTCGATCACGCGGTCCAGTTCGCCGTCGGGTGTGTAGCGGCGCACCGCTCCGCCGTCCCACAGCGCCACCCACACACAGCCGTCGGCGTCCACCGTCAGGCCGTCGGGGAAGCCGGCGCCGTCCTCGATCTGCGCGAACCGGCGGCGGTCCGCCACCCGGCCGTCCTCGTGGTGGAAGACGTCCACCTGCCGGGTGGGCGAGTCGACGTAGTACATCAGGCGGCCGTCGGGGCTCCAGCCGGTGCCGTTGCTCACGGCCACGTCGTCGAGGACGAGCTCGACCGAGCCGTCACCGGTGATCCGGGACAGCGTGCCGCCGCCCGCGGCCTCGTCGTAGCGCATGGTGCCCGCCCAGAGGGAGCCGTCGGGGGCGACGGCGGCGTCGTTGGCACGGCGGCCGGGGACGACCTCGCGGTGCAGCCAGCCGAAGGTGCCGTCCGGGTCGACGAGGCCGACCCCGTCGCGGAGATTGAGCACCAGCCCGCCGCCGGCCCTCGGCTTCGCCGCGCCCACATGCTGGTCGGTGACACGGGTCGTACGACGGCCGGTCACCGGGTCGTACGTGTACACCCGCGCGCCCAGGATGTCGATCCAGATCAGCCGCCCGGCCGCCGCGTCCCAGGTCGGCCCCTCGCCCAGGGTGGCCTCGGCGCGCACCGCCACCTCGTACGCCGTCATGCGACGGTCCGGTGGCCGAGGCGCTCCGACAGCTCGACGGCGCCCTTGGCGGCGAGCTGCTCCAGCTCGGCGCGGCGCTCGTCGCTCCAGCGGATCATGGGCACGGAGATCGAGAGGGCGGCCACGACCTGCCCCGTACGGTCCCGCACGGGCGCCGCCACACAGCTCACATCCGGGTTGGACTCACGGCTCTCGACCGCGATCTGGCGCTGCCGGATCTGCGCCAGGGCCTCGCGCAGGGCGGACGGCTCGGTGATGCTGTTGGGAGTCATCGCGACGAGCTCGGCGTCGTCCGGGATCCGCGCCGTGAGCTCCTGCTCCGGAAGGGAGGCCAGCAGCATCTTCCCCACCGACGTGCAGTGCGCCGGCAGCCGCCGCCCGGCCGCCGACACCATACGCACCGCGTGGGTGGAGTCCACCTTGGCGATGTAGATGACGTCGGTACCCTCGAGGATCGCCACGTGCACCGTCTCGTCACAGGTCTCGGCAACGGACCGGGCCACCTGCTGCCCCTCGGCCGCGAGGTCCAGCTGCTCGGCGTACCGGCTCCCGAGCTGGTACGGACGCACACCGAGCCGGTAGCGTCCCGGCTGCCCGGGCACCTGCACGATGTACGACCGGGCGGCGAGCGTGGTGACCAGCTCGTGCACGGTGGTGCGCGGCAGCTGCAGCTTGCGCACGATGTCGGGGGCGGAGAGCGTCCCGTCCCCGTCGAGGAAGAGCTCAAGAATGTCGAGAGCCCGAGTCACGGCAGGTACCAGGCGACCCACGACCGGCCCCCTCCCTTGTTGTCCGAGGATGTTGAGGTTCTGAGGTTGTTGAGCTACTCACCCTAGGCGCCTGTTCGAAATTTCAACAGACGATCGGCATGACGAACACAGGCTACGCATAGTGCGTTTGCCCGGGCAATGGTTCTGACCGAATGATCGGAGTGCGCGTGGACGTGCTGGTGACCGGAGGCAGTGGGTTCGTCGGTTGTCATCTGGTGGGGAGGCTGCTGGAGCGCGGGTACGGGGTGCGGGCCACCGTGCGCAGTGTCACGAACAGGGCGAAGGTCGCGCCCCTGACCGCATTGCAGGACCGCTTCCCCGGTCGGCTCGAGCTGTTCGAGGCCGATCTGCTCGTCGAGGGGGCCTTCGACGAGGCCATGAAGGGGTGCGAGGTCGTTTTTCATGTCGCCTCGCCGTTCTTGATGCCGGAGAGGATCAAGGACGGGCAGCGGGACATGGTCGAGCCCGCGCTCGCCGGTACCCGCAATGTGATCGGGAGCATCGAGCGGACGGGCGGCGTCCGCAGGCTTGTCTTCACCTCCACGGTCGGCGCGATATTCGGCGACTACGCGGACGTGAGGGAGATGGAGGGGCAGGTCCTCACCGAGGCGTACTTCAACACCACCAGCACCGTCGAGAACAACCCGTACCACTATGCCAAGACCGTGGCGGAGCAGGCCGCCTGGGAGGCCGAACGCTCCCAGGACCGCTGGCGCATGGTCGCCGTCAATCCGGGGCTGGTGCTCGGGCCCTCCCTCACCCCCGCCTCCGAGTCCGGCAGCCTCTTCCTCCTCGAAGAGCTCTTCAAGGGGTACTTCTTCTACGGCGCCCCCGACTTCAGCTTCACCACGGCCGATGTGCGCGATGTGGCGGACGCGCACATCGCCGCCGCTGAGACGCCGGACGCACACGGGCGGTACATCGTCGCGGCCGAGACCATGACGTCCTTCCATGACATGGCGCGAATCATTCGCGGGCGGTACCCGAGAGATCTGCGGCTGCCGCGAAACCGCCTTCCGCACTGGCCCGTCCGTGTCCTCGGGCCCTCCTTCGGGCTCACCCAGGACTACATCCGCAAGCACCTGGGGATCCGGTTCCGGGTCGACAACAGCCGTGGCGTCGAGGAGTTGGGCATCAGCTACCGGCCCGTCGAGGAGACGCTCCTGGACCATTACGAGGCGTGGCGGAGGCAGCGGTCCCGGTAGCGCTCCCCGGCAGCGGATGCGTCACGACCGCCCCGCCTCCCCCAGCACCCCCCTCAACCGCTGCGCCCTGAGCACCAGTTCCAACTCGAAGCGGCGGTCCGGGTCGTCGATCTCGTCGCCCCACAGCTCACGGATCTGGCGGAGGCGGTAGCGGACGGTCTGGGGGTGGACGCCCAGCCGGGCGGCCACCTCCGGTGCCCCACCTCGTGTCTCCAGCCACGCCAGTAACGTTTCAGCAAGCCGGCGCCCGTGCGCCGGACCGCAGTGGGCGAGCGGGGCCAGACAGCGCAGCGCGAGGTCGTCGATGAGTTCCTCGGGCTGGAGCAGGACCAGGGCCTCGGTGTGTTCCGTGCAGTACAGGACGTCCCCGGCGGGCAGCAGCCCCCGCTCCATCAGGTGTACGGCCGCCTCGGCCCAGCGCAGCGACTTCGCCGCGTCGGACAGCGGCACGGGCGGCCCGATCGCCCCGGACCAGCCGGTCAGCGCCCGGTGCAGGAGTTCGGGGCGGCCGGCCGCGTCGGGTTCGGGGACGACCATGCGGGGCTGCTCGTACTCCATGTCGAGCAGCACGCCCTGCCCCACGGCGGGCGCGACCGCCTCGCGGGCCGGGCGGAGCAGCACGCCGACGGCGACCTTGCGCGGCAGCGTCCAGCCGACCCGGGCCGCCCGTTCGGTCAGTGCGTCGGCCGGGTCGCCCCGGTGGTGTTCGGCGAGCAGCAGTTCCATCAGCCGCCGCTGGAGCCTCAGCCGCTCTCCGGCCTGCCTCGCCGCCGCCTCCGCATAGCCGCGCACCGACTGGTCGACCAGGCCGTCCAGGTACTCGTACCCCGCGTCGACGAGCTCGTACATCGCGGGCGGCGGGATCTCGACCCGCTGCCCGATCTCGGCGAAACGGCGCCAGGCAAGCCGTACGCCCATCCGGTAGATCGCCTGAAGGGAGTCCAGCGAGCGGCCGTGCAGGCCCTCGCCGCGGCCGAACTCCTGGAAGACGCCCGGCGGGACCGTCGGGCGGCCCTCCGACTGCTCCAGGTGCTGGACGAAGACCTCGATGGCGCGGCGGATGCCGACCAGGGCCATCGGCTCGCCCGACTCGTCGAGGACGACCGGCAGGTGCGGGTACTCGCGGCGGATCTCGCGCAGGATCTCCTCGGCGAGCGCGGGCGCCTCGGCCATGGCGAGGGCGGCGAACCGGCGGACCTGGAGACGGGGCACGTCGTGCCAGGCCGAGCGGGCGGTGACGGCCGGGGAGTGAGCGGGCGTCACCGGTCAACTCCCTTGCCCGGCTTGCTCGTACGTGATCAAGGGGGTGTTGGGCTGGGCGGGCGTCGCGTCGAGCAGCGCGACGATGCCGAGCGCGGCGCCCACGGCGAGTGCGGCGGCGGCCACGACGGTGAGAAGGGCAGCGAGCAGTCTGGACATCGCAGGGTCAGCCTCTCTGTCCGGAGGTCGTCCCACCCCGGTGCCCCCACCCCTGCCTGTCGGCCCCAGTTTCGACAAGCATTGACACCCCGTCAAGAGCAGCCTACGGTTCCCGGCCCAAGGCCCCGTCTTCCCGCCAGTCCGGCGTCGCGGGCCGGAGCGGCCCCAACTCCGCCATCCCTCCCCCTGGAGTGTCCGGATGCGCCGTACAGCCTCCCCCCTTTCGCTGATCCTGCTGGGACTGGGCACGTTTTTGCTGGTCCTGGCGCCGCTGCTGGCCTGGTACGTCGAGCCGCGGGCCGCCGTGAACCCGATCGACATCGACACCACCGCCGTCTACAGAGGCACCGGAAGCTACTTCGACACCGACCAGATCCAGACGGTCCACGACCAGCGGATCACAGTCACCCAGCAGGTGCGCGGCAATGTCGCGGACAGCGAGAAGAGCGGGCGGGCGGTGTGGGACGTGACGACCACGGTCGACACGGACAAGTCGCTGCCGGCCGCCGATCCGCACGACGCGCTGGAGTTCTTCCTCAACCGCTGGGTGACCAACCGCCACACCAACCAGCCGGTGCACTGCTGCAAGGAGAACCCGTACTTCGAGGGCGACGCCTATCTGAAGTTCCCCTTCGACGTGCACCGAAAGTCGTACCAGTGGTGGGACAACTCACTTGGCTCGACCGTCACTTTGCATTACTCCGGCACCAGGAAGATCCAGGGGTACCGGGGTTACCGCTTCACCGGCACCGTCCCGCCGTCGAAGATCGGGACCCGGCTGGTCCCCGGCACCATCGTCGGGCAGAAGAACAAACCGCAGGTCCTGGCCGAGGAGTGGTACGCCAACCACGGCATCGAGCTGGTCGTCGACCAGCGCACCGGCCGGGTGCTCTACGCCCAGGTCGGCCCGCGCCGCACCCTGCGGGCGCCGGGCGCCAGGAAGGACGCGGTGGTGCTGCTGGACAGCCGGAAGCTGGGGTTCACCACCGCCACCCAGAAGGACCAGGTGAAGCTGGCCAAGAAGGAGAGCGGTCAGCTGCTCATGGTGGGGCAGACGTTGCCGATTGCCGCCGCTGTGGCCGGATTCGTACTGGCGGTGGTGGGTGGGGTTTTGGTGGTACGAGGACGGAAGCGCCCCGATTCGCCCGAGACGCCCCGGACTTCACAGGCTTAGCTCACGTTGTGACATGACGTCAGTTCTAATAAGGCGGAAATTTGTCACCCCGGTGAGTAGCCGTGGCGAACGGCTGGGCGAAAACTGTCCAACCCCACCCAAGCACAACGTGTCCACACCCCCCGCCCATGAAGAGCTCAGTCCCCCCACAGCAAGTCCTGAAAGTCACTGCTGAGTTCCGCACCCTGAGACGAGTTGGAGCACCCATGCCCCAGCACGTGCCTTCCCCGCTGCGCGCCACGCACCCCGGGGCTCCGCAGCACCCCTCGGCGCTCCCCCCACAACCGCGCCGAATCGTTTTCCTCGCCCACCGGGATCTCGGCAATCCGGCGGCCGGCGGCTCGGAGCTGCTGGTCGACCGGCTCGCCGAGGGACTCACCGGCCTCGGCCACCAGGTGACCCTGATCTGCGGGGGTCCCGCGGCCTTCCGGGACTACCGGGTCGTGTCGGCCGGCGGCGAGTTCGGCCACTATCTGCGAGCCCGTTCCGCGTTCGCCCGTCAGGTCGGCGAGGCCGATCTGCTGGTCGAGGTCTGCAACGGGATGCCGTACCTCGCGCCCTACTGGCACCACGGGCCCACGGTGTGCCTGGTCAACCACGTTCACACCGATCTGTGGAAGATGCGGTTCGGCGGGCCCCTCGCGCCGGCCGCGCGGATCGGCCGAAGACTCGAGCAGTGGGCGCTGACCGGTGCGCAGCATCGCAGCCTGCTGGTCGCGGTCTCTCCCTCGACCGCGCATGCGCTGCGGGGGATCGGCGTCTCGCGGGACCGCATCCGTGTCGTGCACAACGGTGTGGAAGAGCCCGGACCGCGGGACGAGCGGTCGGCCGAGCCGCTGTTCGTGGCGGTGGGCAGACTCGTGGAGTACAAGCGGATCGATCTGCTGCTGAGACTCTGGGAGCGGGTGCGGCCGGTGACCGGCGGTCGGCTCGTCATCGTCGGTGACGGGCCCGAGCGGGGGCGGCTCGAGCAGCTCGCCGGGCCCGGCGTGGAGTTCGTGGGTCATGTCTCCGAGGCGGAGAAGCACCGGCTGTTGTGCGCGGCCTGGCTGCTGCTGCACCCCTCCGCGGTGGAGGGGTGGGGGTTGGTCGTCACCGAGGCGGCGACTCGGGAGACGCCCACCCTTGCCTTTGACGTGCCCGGGTTGCGGGATTCCGTCGTGGACGGGGAGACCGGTGTGCTGGCGCACGGGGAGTCTTCGTTTGCTGCTGCCTGGTGCACGCTGGCACTGTCCGGGCATCGGCGGGAGTTGATGGGGAAGGCTGCCCGTGACCGGGCGGCGCGGTATCGCTGGCACCGGACGGTGAGACAGTTTCGGGCGGTGGCCGCGGAAGCCCTGCGGGGCTGGGCGTCGTGACGCCTATGCGCCGTGCGGGGCGTGTCGGTTCGCGACTGCGGGATCGTCGTGGCTGGTCGCGCAGTTCCCCGCGCCCCTTGAGGGGCGCGATGCCAGGCCGGAGCTTCAAGGATCCGTCTTTTCAGCGCTCCCTTGCCCTCTTCCGTGCCTTCCGGCACGAGCAGGACGACCCGGAGAGCTGCTACGAAATACTCGCCCGTGACGCCGCCGATCAAGTCGAGGCCTACGACGGGGCCGTCATCGGCCGGACCGTCGTGGACGTCGGCGGCGGGGGCGGGTACTTCACAGAAGAGTTCCGCAGACGGGGCGCCAACGCCTACCTCTTCGAGCCGGACGTGACGGAACTCGGCGAGAAGCCGCCCGACGGGGCCGTGATCGCCGACGGGTATCTGTTGCCTCTGCGGGACGGTGTCGCGGATGTGACCTTCTCCTCCAATGTGCTGGAGCATGTCGCCGATCCGCAGACGTTCCTCAGTGAACTCGCCCGGGTGACGCGGCCCGGTGGGCTGATCTATGTGTCGTTCACCAACTGGCTGTCCCCGTGGGGCGGTCACGAGTGGGCGCCGTGGCACTACTTCGGGGCCGAGCGGGCCCGTGCCCGCTACCGGCGGCGTACCGGAAAGCCCGCCAAGCACACCCTCGGCGAGAACCTCTTCGCCGTGCACATCGGCGCCACCCTGCGGCAGGTGCGCGCCCGCGACGACGTCACGGTCGTCTCGGCGCGCTCCCGCTACTGGCCCTTCCTCGCGGAGACCGTCGTGAAAGCGCCGGGGATACGTGAGGTGGCCACCTGGAACCTTCTCCTCATCCTCCGGCGGTGTCCCCCATGACGACCACGGTCCAGGCCCCTCCTCCGGCAGCCGTCCACACCACCGCGGCCACCTCGGGCCCGCCGGAGGGCCCGCGGTCGCGGCGCTGGCTGGTGGGGTTCTGGGCCGTGGCGTTGCTGCTGTTCCTGGTGGTGCACCCGGGTCGGCAGACCTTCGACACCAAGCTGGGTGTGACGGTCGACCCGGGTGCCTTCTTCTCCGACCTGGGGCAGCTCTGGCACGACCAGGGCAGCTTCGGCGGTATCCAGGACCAGTACGCCGGCTATCTCTGGCCGATGCTGCCGTTCTACTGGCTGGCCCACGCCCTGCACCTGCCCGTGTGGCTGGCGGAGCGGCTGTGGATGTCGCTGATCGTGTCGGTCGCCTTCTGGGGGGCGCTGCGGCTGGCCGAGCGCTTGCGGGTGGGCAGCAGTGGCTCGCGGCTGCTCGCGGGGGTCGCGTATGCGCTGTGGCCCGTCTTCACCATCGTCGTCGGGTCGACGTCCGCGGCGGCGCTGCCCGGTGCCTTTCTGCCCTGGGTGCTGCTGCCGCTGACGAACGAGCGGTACAGCGCACGGGTCGCCGCCCTGCGCTCGGCGCTGATGGTCCCCTTCATGGGTGGCGTCAACGGCGCCTCCACCCTGGCCTCGCTGCTGCCGGTCGGGCTGTACCTGCTCTCCCGCCCGCCCGGGCCACGGCAGCGCAAGCTGATCGCCTGGTGGGTGCCGGGTGTGATCGTGGCGACCGCCTGGTGGTGGATCCCGCTGGTCATGCTCGGGGTCTACGGCGAGAACTTCCTTCCGTACGTGGAGACCTCGCAGACCACGACGGCCACCATGTCGGCGACGGAGGCCCTGCGCGGGGCCGGCAACTGGGTCGCCTATCTGCACTTCGGGCAGGCCTGGCTGCCGGCCGGGTGGACGGTCGCCGCGTCGGTGATCGTCGTCGTGTGTTCGGCGCTCGCCGCCGGGCTCGGCCTCGCCGGCCTCGCGAGACGGGACATGCCGGAGCGGCGGTGGCTGGTGCTGACCGTTCTCTCCACGGCTCTGGTGCTGCTCGCCGGGTACGGCGGCGCGTTCGGCGCCCCCTTCCACGGAGTCGTGCAGGACTGGCTGAACGGCGGGCTCGTCCCCTTCCGGAACATCTACAAGTTCCAGACGGGGCCGGCTCTGGCGCTGGTGCTCGGGCTCGCGCATGCGGTGGGGATCGCGGCCGAGCCGCGGGGTGCCCGGCCGGTGCGCGGGCGCCGGTTCGCCCCGCTGGCCGCCGCGGTGCTGATCCTGCCGGGTCTGCTGTGGCCGTATCTCAACGGCTCGATCCTCAACCCGGGGTCCTTCCAGGAGCTGCCCAAGTACTGGAAGACCACGGCGAGTTGGCTGCAGAAGTACTCCCCCGACTCCCGCGCCCTCGTCGTCCCGGCCACCTCGCACGGCATCTACACCTGGGGCTCCCCCATCGACCAGCCCCTCGACGTCCTCGCCAAGTCCCGCTGGGCGCAAAGGGATTACGTCCCCTTCGGGACCCCCGGCAACCGGCGCGCCATGGACGCGGTGGAGGACGCACTCGCCTCCGGGAGCGATGTCCCGGGGCTTGCCGACTACCTGAGCCGGGCGGGGATCTACTACGTCGTCGTACGCAACGACCTCGATCCCGACCAGATCGGCTCCGTGCCGACCACGACGGTGAAGCGGACCCTGGAGCAGTCGGGATATGTGCGGGTGACCGGGTTCGGGCCGGTCATGACCGGCGGCCGGATCGCCCATGATGCGCCGCTGCAGGTGGAGGGGCTGTATCCGCGGCAGCGGGCGGTCGAGATCTACGAGCCCTCGGGCGAGGGAGTCCCACGGCCGGGGCAGGCCCATCTGCTGCCCGTCTCCGACACCGCGGTCGTCTCCGGCGGGCCCGAGGCCCTGCTGCCGCTCGCCTCCGGACTGCGCGGCCGTGCGACCGTGCTGACCGGCGACAACCACCCCGGGCTCGGCTCCCCGCCGCTCCAGGTGGTCGGCGACGGGCTGCGGCGCGCGGACACACGGTTCGGGCTGGTCAGCGGCAACACCTCGTACACGTACACCGGTTCCGAGCGCAACGCGCCGGACGCCGTACAGGACGCGGGCAGGCAACCGCACCAGATCCTGCCGACCAAGGGGCTCGACCACCAGACGGTGGCCCAGCTGCGCGGCGCCCGGTCGGTGACGGCGTCCTCCAGCGGCAACTGGCTCTTCCACCTCCCGCAGTACGACCCGGTGAACGCCTTCGACGGCAACCCGGACACGGCCTGGGCGGAGGGCGCCCCCGGCTCGGCGGACGGGCAGTGGCTGCGCATCGGGTTCACCGGCTCGTACGACATGCCGTCCTCGTTCAAGGTGACGCCGCTGCCGCAGGAGAGCGTGCGGTCGGCGGCGACGAAGGTGCGGGTGGAGACCGAGAAGGGGACCAGGACCAGCTTCCTGCGGCCGAACGGCCAGACGCAGAGCATCAAGGCACCTGCGGGCGCGACGAGTTGGATGAAGCTGACGATCGTCGACTCGGTGGAGCGTCGCTCGGGTCTGACGGGGGCGGGCTTCTCCGAGATCGCTCTCCCGCACGTCCAGGTGACCCGGCTGCTGCGGCTGCCCACGGACGCGGACGACTCCGACGCCGCCGCCACGCTGATCTCCCTGCACCGCACCCCCGACCCCACCGGCCTCTCCGCGACCGGCACCGAGGCCGGCCTGCACCGGCTGTTCACCACGGCCACGGCGGGGACGTACGAGGTGAAGGCGGGCGCGGTGCCGGTCAACGGCGAGGCACTGGACAAGCTGCTGTACGAGGTCGCCCCGGACCAGCAGAACCGCATCGTCGCCACCGCCGACTCCACGGCGGCCCTCGGCGCGGGCCTGTCGGCGCGCAACCTCACCGACGGCGATCTGACGACGGCGTGGATCGCGGGCGACCGGCCGACGATCCATCTGAGCTGGAGCGGCAAACAGCCGGTGGGCGAGATCGTGCTGGCGCCCGCGGGCGGCCTTTCGACCCGTCCCACGCAGGTGGACATCAGCTCCCCCGACGGCGCGACCATCGCCGGCGTCGACGAGAACGGCGTGGTCCGCTTCGACCCGATCACCACCGACCGCCTGGACGTCACGATCACCCGGACGGCACCCCTGACCCTGCACAACCCCGTCGCCGACGAGGACCTGCAGCTCCCGGTGGGCCTGAGCGAGGCGTACATCCCGGCGCTCGACCAGTACCGCACCCGGCAGCCCAGCGGCTCCCGCGCCTTCTCGCTGCCGTGCGGGCAGGGGCCGGCCGTCGCGGTGGACGGCAAGCTGTACCAGACCAGTGCGAAGGGGACGGTACGGGACCTGACGGAGCGGCGGACGGTCGATGTGACGCTCTGCCAGCAGGGCCGTGACGACGACACCTTGGAGCTCACCGCCGGCTCCCATCGCGTGGAGGCAGGGGACGCCGGACCACTCACCCTGACGGATGCGACCCTGACCCGCGGCACGGTCGCCGAACCCGCCGCCGTGGACCGCCAGTTGACGATCCGGGACTGGCTGGGCGACCGCCGCGAGGTGACGGTCGGCTCCGGTGCGGCCACCTATCTGACGATGTACGAGAACTACAACGACGGCTGGAAGGCCACCCTGGGCGGCAAGGAACTGACCCCGGTCCGCCTCGACGGCTGGCAGCAGGGCTGGCGGATCCCGGCCGGGGCGGGCGGCGCCGTCAAGCTGTCGTACGAGCCCGCGACGGCCTACAAGGGCGGGCTGATCGGCGGTGCGGTGGGCCTGGCGGTCCTGGTCGGGCTGGTCGTCTGGCGCCGCCGCGCACCGAACCCCGACCCGCCGCAGCCGGTACCGCCGCTCCCCGGGCTGTGGCTCGGCACGGTGGCCCTGACCGTGGTGGGCGTGCTGATCGCCGGATGGTTCGCACTGCTGGTGCCCGCGCTGGCACTGCTGGCGCACCGGCGGCACGCGCTGCTGGTACCGGTCGCGTTCGTCGCCCTCGCGGGGGCGGGGATCGCGGCGGCCACAGGGGCCGGGGAGCCCGTGGGAGCGGGCGGGGGCGCCTTCGGCCACCCGGCCCAACTGCTCGCGCTGATCGGGTTGTTCGCGGGGGTGGTGAGCGTACGGGAGCCCGACGAGGGGCCTGGTTCGACGGCGGTGCTGCCGCCGGTGCCGGGCTCGGAGGCCCCGACCCGCCCTCTGCCGCAGCGCCGCCGCGGCGGGACCGGACCGGTGCCGGAGGGCGAGACCGCGGCCCCCGCACCTCTTCCCCGCCCCGACGCCGGGCCGACCGTCTCGGCCCGCGGCCCCGGTGGGCCCGATCCCGACCCGCCGACCGCGCGGATCCAGTTCCGCAAACCGAAGTTCCGGCCGACTCCGCCCGAGCAGCCGGAGGCCCCCAGGGGGAGGGACGAACCCACGTGACCGCACTCGAACACCCCGCCCGCGCCGAGGGCCCGCCGGCCCGCTCCCCGGCCCGCATCCCCTTCCCCGTCGTCGACGAGGTCGCCCGGCACTGCCTCCAGGAGGAGGAACCGGAAACGGTCCACATCGAGGTCCACCTACCGGGCCCCCTGGACCGCGACCGCCTCCGCACGTCCTTCGCGGAAGCCCTCCGCCGCCACCCCCGCATCCTGATGCGCGAGGCCCCCGGCCAGTGGTACCGCCGCCGCTACGAATGGGAGCTGACGGAGGAACCGGACACGGAGGTGGTGACCTTCCTGCGGCCGGGCCCGTCCGCGCTGCGGGACGCCCGAACCCGGGCCCTGACGACGGCACCACCCCTGACCTTGTCACCGCCGATACGGCTGGAGGTGGTGGAGGGTGCGGGCCCGGCAGAGGGCAGCGAGGCGTCGGACTCGGTTGGCGTAGCTGCGGGCAATCGTGCCGCTACGGCGGCTCCCGCCCCAAAGAGAGCGGCACCCGGCCGGCGCCGGCTCGCGTCCCCCACGCCCACCCCCGACTCCGGTACCGCAAAAGGCACCGTCCTCTTCCTCACCATCAACCACACGGCCCTGGACGGCCCCGCCTGCCTCCGAGTCCTGGCCACGGCCGCCGAAATCTACAGCGGCCGCAACAACAACCCCACCGCACCCCCCACCCGCACACCGGACACCACCCCCCAGCCCCCCGTCGACACCCCGTCCAACTGGACCCCACCCGCCAGGGTGGCCCAAGGCACCCCCGAACCCTCCCCCGGCAACGGCATGCTCGTCACCGAACTCCCCCTCCCCCACCGCCCCAAGGGCTCCCCCTACACGGTGAACGACCAGCTCATGGTCACCACAGCCCTCACCATCGCCCACTGGAACAGAGAACACGGCGCATCCCCCCGCCCCCTCCGCATCACCATGCCCGTGGACGACCGCCCCCGAGACGCCACCATGCCGATGGGCAACGGCACCCGCCTGGTCGAAGTCCCCTTCTCCGCCGACGAGTTGGCCGCCCACGACCCCACCGCCATGCCCGCCCTGCTGCGCCGCACGGCAACCCGTACACGAGCCCTGAAATCCCTCCCCCGCCCCCAACTCGGCCACGGCGCGGCCCTCCTCACCGCCCCCGTCACCCCCGTGGCCTGGCGCGCCGCCCTCACCCGCGGCCTGCGCAAAGCAGCCGCGCCCTGGACGTCGACCACGCTCCTCAGCAACATCGGCCGCATCCCGTACCCCCTGGACTTCGGCGAGGAGGCGGGCCGCGCGCACGCGGTCTGGTTCTCGGCGCCGGCCCGTATGCCCCGCGGCCTCACCGTCACCACCGCCTCCACCGCGGGCCGCCTCCACCTCGCCCTGCGCTGGTCCCGCGCCCTGCTCAGCCACGGCGACGGCGCCCACCTCCGCGATCTGTTCGAGCACTATCTGCACTCCACGGAGGTGACCCCGTGAAGACGACCACCGCCCCCGTGCACCGCCCCGACCTGCGCGACTTCTACGAGGACCCCGCCGTCCCGGTCGCCTCCGGCACCCCCCGCAGCCTCCGCCAGGCCCGTATGCTGGCCGCCGCCCTCGGCCCGGCGGCCACGGGCACCCCCCGCACCATCCTCGACATCGGCTGTGGCGACGGCACCGCGGCCGCCACCGCGGCCCAGCTCCTGACCGGCCACCGCATCGTCGGCGTCGACTGGTCCCAGGACGCCCTGAAACGGGCCCGCACCCACCTGTCGTACGCCATCCGCGGCGAACTCACCGACGGCGGGCTCCCGTTCAAGGCCGCCTCCGCCGACGCCGTGCTGTTCAGCGAGGTGATCGAGCACCTCGTCGACCCGGACGCCGCCCTCGACGAGATCCGCCGCGTCCTGCGCCCGGGCGGCCACCTCATGCTCTCCACCCCGAACCTGGCCGCCTGGTACAACCGCGCCCTGCTGCTGGCGGGCGTACAGCCCGTCTTCTCCGAGGTCAGCCTGCGGGCGATCCACGGCCGGCCGGGCACGGAGGTGGTCGGACACCTGCGGCTGTACACCGCCCGTGCGCTGCGGGAGTTCGTGGCCGCGTCCGGCTTCGAGATCGTGGACCTCAAGGGCGCCCCCTTCCACGGCGTACCCCGTCCCCTGCGTCCCTTCGACCGGCTGGCCTGCTCCAGACCCGCGCTCGCCTCGATCCTTCTCCTGCACGCGCGCAGGACAAAGACGTAGAGGGGGCACGTCATGTGGTGGGGAGTGGCCGCGGCCCTGCTGGCGAACACCCTGTACAGCCTCGGTTTCGTCCTGGAGAAACGGGCGCTCACCGCGCTGCCCGAGGTGACGATCCGCAACCCCGCCCGGCTGCTGAGACTGGTGCTGGGCAGCCCGCTGTGGATCGGCGGCTCGCTCGCCCTCGCCTCCGGTTTCGGCGCGCAGCTCGTCGTGTACCGGACGCTGCCGATCGCCGCCGCCCAGGGCATCTTCGTCTCCGGTCTGGTGCTCCTCGTCCTGCTCTCCGCCCGGCTGCTGGGCGAGGAGACGACCGGGCGGGAACGGTATGCGCTCGGCGCGATCCTCGCCGCGCTGCTGATGGTCGTGCTCTCGCTCAAGGAGGGCTCGGACACGGTCAGCCGCAGCGCCCCGTACCAGCTGATCCTGCTGGTGTGCGTGCCGTCGCTGGCGGGGGGTGTGTGGCTGTACGGCGCCGCGGAGCGACGCACCCGCCACCGCCACCGCGCACCGACGACGGGTGTGGAGTACGGGGTGGCCGTCGGCCTGCTGTACGGGGTCAGCTCGCTCGCCATCAAGGGCGTGTCGAGCTACCTGACGTCCAGCGGACTGGGCGGTGCGGTGGTGGGCCTGCTCAGGTCCCCGTACCCGTATCTCCTCCTCTTCACCGGCGCGTTCGGGCTGGTGATGTCGCAGGCCGCGCTGCAGCGCTGCCGGGCCTCGCTGATCGTGCCGGTGTGCACGACGGTGACCTGTCTCTACACGGCCGTCCTCGGCACCCTCTCCTTCGGCGAGGCGCTCCCGCACGACCCGCTGCGGCTCGCCCTGCGTCTCGCGGGCACGGTCCTCGCCGTCTCCGTTCTGCTGGCCATGCCCAAACACGATCAGCCGGCACCTGGCACGCCTCCCCAACCCCCCATCGCCACCAAGGAGTTGACCCCTCCATGAAGCCCGACGACCCGCTGCTGCGGATCCTGGCGTGCCCGCTCGACAAGGGCCCGCTGCACCTCGTGAGGCCGGGCGGCCCGACCGCCCCCGAGGCCCTGTACAACCCGCGCCTGCACCGCCGCTACCCGATCGTCGACGGCATCCCTCAGCTGCTGCCGTCGTCCGGGGAGCAGGTGTCGGACGACGAGCACGAGGCCTTGCTCAAGCGGATGGCCCAGTGACCGTGACCCCGCCCCGCACCCTGGCCGCCCGACTGGCACCGCTCCTGCCCGTCCGTGTGGTGGCCGCCGCCGCCCGGGCGGTCTACCCGCGCTTCGAGCCCGAGCTGGCCCGGCTGCCCGACCTGTGCCCGCCCGGCTGCGGCACCGCCGTGGACGTCGGCGGCTGGTACGGCCCCTGGACCCGGCGCCTGGCCGGCCGCGCCCGCCAGGTGGTGACCGTCGAACCGGTCCCCCACCTGGCCCGACTCCTCACCTCCGGCGCCCCGCCGAACGTCCGTGTCGTCCAGGCCGCCGCCTCGGACCGCCCCGGCACCGCGCGGCTGTGGCTCCCGCCGGACGACGCCGGCGACCGGGGTGTGTCCTCGCTGGTCCGCCGTGACATCCACGCCCGGGCCCTGCACGTCCCCTGCGTCACCCTCGACGAACTCGGCCTGCGGGACGTCGGCTTCATCAAGATCGACGTGGACGGCAACGAGCTCGCGGTCCTGCGCGGCGCCACGGGTCTGCTGGCCCGGGACCGCCCGGCCCTCTTCGTGGAACTGGAGTCCCGGATCCAGCCGATCGCCCCCGTCGTCACCTATCTGTCCCTGCTCCGCTACGACGGCTGGGTGCTGCCCGGCTCGACCTGGGTGCCGCTCGCGAAGTTCCCCTTGGAGGCCCACCAGGCCAGCACCTCGCACGTCGTCGCCCAGGGCCTGCTGGGCCGCGTCCTGCCCTTCCGCAGGCACCCGCGTTACGTCAACTCGGTCCTCTTCCTCCCGGACGGCCGCCGGCCCGGTGTCAGTGGCGTGAGCAACCATGGTGCCCATGCCCTCCGGAAAGCGCCCCGCTAGCCCGTTCACCCCCCTCGACTTCCAGCTGGTCCTGCTGCGCCGCATGGCCGACCACAACCCGGACCTGGTGGAGGACGCCCGCCGCGAGCTGGGCGTCTCCATCGCCGACATGAGGGAGGCCAACAAGCGCTGGCAGGCGATGCTGCACTCCCCGCGTTCCCGCGCCGCCGTCTCGCGCTACCGCTCGATTCTCGGCGCCCCCGAGTCGACGATCACCCGGAAGGTCGGCGACCTGGACTGCGAGGCCCTGCTCTGGCCCGTTCCCCTCTGGCCCGACCTGCGCTTCGAGGTCCTCCTCGCCCCGAACGGCGCCGTCTGGAACGAATGGCTGGTCCGCGCCCCGGGAGCCGAAGGACCGGTTCTGAAGACCCTCGACGACCTCACCCCCTGGTCCTGCACGGTCGAGGAGGCCGCCCGCGCCTTCGCCCCCGCCCGGCCCCTGGAGGGCACGGCACCCACGCGGTGGGGCCTGGCGTTCACGGCGCCCGATGCGCAGGGAGTGCGGCGGGAGGTGGCCGCCGAGTTCACCTGGGGCTTGTTGCAGCGGGTGGCGGTCAGCGACCGGTCGCCGTCGCCAGAATCGCGTCCCTGACCGGCGCCACCGACCCGGGATGCAGATCGAGGAACAGATTCGGCTCGACCAGCTCCAGCTCCATCACCCGCGGCTCCCCGTCCGCCCCGTCGACCAGGTCCACGCGCGCGTACAGCAGCTCCGGCGCATCCGGTACGGCGGCCAACGCCCGCTCGGCCACGGCGAGTTCGGCCGGGGTGGGGGTCCACGGGACCAGGTCCGGGTGGGCCACCTTGTCGTCGTCGTAAGCCGTGCCCGGGGTCAGTACGGCGCCCTTGCGGCTGGCGTGCAGGAAGCGGCCGCCGAAGAACTGCAGGGCCCGCTCGCCGCTGATGTCGATGCCCGACAGATACGGCTGGACCATCGCGGTCAGCCCCTCCTCGTGCATGCGCGCGAGGTGCCGTACGGCCGTGTCGTGGTCGTGCGGCGTGTAGCGGGCGGCGTACCGGGCGCCCGCGCCCGAGGTGGGCTTGATGACGTACTCGTGGTCGTCGGGGAGCTCAGGGGCGTCGCCCGGTGCGAGGTAGCGGGTGGGAACGACGGGGACTCCCGCCTCCGCGAGGTCCCCGAGGTAGCGCTTGTCGGTGTTCCAGCGCACCACCTCGGCCGGGTTGGCCAGCCGGGTGACCTGGGCGCACTTCTCGGCCCACGCCACGAATTCGTCCGCCCGCCAGCTGTAGTCCCAGGTCGACCGGATGACGACGAGGTCGAAGCCGCTCCAGTCGGTGCCGGGGTCGTCCCACGGGACGGCGACGGCCTCGGCTCCGGCATCCCGCAGCGCCTGCACCAGCACGGGCAGGCCGCGGTCCTTGCTCGGCTGCGCGCCGGGGTCGTAGGTGGCGAGTGCGACTCGGGACACGGCGGACTCCAGTTCGTACGTCATACGGCGGTGCGTCGTTCCGCAGGCTAACCGTGGTCCCCGCAACCGAAGCAACCGGATTGACCTTCCCCCTCGGTGCGGGAGGCCTCCCGATCGTCGGCGGCGGGGCGGCTGGTGTAGGAACGAGGGTGTCGTTCCTGCCCTGACGGATGGAGTGCATCGCGTGTCCTCTCTCTTTCCCGCCCTGGTGAGCCCGAGCGAGCGGGTGGCTCTGCGCTTCGGCGACCGGTCCCTGACGTACGCCGAGCTCGCCACCGCGACCGGCGCCCTCGCGGCCCGGCTCCCGCCGGGCGGACGGGTCGCGGTCTGGGCCACGCCCACGTTGGAGACCGCGGTGGCCGTGGTGGCGGTGCTGCGGGCCGGGGCGGCCGCCGTTCCGCTCAATCCGAAGTCGGGCGGGAAGGAGCTCGGACACATCCTGTCGGACAGTGCGCCATCGGTGGTACTGGCGGCTCCCGGCGATGAACTGCCTTCACCTGTACGGGACTTGGAGCGCCTCGATGTCGACGTGACCGGCACCGGAAGCACCGCCCTCGCCCTCCTGATCGACGACGAGGACCCCGCCCTGATCGTCTACACCTCCGGCACCACCGGCCCGCCCAAGGGCGCCGTCCTGCCCCGCCGGGCGATCGCCACCACGCTGGACGCACTCGCCGACGCCTGGCAGTGGACCGGTGACGACGTACTCGTGCACGGGCTGCCGCTGTTCCATGTGCACGGGCTGGTGCTGGGCATCCTGGGCCCGCTGAGGCGCGGCGGATCCGTCCGTCACCTGGGGCGGTTCAGCACGGAGGGCGTGGCGCGCGAGCTGAACGAGGGCGCGACCATGCTGTTCGGGGTGCCGACGATGTACCACCGGATCGCCGGGGCCCTGTCCGA
This sequence comes from Streptomyces sp. NPDC001492, assembly GCF_053597275.1. Classification (NCBI taxonomy): domain Bacteria; kingdom Bacillati; phylum Actinomycetota; class Actinomycetes; order Kitasatosporales; family Streptomycetaceae; genus Streptomyces; species Streptomyces sp. NPDC001492. The sequence goes on along the minus strand of NZ_JBSFHW010000028.1, from coordinate 59,360 downwards.
GGAGCCGGAGCTGGCGAAGGCCCTCGGGCGGGCGCGGCTGCTGGTCTCCGGTTCCGCCGCCCTCCCGGTCCACGACCACGAGCGCATCGCGGCCGCCACCGGACGGCGGGTCGTCGAGCGCTACGGCATGACGGAGACGCTCATGAACACCAGTGTGCGGGCGGACGGCGAGCCGCGCGCGGGCACGGTGGGCGTGCCGCTGCCGGGTGTCGAGCTGCGGCTCGTGGAGGAGGACGGGACGGCGATCACCTCGTACGACGGCGAGACCGTCGGCGAGATCCAGGTGCGCGGCCCGAACCTGTTCACCGAGTACCTGAACCGGCCCGACGCCACGGCCGCCGCGTTCACCGCCGACGGGTTCTTCCGCACGGGCGACATGGCGGTCCTTGAGCCCGACGGGTACGTCCGCATCGTCGGCCGCAAGGCCACCGACCTGATCAAGAGCGGGGGTTACAAGATCGGGGCCGGTGAGATCGAGAACGCCCTCCTTGAACACGCGGGGGTGCGGGAGGCCGCGGTCACCGGGGAGCCGGATGCGGATCTGGGCGAGCGGATCGTGGCATGGGTGGTGCCGGTGGACCCCCAATCGCCGCCCGACGCGGAGGAGTTGGCGGACCATGTGGCGGGCCGCCTCGCCCCGCACAAGCGTCCGCGCGTGGTCCACTACCTGGAGAGCCTCCCCCGCAACGACATGGGGAAGATCATGAAGCGGGCACTGCACCGTGCCTGAGCCCCGCCTCTCCGCCCGCGAGATCCTCGCACTGGTCACCGACGCCTCGACCTTCACCGAACTCCCGTACCCGGCACGGGACTCCAGGCCGGACGGCCCCCTCGCCTGGCAGGGTTACGACACCTCGCGCGCCCGTGCGGTCGAGCGCACCGGCGAGACGGAGTCGGTCGTGTGCGGCACCGCGAGCGTCGCGGGCACGGAGGCCGTACTGATCGCCTTCGAGTTCGGCTTCCTCGGCGGCTCGCTCGGCGAACGGACCGGCGACCGCCTGGAGGCCGCCCACGGCCATGCCCGTGCGCACCGCCTCCCGGTCGTTGCGCTGGTCGCCACGGGCGGCAGCCGTATGCAGGAGGGCATGCTCGCCCTCACCCAACTCCAGCGGGTGGCCCGCCAGTCGGCGCTCACCCGCGAGGCCGGCCTCCCCCAGATCGCCGTCCTCAGGGACCCCACGACCGGCGGCGGCTGGGCCACCCTCGGCGCGGGCGCAGACGTGATCCTCGCCCTGCCGGGAGCACAGGTGGGCTTCGCGGGCTCCCGCGTCCGGCCCCCGGACGCGGACCCGTCGGCGTACACGGCGGAGGCGCAGGTGGCGGCGGGGGCGGTGGATGCGGTGGTGCCTCCGGGTGAGCTGCGGGAGACGCTGGGTCTGTGGCTCCGCCTGCTGTCCGCGCCCCAAAGGGGCGCGGGGCTGTATCGATCAGCGGCTCCGCCGCCGGGAGCGACCAGCCACAACGGCGCCGCGGACGCCATACGATCCAACGTGGCACCCCGAGCAGCGCCGCTCCCCTCCGCCCTCGGTACTCAGAAGCTCCCCAGCACCGGCTGGGACGCAGTCCAACAAGCCCGCTCCCCCCAACGCCCCCGCGCCCACGCCTACTTGGACGCCTACTTCGCGCACCGCGCAGCGATCCACGGCGACCGCTCCGGCGGCACGGACACCGAGGGCATCCTCTGCGGCTTCGGCGAACACGAGGGCCGCACCGTCGCCTACGCCGCCCAGACCGGCACCCCCACCCGCCCGGCGGGCTACCGCACAGCCACCCGCCTGGTCCGGCTCGCGGACCGCCTCGGCATCCCGGTGCTGACCCTGGTGGACACCCCGGGCGCGGCCAACGACGCGGAGGCGGAACGGCAGGGCGCGGGCGCCGCGATCGCGGAGCTGTTCGGCGCGGTGGCGGCCGCCCGTGTCCCGGTCACCACACTGGTGATCGGCGAGGGCGGCTCCGGGGGCGCGCTGGCTCTGGCCGCGGCGGGCAACACCTGGGCCACGGCCGACAGTTACTTCTCGGTGATCGCACCGGAGCTGGCGGCCGCGATCCTCAAGCGGCCGGCCGAGGAGGTCGAGGCCACGGCCGACCAGCTGCGCATCCGGCCGCAGGACCTGGTGCGGCTGGGGGTGATCCGGGGCATCGTCGGGCCCTGACCGGCAGCCCGTCCCAGCAGAACCCGGGACATCGCCAAGCACCGTCCGCAACAATGAAGTTCGGCGAGGTCACACAGCACACGGGGGAGCGAGCGGCAGCCATGGACGGGTTGATGGAGTTCAGGACCGAGGACGGTGCCCGGGTCGTCGTGGAGGGCGTGGAGAGCGAGACCGGCGCCCGGCTCGTCTCCCGCGGCGGCAGTCCCGTCCTGGCCGCGCGGACGTTCGAGGCGGCCCTGGACGGGGTGCGGGCGGCGGCCGAGTCGGCGCTCAGGGTGTTCCGGGACGGCTCGCTCAGGCCCGACACCGTGGAGCTCGAGTTCGGCGTGAAGCTCAGCACGGAGACGGGCGCGGTCATCGCGAAGGGCGCCGCGGAGGGGCATCTGGTGGTGAAGCTCAGCTGGTCACCACAGCCGTCCGGGCCCGCTCCGCAGCCGCCGCAGCCGACTCCCGCGGACACCGGCCGGTCATGAGCACAGCTGCCGGGTGCTGACCTGCGCCCATGTCGTCGGGCAGAGCGGCGCGGCGGCCGTGACGGTGTCGCTCCCGCAGCGCAAGGAGCTCGGTGCGCTCTCCGCCACGGTGGCGGTGCACGGCGGCAGGGCGGGCACCGCGTCCGACCCCGGCGCCCTGGCCGCACTGGAGCTGGAGCACGAAGCGCCGCTGCCCCGGCCGGGTTCAGCGGGGCTGCGGTGCCCCTCGGGGACGGCAGGGTCGTCGGCATGGTCTCGGCGATCGCGGGCGCAAGGGACGTACGGGTGGGCCGGATGCATGTGGACGACCCGGTGGCGTTCGTCCGTGCCGAGGCGACGGACGTTTTCGACCGCCTCCTCACCCACCTCACCGAGGAGGCGCGCCGCATCACCGTCCGGCTGAGGGATGCGGGGCGAGGCCCAGGGAGCCCACGGCGGCGAACGTAAACCGCAAAACGCCCATTCAGCTGCACCCCGACCGGCCCCCCACAAAAGGCGCCACCCGCCTCCGGCACCGCACGATGCCATTGGGACCCGCTGCCCGGCGGCCCCCACGGTCTGCGTTTTTCTGGAGGACCCTGCATGACCGCAAGTCTGGAGCAGTTGCGGCGCTGCCATTTCGCCGTCGACCTGGGGGCGGCCCGGACCCGTGTCTACGTCAGGGGCGTCGGCCTCGTCGTCGACCAGCCGTCCGTCGCCGCCGTGAACACCCGCAGCGGTGCCCTCATCGCCGTGGGTGACTTCGCCGAGCGGATGAGGGGCCGCACTCCGGGCCACATCCGCGTGGTGCGCCCGGTGTCCGGCGGCACCGTCGTCGACATCGAGATGGCGCAGCGCATGCTCCGGGGCCTGCTCGGCGACAGACTCCGCCGGGCCCTGCGCCGCAAGCCCTTCCTGCGCGCCGCGGCCTGCACCCCGCACGAGGCCGACCCGCTGGCCCGGCGGGCGGCCGTCGAGACGCTCGTCGGGCTCGGCGCGCGGCGGGTGGAGCTCGTCGACACGCTGATCGCCGCCGCCGTGGGGTGCGGGCTGCCCGTGCAGCAGCCCGAGGCCACCATGATCATGGCCTGCGGGACCGCGACCACCCAGGTGGCCGTGCTCTCGCTGGGCTCGACGGTGAGCTCCGAACGGATTCCCGTCGGCGGCGATGCCGTCGACCACGCGATCGTCCAACACCTGCGCCACCAGCACGAGTTGATGCTGCCCAGCCAGTCCGTACGCCCCCTGCACCTCGCCCTCTCCGACATAGGGCTCACCGCCCAGGGTCCGAAGTCCACCGTGATCCGGGGGCGGGACGTGGTCACCGGCCTCGTCCGCTCGGTGCAGGTCGACACCGCCGCCGTGCGCGAGGCGATCGAGACGCCGCTGACCGCCGTGGTCGACGTCATCGGCCGGGTGCTGCGGGAGTGCCCGCCCGATCTGGTGGCCGACCTCGCCGACCGCGGGATCATGCTGGTGGGCGGCAGCGCGCTGCTGCCGGGGCTGGACGAGATGGTGCGGCAGGCCACCGGTATGCCGGTGCACATCGCCGAACGGCCCGACGTGTGCGCCGTACAGGGCCTGGGCTACATGCTGGAGGGCAGGATCGAGCCGCTGGTGCTCGGCCCGACCGTCATCTGAGCGCCGTCCGCGCGCCGACGACCACGAGGAAGGCGTCCTCGTCGAGCGGGACAGGGGCGGAGGCCCTCCCGCCGGGCGTCGGCCGGGCCGGCGCGGCGCCCGTCAACGGGCGAACCAGCAGCGCACGGTGGTGCCGTCCGGACCGGTGTGCATACGCACCAGGTCCGCGACGAGGTTGACCATGAGGAGCCCACGGCCGCCGCTCTGGTCGCGCGGAACCGGCCGGCGGCCGGCCAGCGGGTCGGTCATGTGGCCCTTGTCGTGCACCTCGCACACCACGTACCCGTCCTCGGCCCACACGCCGAGCTCACCCGAGCCGCCGCCGTGCACCACGCTGTTGGTGGCCAGTTCGGCGGTGACCAGCGCCAGGTCCTGGACCCGGTCGGACGGCAGGCCGAGGCGTACGGCCTCGTCGACGGCGAGGTGCCGGGCCTCGGAGAGGGAGTCCGTGTCGAAGCGGAAGGACAGGGCGGCCGGGGCGGGCGGCAGCGGTTCGTTGTAGCGGGCCACGACGTCCGCGGGGGCGAAGGCCCCGCTGTCCTCGTACCGTCCGGAGCCGGCCCGGAGGAGGGTGGGGTGGGTGGCGAAGGCGTCCGCGACGACCTGCGGGTCGAGGCGCCGGATGTCGTACGGGCACAGGATGGTGGCGCTCCGGCCCCGGAAGGCCGCGTTGATCAGCGCCTCGTGCTGGACGCAGGCGGGGTATTCGGCGGTTGTACGGCCGGACCAGATCGGTTCGCCGATGATGCTCACACGGGTGCCGGACGGCTGGGCGTCGGCGAAGGCACGCAGCACCGCGGGGATGATCCGGCCGGGGTTGCGCCCGGCTTCCCGCATGTCCAGGAACCGCACGGCGGAGGCGTCGTCGCCCAGGGCGTCCCGGATCAGCCGGAGGCGCTCCGCGGGCACGGCCACGGCGACGCGTTCACCGGCCGCGAGGGCATCCCGGACGAAGGGGACGGTGCCCGCGACGTACTCGCGCTCGTCGCCGTACAGGAGCGCCGGGTGTACGAAGGGGGCGAGGTCGGCGGGTGTCACTGCCGACCACTTCCGTCGACGCGCATGCTCACCACCGCCTCTCCTGCCCCACCGGCTCCCTTGCTATCAGCCCGCGTACCCCGAAGGACGGCTGTCATTCCCCCCGGAACCCGCGGGGCGGTCCGCGTGCGGCATCAGTACGGCAGGATCCGCCCCGACGGTGTCCTGCGGTCGATGGTGGTGTCGCGGGGAGCTGCGGGCCTGCGGCTGATACGGACGCGGGTCTGACGGTTCATGACGCCCTCCTCGGACCGGCTGGCTGACGTGAACCAGCCTGGTCCGCGCGCCCTTTCGCCACATCGTGCCCACGGAGGCACCTGCCATGCCTCCGCAGCACGACTCGGGGCAGAACTCGCTGCTCCGCGGGGAGGAGGACGACCCTTAGAAACCCATTGGCCCGCTATGTGCGAGCTGGTCGGCACCCAGCCGAGGGCCTCCGGCGCGGGAAGGGTTTCGGGGAAGGCGGCGCCGAGGGCGGTGGCCTCCTGGTGCTCGACGAGCTGTCTCGCTCTGCGTAACACCTGGACCGTTCAACGACTAACAGCTGACCGTTCAACGATCGTTTTTTGGCCGATAAACGATCGTTGAGAGACGCGGGTGCGCCCCTAGGCTGCGGGCATGGTGGAGTCAGCCACACACCTTCCCGAGACGCTCCGCCGTCTCGACGCACTCGCCGAAGAGCAGGGCCTGCCCCGTTCGGCCCTGTTCGACCCGCGGGAGCTGGCGGCCAGGACGGCCCTGCCCGAGCGCACCGTGCGCACGCTGCTCAAGGGCGGCACCGCTCCGCCCGACAAGGTCAACGACCGTGTCTGCGCCCGCATCAGGACCCTCGCGGAGGCCCATCTGGCGCGTACCGGCTGCCGTATGTCGGACCTCGCCGCCGACATCCGCGAACGCCTGGGCGTCTCCGACTACTGGGCGCGCCAGGTGTGCGCCGGCAGGAAGGTGCCCAGCGTCGAGTTCCTGCACGGCCTGGTGGAGTTCTTCGGCGTCGAGGGAGGCGAGGCGTTCTTCACCGCGCCCGCCGCCGATGCCCTCGACCGCGTACTGGTCACCGTACTGAGGGAGTTCGAGCAACCGGCGGAACAGCGGGACCCCATACTGGCCCTGATGGACCGTTACGGACTGAAGGCCGCCGATCTGCGGCGCCACGGCGCGATGACAGCCGAGCAGCTGGACCGTCTCCTGGAGGGCGTCATCAGGTCGGCCGTCCCGCAGGAGTCAGGCGAGGGGGGCAGCGCCCGATGAGCACCAGGGCGATGAAGTCGCTCCTCTCCGAGCTGGGCCGGGAGGCGGCGAAGTCGATCGCGCGGCCGGCCGAACCGCGGGCCGTGATGGAGGAGTTCTGCCGGGCCATGAGCGTCCGGGTCGGACGGCCCATCCAGCTGCTGTTCCGGGCGTTCCCGCCGGACATCCCGGTGTCGGGCATGCGTGTGGACTACGGGGACCGTTCCCTCATCGTGGTGGAGGAGTGCACCGTCCCCGAGGCCCAACTGGTCATCTTCGGCCACGAGTTGTGGCACGAGGAGCAGGGCACCTGCGGCGACCACGCCATCGGCCCGACGGCCGCCCGCTCGCTCGGCGGCCCGCCCGGGGCACTGGCGCGGGCCGCGCAGCAGGTCCTCGCCTCCGAGGAGGTCCCCCGCGAGGTCTGCCGCACGGTGACGGCCCGGTCCGCCTCCGCCGACAACCACGAGGTGGACGCGGAGACCTTCGGCCTGCTCTTCGCCCGCGAGGTCCGCACCTGGATGAAGGGCCGGTACGCACAGGGCCCGGTGACACCGGCCACCGTGGAGGGCCGCATCAACCTGTCGCTGGGCCACCGCGGCGGACGCATCCTCTGATGACGGACCTGATGGACCCTCACTTCCACATCCCCTACGCCGTGCCCACCGCACTGCTGGCGACGGCGCTCCTCGTCAAGCTGCCGACGCTCGTCCGCGCCTGGCGCGACCCGGACGTACGGGCGACCGCGGTGCTGCTGGCCTCGGCCACCGCCGTCCTGGTCGTCATCACACCGGTCAACATCGAGCGACTCAACGAGCTGACGGGCGTGCCCAACATCGCCTCGCCCTGGGCCTATTCGTTCCTCACCGCGTTCTGCGCCACCGGCCTGACGATGATCATCCGCTGGCGGGAGGAACCGTCCGAGCGTCGCCGCCGCAGGATGCGCCGCATCTACTGGGCCTACGCCGGTGTGGTCGTCGCGCTCTGGGTGACGTTCCTGCTGGCGCACGCGCCCGAGCCGCGGATCTACGACCTGGACACCTACTACGCCTCGACCCCGTGGATGCGCGAGCACATCCTGCTCTACCTGACCGCGCACATGGTGTCGTCCCTGGTCGCCGCCTCGATGCTGTGGAAGTGGTTCCCGGAGCTCGAGAACCGCTGGCTGAAGGCGGGCGTCGTGCTCCTGCAACTCGGCTTCGCCTCCGGCCTCCTCTTCGACGCGGCGAAACTGACGGCGATCGGCGCCCGCTGGTCGGGCCACGACTGGGACGCCCTCAGCACCAAGGCCGCCCCGCCCTTCGCACTCATGGAGGCGGCCCTGGTGGCGCTCGGCTTCCTGGTGCCGCAGCTCGGACCGTTCCTGCACCGGTGGATCCGCGACCGGCGCGAGTACCGGCGGCTACGGCCGCTGTGGCGGGCGGTGCGCGTCCTCGGTGCGTCGGCCGCACCGGCCCGGCTCGGCTTCTGGGCACCGCTGGACCTGCGCCTGATGCAGCGCCGGCAGCACATCCACGACGGACTGCGCCTGCTCAACCCGTACTTGGACGAGAGCCTCTACCAGCAGGCCTACGAGGCCGCGCGGGCCGCCGGCGACGAAGCAAGGGCACGCGGAGCGGCCGGCGCGGTGGCGGTACGCGCCGCCCTGGCCGCCCGCGGCACGGGGGCCCCGGCCACGCCCGACCCCGGCTCCGCCCGGACCGCCGCCCGCATCACCGCCGACATCGAGTCCGTCTCCCGGGCACTGCGCCGCCCGCACACCGGCGGGGCCGGGCAGCGCCCCGAAGGGGCGCGGGGCGGTATCGATCGGCGGCTCCGCCGTGGGGAGCGACCAGCCCCAACGCACCCGCACCTGACAGACCGCGCAGCCGGCGCAGGACCCAGTACAGAAAGCACGAGCACCCATGCCTGACAGACCCACCGCCCACCGGGCCCACGCCGTCGTCGTCGGCGGCAGCGCCGGCGGACTGTTCGCCGCCGCCGCGCTGGCCGAGTTCGCCGACGTCACGATCGTCGAGCGCGACACGCTCCCCGAGGGGCCCGAGCCGCGCCGCGGCGTCCCCCAGGCCCGCCACGCACACCTCGTGTGGAGCGGCGGGGTGAATGCCTTCGACGAGCTGCTCCCCGGCCTCACCGCGGAGATCGTCGCGAACGGCGCCCGCCTGGTGCACATCATGGGCGACATGGTCTCCCGGGCCCCCAACGAGATCTGGTTCCGCCGTTTCACCTCCACCCACCACCGCAACCTGGTGTGCTCCCGCGACCTGCTCGACGCGGTGATACGCACCCGCGTCCTCGCCGACCCTCGCGTCACCCTCCGCCAGAACACCACGGCGCTGTCCCTGCTGGGCGACCGGGACCGCGTCACCGGCGTCCGGGTCCGCACCGGCGACGAGGAACTCGCCCTGCCCGCCGACCTGGTGGTCGACGCCTCCGGACGCGGCTCGCACGCCCCCCGCTGGCTGACCGCGCTCGGCCTGCCGCAGGTCACCGAGCGCGAGGTGAACGCCGGCGTCGCCTACGCCACCCGCCTCTACCGGGCCCCGGGCACGGCCGCGGACAGCGCCTTCCCCCTGGTCAACGTCCAGGCCAACGCCGCGAAGGCGCCGGGCCGTGGCGGCATCATCGTGCCCATCGAGGGCGACCGCTGGATCGTCACGCTCTCCGGCACCCGCGGCGGCGAACCGGGCCCCGACCCCGACACCTTCACGGACTTCGCGCTCGCCCTGGGCGACCCGGTCATCGGAGAACTGATCCAGGACGCGGAGCCGCTCGGCGACGTCGCCACCACCCGCAGCACCGCCAACCGCCGCCGCTACTACGAGAAGCTGCGGCCCTGGCCGGACGGCTTCACGGTCCTCGGCGACGCGATCGCCGGATACAACCCGGTCTACGGCCACGGGCTCACCGTCGCCGCCCAATGCGCCCTCGGCCTGCGCACCGTCCTGCGCTCCACCGCCCTCACCGCCCCCGGCACCGCCCGCCGCGTCCAGCGCGCCGCGGCCCGCCCGGTCGGCGCCGCCTGGGACCTGGCGGTGGGGCAGGACGCGTTCTACCCCGGCGCCACGGACACTCCCCCGACCGCCCTGGAGCGCGTCCTCGCCCGCTTCGTCGACCGCGCGGTCGCCACCGGGGCCCGCAACCCCCGCGCCCTCGGCGCCCTCCTGGACGTCATGAGCCTGGAGAAGCCCGCCACCCGGCTCTTCTCGCCCGACATGCTGATCCCCATGCTCTTCGGCCCGAGGAAGCCACACCTGCAAGGCCCGCCCCTGACCGAACCGGAACGCAAGACGGCCGCCCCGTACTGACCGGACCGGTCGGCTCCCGGCGCGCCAGGCGCACACTGGAGCCATGCGCCTACGCACACCCCCGGGCGCCGTCCGGTGGCGGCGCGCCGCACGAACGCTCGCCCGCCACCAGCGCCCGGCCCCCGCCCGCCCTTCACACCGTGCCCAGCTGCTCGCCCTGGTCGCCGTCCTGGACGAGGCGGTGGCCGCCCAGACGCCGGCCGACGCGGCGGTGGCCGCCTGCGGCGAACCGGGTCCCGTCTCCCGCCGGACGGCACGCATGTGCAGCCGCCAGAGCAGCACCCTGCACCGCCTGCGCACCCGCCTGCAGGACCTCGAACTCACCGACCCGGACCTGCAGCGGGCCCAGGCCCACGCGGCACGGCTCCTCGCCTACGACCTCTGGATGCTGCGCGAATCCCTCGACCTGGCCTTCACGCTCCGCCCCGGCCCCCGCACCGAGGCCGCCCGGCTGCGCCTCAACGGCCTGGGCCGGCACGCCGACGACCTGCGCCGCCTGCGCGACGGGCTGCGCGAGGAAACGGGCTGAGACCTGGCTATCCGAGGACGGACGAGGTGGCCGAGGGAGGATCGGTCGGCCTGGGCGAGGTCGCCTCGCCGGAGTCGGCCTGGATCACCAGTACGACCGCTATGACCGCCATGGTCACGGCCGTCAACGTGACCAGCCACCACATCCTGATCGGTTTCGCGTGCCCGCCCATGGCGCCCTCCTTGGGCGCGAGCGTACGCGCAACGGGCCCCGTCAGGCCCCCTCTTCACAGCACACCGACGAGCACGACACCGCACCAACGCCCCGGCACCACCATCAAGATACAAAGGATCTTGTATCTTGATACACTCCAATTGATATACACAGGGAGAGGAGGACATCATGAGTCGGACGGTCATCGATCTCGACGACGAGGCGCTGGAGGAAGCAGCCAAGGAACTCGGCACCACCACCAAGCGCGACACGATCAACACTGCCCTGCGGGAGGTCACCGCCCGCTATCGGCGCCTGCGTTCTCTCGAAGAAGCCCGCGACCTGGCGGCCGAGGGCGCCCTGGACATCGACATGTTGCTGGACAAGCGGACATACCGGCCCACGAGCGCCGACGCGGCACGCGGTGATCGCAGCGCCGGAGCGGACGCGTGACCGTCGCCGACTACCTCGTCGACACCTCCGCCCTCGCCCGCATCCTGCTCCGCCAGAACACCGCCGAATGGGACGACAGGATCGCCGCCGGCCTCGTCGCGATCTGCGATCTCACCGAACTGGAAGTCCTCTACTCGGCACGTTCCGCCACGGACCGCACCCGCTTGAAGGCGGCCCTCGACGCCCACTACACCTGGTGCCCCATGCCCGACGGCGTCTACCGCCGCTCCCGCATCGTCCAGGAACAACTGACCGCCAAGGGAGAGCACCGCAGCGCGGGCCCCATCGACCTCCTGGTGGCCGCAGCCGCGGAAGAAGCGGGACTCACCCTCCTCCACTACGACCGCGACTTCGAAACCATCGCCCGTACGACAGGGCAACCGGTCCGCACGATCGACCTCAGGCAGTAGAACTGGCGCGGTACGGACGGGCACCGAGCTTCTCACCGACCGGGTGGTGGTGCGGAAACCGCACCACCACCCGGAGACGGTGACCCGAACTGCTCCGTCAGCTCACTGAGAACTGGCTGAACTTCGCGGTGCCGGGTGCTCCGCCGTGAGCCGTGAAGAACACCCCGGCGTCCTCGGTGCTGTTGGCACCGGTCAGCGTCGCCGTGCCCACCGTGGTCCAGGTGGTCCCGTTGGCCGAGTAGGAGCCGGTGACCGAGTTGCCGCTCCTGACCAGGCGGAGCCAGACCGGGGCGATGGCTCCGCTGCCGGTCTTGGTGGTGAAGGAGTCGAGGTAGCCGTCACTGTCGGAGTCCGACGACAGCGTGACGCCATTGCCCGGTGTAGCGGCGAGGACGAGGTATCCGGTCGAGGAGCCGGTGCGGGTGATGTCGTTGCGCAGCATCAGGCCGGCCTTGCCCCAGGCATTGGTGTTGTCCTGGCTGTCGACATGGACGGTGACGGTCGACGACGTTCTCGCCACGCCGGACTGGTAGGCCGCGGAGTACTCGTCGTCGTGCTGCGAGCTCGTTTCCCATGTGTCGATGCCCGCGTTGGTCAGGGAGGTCACTCCCTGGCTCTGGCCCACCGCGGCCGGGATGGAGCCGTAGGCCTTGAAGGGGGACGTGACGATCCGCAGGTTGCTGAAGGCCGCGCTACCGACGGTGGTGCTGTGGGCGCTGTGGATGACACCGGCGTCCTGAGTGGCGGCCATGGACGGCAGGGTGACCGCCGAGCCGATCTGGGTGAAGCCGGCTCCATCGGTGGAGTAGAAGGCGGACACCTGGGTGGCCGTGCGGGTGAGCCGCACCCACACGGGCGCGTTGACCGACGAGGACGTACACGACAGCTGGTCCAGGTAGCCGTCCGCGGTGGAGTCCCACTGGAAGCACACGCCTTGGCTCGGGGTCGCCGCGACCACCGCGTATCCCGGGGAAGAGCCGTTGCCGGTGAGGCTGTTGCGCAGGACGACGCCCGCCTTGGCCCAGCCGTTGGTGTTGTCGATGCTGTCGACCCGCGCGGTCACCGAGGTGCCGGCCACAGCGGAGTTCGCCAGATAGGCGGTGCCGTAGGCGTCGTCGTGCTGTCCGCCGGCACCCCAGATGTCGGCTCCCGCATCGGTGACGGTGAAAGTGCCGCCGCTCTGGCCGGTCAGGGCGGGAGTGGAGGAATAGCTGCTGTAGGGGGCCGTGACGGGGTCCGTGGTCAGGGGCCGGTACTGGGGCTGGATGCCCGCGTTGTCCATGACCGTGCGGGCGCCGGAGGGCCAGTTGCCGTCGGAGACGACCACCGTGCCGCTCACGACATTGCCGCGGCTACCGTCGGATATGTCGGTCGAGGAGTTGCTCGTCCAGTTGCCCTGGACGGTCAGGGCGCCGGTGTTGTTGGTGGAGTTGGCGTTCTCGTGGGCCCACTCGCCCACGTTGCGGAAGACGTTGTTGGTGTCCGTGAAGTGCCGGGATCCCTCGTCGTGGTAGAAGCCGAAGTAGCCGTTGTCGGTGTGGCAGTAGTTGCGTTCGAAGGTGCTGCCGGGCGAATCCGACAGGGTGTACAGACAGCCGCCGTCGTTCATCTGCTGCATGATGTCGTGGATGTAGTTGTCGGTGATGTGGTTGTTCGCGGCGGTGGTGGCGGTCTGGTAAATGGGCTGGTAGTTGTACAGGCCGCGGTTCACGTAGTCCTGGCTGCCACCCGGGTCGTTGACGCCCCAGCCGTAACCGATGGTCAGTGCCGAGTAGGGCAGGTTGTAGACCTCGTTGTGCGAGATGGTCGCGCCGTTGACGTAGGTGGCCAGGATGGCCGACATGTCCCGGTAGTCGATCGCCACGTCGTGGATGAGGTTGTTGCTCAGGGTGATGTTCTTGTTGGTCATCCGGCTGTCACTGGGGTGATGCGCGTCCGCCTGGAGCCCGCCGACGGCTATGCCTCCGCCCGCGTCCTGGGTGAAGACATTGCCGGTGGCGGTGACGGTGTCGGCACCGAGGCCGACCCCGGTGGCGTGGGCGTTGGCGTCCTGGCCGATGCCGAGTGCCACCTGCCCGAGCTGGGTGAACCGGTCGCCGGTGAAGGTGATGTGGTCGGCGGCCGAGACCTGGACGGCGGCCGGCATCTGGTCCCAGTGGGGGCGGGTCGCCTCGAAGAGCGGGCAGCCGCTCTGGCAGGAGGTCAGCGCGTCGGAGGGACGGTTCCAGGTACCGGTGAGGTACGCGCCGGTCTGCTGGCTGGCGTAGCCGTGGGTGCTGGGATCCAGCCAGCTGGTGCCAGAGAACTGGAGCCCTGAGAACGTGATGTGGGTGGCGGGAGAGGCGTAGCTTCCCCCGACATCGATGAGCGAGTCGACCTTCGGCACCTCGACGTCCGCGGTGCTCATGCTCTGCCCCGGCAGCGGCTTGTAGTAGAGGGTGCCGGAGCTTGTGTCGAGGTACCACTCGCCGGCCGCGTCGAGGAACTCGTAGGCGTTCTCGATGTAGAGCGGTGCCGCCCGGAAGGGCTTGGTCAGGGTGTCGTAGCCGAAGGTGTTGTCGTCCCAGGCCGGCTGATCCATGGTGATGGTGCCGTTGCTGATGCCGGACACCGGGGAGTAGCGGTCGGTGAAGGATCCGATGCCGTGGATCTCGGTGCGGCTCGGGGCGGCCAGGCTGTTGAGGTAGTTCAGCGCGGTGTTGGTGAAGGTGTAGCCGGTGGTGGTCGCGGTCAGGTCGGCGCGGTTGATCGTGGAGCGGGCCCTGGTTGCCAGGACGCCGTCGACGTAGAGCTGCCGGGTGTCGAACCCGGTCCCGACGTTGGCCTTCCAGATGTTCTTCGCCGAGTCGTGCAGCGTCCAGCCCGTGGCCCGCTGCGCGCCGGTGATGACTGGGCGGGCACCCAGCGCGGCCTTCCAGATCACCGAGAAACCGCCGGTGCCGGAGTCCGCCGCGGTGAAGGTGAGGGGGGCCGTCAGCCGGTACGTGCCGTCGGCGACCTCCACGACGATGTCGCCCGTCATGGAGTTGTTCATGGCCCGGACGTTGGTCTTGGCCTGGGTGAGGGAGCACGGCTGGCTGGTGGAGCAGGCGGTACCGGTGCCGTTGGGGGACACATGGAGCGTCGCGGCAGTGGCGGCGGACGCGGGCACGGCCTGCGCGACGACAGCCCCGGCAGAGGCGGTGAGGAGCGCGAGTGCGGCCAGACATGGTCTGAGCCGGTCACGCAGTGCGGGGCGGCTGCGGGTTGGGCGCATCTGGGACCTTCCGAGGTGCGAGAGGGCACGCGCGGGGCGTCCTCCCACTCAGGGGGATACGGCCCTGCGGTGATTGCGGAGGTGATACGGCGACGTAACGTTAGTCGTCATACGTATGCTGTCAATATGTGCCGCAGCAATAGATCTGCACCACAAGAGAAACCCGCCCCCGGCCTGACGGCCGGGGGCGGGTTCCGGCGCATGCAAGTGGCGCGGGGTGCGGTCAACCGGTGATACCGGGGTGCGGAATGCGGCGGCGGCTCCAGGCCGCTTCGATGTGGGCCGTCATGGCCTGCGCCGCGCCCTGGGGGTCGCGGGCCAGGAGCTGCTCGACGATCCGGCGGTGCTCGGTGTTGGCCTGCCTGCACGAGGGGCCGTCGGGAGTGCCGGTGTACAGGAACGTACTGCGGGCCTGGGTATGGACGGTCCGGATGACGGAGCGACCCAGCCGGTTCCGGGACGCCTGCATGATCCGGTCATGGAAGAGCACATCGGTCTCGATGAACCGGGCAGGAGTGGCGATCTCCTCGTCGAGGCGACCGAGCAGCCGCTCCACCTCCCGGAGATCGTCATCGGTGGCGAGCTCGGCGGCCTGCGCGGCCATCTGCGCCTCAAGGACCGAACGCACGCCGACCAGCTGGTCCAGCACGACGAGTTCGTCGTCGTGCCGGACGGTGGCCGCCAGCACGACAGGATCCAGGAGATTCCACTCCTCGGACGGGGTGACCGTGGTGCCGGAACCCTGCCGGGCCCGGACCAGCCCCTTGGCCTCCAGCGACTTGACCGCCTCACGGATCGTGATCCGGCTGACGCCGAACGTCTCGCACAGTTCGGGTTCGACCGGCAAGGTGGAGCCCGACGGGATGGCACCCGAGACGATACTGTCGGTGAGGGACTCCACCACCGCATGCGCCAGCCGCGCCGGGCGCTTGGGCCAGGGCTTCAGGGCCGACTGATCCTCGACGCCGCTTCGACCGCTCTTCGCCATGGGGCCCCCTCACCGTTGTGGACGATCGCCGAGTCTACTGCTCCCGACTCCTTGACAGCATTCGTATGACGACTTACGTTACACGAAAATTTCGCAGCAGTAGCTGCCACTGCAAGGGGTAACGAACGTGCGCATTGCCGAGGTGGAGAGCTATCCGGTCCGGGTTCCGGGCGCCAGTCCGCCGTTCGTCTGGCGTGACGGATTGCTGGGCAGCCCGCCGGACGGCGAGGCCGCGGTGCTGCGTATCTGCACCGACGAAGGGGTCGAGGGCGTCGCGATGGCCCCCCGCCGGGGCAGCGCCGTCCTCCTGGCGGACCTGCTGGACCGCTTCCTGCGCAAGGAGCTCGTGGGCCAGGACCCGCTCCAGCGGGAATGGCTGTGGCACCGCATGTGGGAGCTGGACCGCACCGAGGAGCTGCCCCTCTACCTGCTCGGCCTCGTCGACACCGCCCTGTGGGACCTGGCCGGCAGGCTCGCCGACCGGCCCACCTGGCAGATGCTGGGCGGTTTCCGCACCTCGATCCCCGCCTACGCCTCCACCGTCACCTACTCCTCCGTGGAGGAATACCTGGACATCGCCGACCAGGCCCTGGAGCTCGGATACCCCGCCATCAAGCTCCACGCCTGGGGCGACGCACGCCGCGACGCCCGGCTGTCGGTGGCTCTGCGGGAACACGTGGGGGACGCGATCCCCCTGATGTTCGACGGGTCGGCCGGATTCGACCTCCCCGACGCGATCCACCTCGGGCGCGCCCTGTCCGACGCGGATTACCTCTGGTACGAGGAGCCGATCCGGGAGTTCAGCATCACCGCGTACAAGCGCCTCGCCGACGCGGTGGCGGTCCCCCTACTGGTGGCCGAGACCTCCGACGGGGCCCATATGAACTCGGCCGACTTCATCCAGGCCGGCGCCGCCACCTTCGGCGTCCGCGCCTCCACCCAACTGCGCGGCGGCTTCACCGGCGCCATGCGCACCGCCCACCTCGCCGACGCCTTCCGGCTGCGCGCCGAGGTGCACGGGCCGGAGATCCCCAACCGACACCTGTGCATGGCCATCTCGAACACCACCTACTACGAGTCCCTGGTCATGGGCAATCCGATCAGCCGCGAGAGCGGCATCGACGCCCAGGGACTCGTCCATGCCCCCACCGGGCCGGGCGTGGCGCTGCCCGCCGGCCTGGACTACCCTCCCATCCTCCAGCAGTTTGTCGACAAGGAGACTTTGACGCCACCGAAGGCCTGATCCGCCCCGTCCGTCCCCCTCTCACGATCGCCCCTTACCCGACCCTCCACACCTCCCCTCTCCGGTGCTTGCGCCGACATCCCGGCGCTCGTCGCACGCGGCGGTCGTCACCATCTGCTCCATCGCGGGGACCCGGAGGCGGAACGCGCCGCCCTCGCCGTCGACGGGGACATGCAAGGGCTGCGACTGCGTCCGGCGGCCGGCTCATGAGAGCGACCACGCTGGGCGCCAGGGGCGTCAGACGGTCGCGGAGAAGAGCGCCGGCGGCCACCCGCAGGACTGACCGCCAGGACCACTACGACGCCCGCACCTTCCTGGGGAGGGTGCAGGCGTCGTGTCTTGTGCCAGGGGCGGAGCGATCAGATCACGATGCGCGGGGAGCCGCGCGACTTCCCGTTCTGACGAGCCGCGGCGGCAGCATGACTCCACAGCGGAGCCTTGGAACCGTTCGGCGTCGCCGCGCCGGTCACCGTCGAGGCAGAGTCCGGACAAGTCGTTGGTGACCCTGATGTGGTCCGCGGAGGTGTGGGAGCCCGAGTTGCCGGGCCGCAGCAGGCCCACGACCGGCTCGCCGGACCCGCCGCGGCCGTGGTCGACGAATCCCGTCAGCGGGTGGTGGCCGAACGTCTTCTTCCCGGTCACGGTGGCTTCCTGCTTCTCGGGGTGCGCCAGGACGAGGACCCCGTCGATGTCCACCACGTGCCCGCCCGCGTCCGGCGCCGCTTCACCGGCCAACCGCCGTACACGTTCGCGTACTTCGGCACGGGCGGTACGCAGCGCGGCCAGGACCCGCTGTCCGCCCGCCGCCGGCTTGCCGGCCTTGCGGTCGACTTGGGCCATTGGAGCGCAGACCCGCCCCGATGCCGGTCTCCTCGGCACGGTCACACCGGCCGGCCGCGGCCAGGACGACGCCGCCGACGCGGCCGTCAGGTGGATACGCGATCACTGTGCCCCGAACAACCTGGAGCTGGTCCGCGTCGAGAATTTCAACGACCGCTCCTCCGAGGAGCAGCGGCTGGACTCCTCGCTGACGCGCTTTCACGGTCAGCCGCCCGCAGGGCCCCGGCTTGGACACCCGGGTGCTCCCGACGGGTCTGCCGTCGACACCGCGACGGGCCTCGCGCCGGTCCTCCAACAGGCGTACGACGGCGGCATGAGGGCCCTCCGTCCCCTGATCCGACCCTGTGTCCCCTGCCTGTCCCCCGGATCTTGGTCTGCACGCATGAACGGGGGCAACCACCTTGGAGTGGCGCCCCCTGCTCGTACGTGTGTGCAGGTAGAAACGGTTCTGCTCGCGTAGCGAGTGGTGGGGCGGGTGGGACTCGAACCCACGGCCGACGGATTATGAGTCCGCTGCTCTAACCGGCTGAGCTACCGCCCCATAGCGGCGTGTCGCGCACATTTGTGCGCGCCGTCTGCCGCAGCATAGCCGCTCATACGATCTCCTGCTTCGGATGGTCGACTTCGCACGCCCATGGAGACTGCCCCGCCGCCTGCGCGGTTCCCGCCCACATGAAAAAGGACCCCAAGGGGGTCCTCTTCTTGTGCTCCCCCGACTGGACTCGAACCAGTAACCTGCCGGTTAACAGCCGGCTGCTCTGCCAATTGAGCTACGGAGGACCGAGCTCCCCCGACTGGACTCGAACCAGTAACCTGCCGGTTAACAGCCGGCTGCTCTGCCAATTGAGCTACGGAGGAATGCCTCGTTGCATCGAACGTGCCTGCCTGGGTATTCGCCAGAGGGCGGGCGCTCGCTGCGACACATACATTAGCGCAAGCAGGGGGGTGCTCCGCCAATCGGTACTCCCCAAGGACCGGAAGGGTGGCTCCGCCATGCGCTACAAGCTCACGTTCGTCGTCGGACTGGCTCTGGGTTACGTCCTCGGCACACGTGCCGGTCGCGAGCGCTACGAGCAGCTGAAGAAGTCCGCGCGCCAGGTCGCGGAGAACCCGGCCGTCCGCAACACCGCGGAGTCGGCCGCCCAGCAGGGCCGCGAGTTCGCCGGCAAGGCGTACCACGCGGTGAGCGACAAGGTCGGCGACCATGTGCCCGACTCGGTGGCCCAGCGGGTCCGCTCCCTCCGGGCGCGCAACACCAACGGCGCAGCCGAGGACGACTGGGGCACCAGCGACACGTAGCAGCTCACCTGCCACGACGCGCCCGTACCCGGTGAAGCGCACACACCCCTGCGGCGCAGGGCCCATAGAATTTTCGCCATGGGGATAGTCGCCGGGTTGGACAGTGCACCCGATTTCACTCGCATCGTCGTCTGCGACACGGACACGGGCACCGTGCTCAGGCAGGGGTATGCCCCGCATCCGGTGGACGGCGACCGGCCCGCCGACGTCGACCCGCAGGCCTGGCTGCTGTCCCTGGGTGAGGCGGCCGGCGGCGGGCTCCTCGAGGGCGTGCAGGCCATCGGCGTGTCGGCGCAGCAGAACGCGGTCGTGCCGCTGGACGCGCAGGGCGGCACGGTCCGCCCCGCGATGGTCGGCGGCGACAAGCGCGCGCAGGTCGCGGCGGCCGATCTGATCGACGCCCTCGGCGGCCGTGAGGCCTGGGCGCAGGCGGTGGGCTGTGTGCCGCAGGCCGCGCAGCCGGTGACCAAGCTGCGCTGGCTCGCGAAGAACGAACCCGATGCCGCCCTGCGCACCGCGATCCTGATGCAGGCTCACGACTGGCTGGTGTGGCAGTTGCTGGGGCGGCCGGTGAGACGGACCACCGACCGGGGCGGCGCCTCCGGCACCGGGTACTGGTCGGCGGCCACCGGCAACTACCGTGCCGATCTCGTCGAGCTGGCGCTCGGCCACCAGGCGATGCTGCCGGAGGTGATCGGCCCTGCGGACGCCGCCGGTACGACCCCCGAGGGGCTGCTGATCTCCGCCGGGACCGGCGAGACCATGTCCGCCGCCTTCGGCCTTGGCATCGGGCTCGGTGACGCGGTGGTCTCGCTCGGCGCCTCCGGGTCCGTGATGGCCGTACACCCCGAGGCCCTGGTCGACAGCACCGGGATGATCACCTCCCTCGCCGACGCCACCGGTATGCATCTGCCGGTCGTCACCACGCTGAACGCCGTACGGACCCTGCGCGGGACCGCCGAGCTGCTCGGGCTGCCCGATCTGGACAGCCTGTCCGAGCTGGCGATGAAGTCGACTCCGGGCGCCCACGGGCTCGTACTCCTGCCGTATCTGGAGGGTGAGCGGACGCCGAATCTGCCGCACACGGCGGGGTCGATCGCCGGGCTGCGGCGGGAGTCGATGAAGGGCGAGCATCTGGCGCGGGCGGCGTTCGAGGGCATGCTGTGCGGGCTCGCGGACGCGCTGGACGTGCTGCGCGGCCGGGGCGTCGAGGTGCGGCGGATCTTCCTGCTGGGGGCGGCCGCCGAGCTGCCCGCCGTGCAGGCGGCGGCGCCCATGCTCTTCGGGGCGCAGGTCGTCGTGCCGCAGCCCGCGGACTACGCGGCGATCGGTGCCGCCCGGCAGGCCGCCTGGGCGCTCGGGGTCTCGCAGGGCACCCTCGATCCGCGCAACCCGCCCGTGTGGCAGGGCGCGAGCGGACAGGTGCTTGAGCCCGGCGACGAGCTGGCGGTGGGCCAGGCGGTCAGGCAGCAGTTCGTTTCCGTCCGGGAGCAGACGCACCCCGGCGCATTCCGCCCATAAGGCGGTAAGGAGCACTGCTGTCGGCTTAATCGGTTGAGGTAACACGGGTGGAGTGTCCGACGATAGGAGCCTGGGGCATCAAGCCCGCCCCGCCGCCGACTCCGAGAGACGTAGCGTGCTCATACGACTTCTGCGGACCTATCTCAGGCCCTACAAGAAACCCATAGCCCTGCTGGTGCTGCTGCAGTTCCTGCAGACCTGCGCCACCCTCTACCTGCCCACGCTGAACGCGCACATCATCGACAACGGTGTCGTGAAGGGTGACACCGGCTACATCCTCTCCTTCGGCGCCCTGATGATCGGCATCTCGCTGGCACAGGTCGTGTGCAACATCGGTGCCGTGTACTACGGCGCCAAGACCGCCTCGGCGGTCGGCCGGGACGTCCGGGCGGCGGTGTTCGACCGGGTGCAGTCCTTCTCGGCGCGGGAGGTCGGGCAGTTCGGGGCGCCCTCGCTGATCACCCGTACGACCAACGACGTCCAGCAGGTCCAGATGCTGGCCCTGATGACGTTCACGCTGATGGTGTCGGCGCCGATCATGTGCGTGGGCGGCATCGTGCTGGCGCTCGGCCTGGACGTGCCGCTGTCCGGGGTGCTGGTCGCGGTGGTGCCGACGCTGGGCATCTGCGTGACGCTGATCGTTCGGCGGCTGCGGCCGCTGTTCCGGGCCATGCAGGTGCGGCTCGACACGGTGAACCGGGTGCTGCGGGAGCAGATCACCGGCAACCGGGTGATCCGGGCGTTCGTACGGGACGACTACGAGAAGGATCGTTTCCGTAAGGCGAACGCCGACCTCACCGAGATGCAGCTGGCCACCGGCAACATGCTCGCGCTGATGTTCCCGATCGTGATGACAGTGGTGAACCTGTCCTCGATCGCGGTGGTGTGGTTCGGCGCGCATCGCATCGACAGCGGCGGAATGGCGATCGGTGACCTGACCGCCTTCCTCGCCTATCTGATGCAGATCGTGATGTCCGTGATGATGGCCACCTTCATGTTCATGATGGTGCCGCGCGCGGAGGTGTGCGCCGAGCGGATCGAGGAGGTCCTCGGGACCTCGTCGAGCGTGGTGCCGCCGGTCGCGCCGGTCACGGAGCTGCGCCGGCACGGGCATCTGGAGATCCGGGGCGCCGGGTTCCGCTATCCGGGCGCCGAGGAGCCCGTGCTCAAGGGCATCGACATGGTGGCGCGGCCCGGTGAGGTGACCGCCGTCATCGGCTCGACCGGCAGCGGCAAGTCCACGCTGCTCGGGCTGGTCCCGCGGCTGTTCGACGCGACCGACGGCGAGGTGCTCGTCGACGGCACGGACGTCGCGACGCTCGACCCGAAGCTGCTCGCCAGGACCGTCGGCCTGGTGCCGCAGAAGCCGTACCTGTTCGCGGGGACGGTGGCGACCAATCTGCGCTACGGCAATCCGGACGCCACCGACGAGGAGCTGTGGCACGCGCTGGAGGTGGCGCAGGCCAAGGACTTCGTGGAGGGGCTGGAGAACGGCCTCGACTCCCCCATCGCGCAGGGCGGAACGAACGTCTCCGGTGGTCAGCGGCAGCGGCTCGCGATCGCGCGGACGCTGGTGCAGCGCCCGGAGATCTACCTCTTCGACGACTCCTTCTCCGCCCTCGACTACGCGACCGACGCGGCGCTGCGGGCGGCGCTCGCGCAGGAGACCGCGGAGGCGACCGTCGTGATCGTCGCCCAGCGGGTGGCGACCATCCGGGACGCGGACCGGATCGTCGTACTCGACGAAGGACGTGTCGTCGGGACCGGCCGCCATCACGAGCTGATGGCGGACAACGAGACCTATCGGGAGATCGTGCTCTCCCAGCTGACGGAAGCGGAGGCTGCCTGATGGCCGGGCCGATGGCACGGATGATGGGCCAGGGCGGCGGTCCCGACAGCCGTTCGATGGACTTCAAGGTGTCGGGCAAACGCCTGATCGCCCAGTTCAAGCCGGAGCGGCTGACCATCTACGTACTGCTGCTCTGCGTGGTGGTGAGCGTCGGTCTGAACGTGGTCGGGCCGAAGATCCTCGGCAAGGCCACCGACCTGGTCTTCGCCGGCATCATCGGGCGGCAGATGCCGGCCGGGGCCACGAAGGACGAGGTCCTCGCGTCCATGCGGCAGCGGGGGCAGGGCCAGGTCGCCGACATGCTCCGCAGCACCGACTTCACCCCGGGCAAGGGCATCGACTTCGGCGCGGTGGGCGACGTACTGCTGCTCGCGCTGGGCACGTTCCTCGTCGCCGGTCTGCTGATGGCGGTGGCGACACGGCTGGTGAACCGGGCCGTGAACCGGACCATGTTCCGGCTGCGCGAGGACGTGCAGGCGAAGCTGTCCCGGCTGCCGCTGTCGTACTTCGACAAGCGGCAGCGCGGTGAGGTGCTGTCCCGGGCGACCAACGACATCGACAACATCGGGCAGACACTGCAGCAGTCGATGGGCCAGCTCATCAACTCGCTGCTGACGATCATCGGTGTGCTGGCGATGATGTTCTGGGTGTCCTGGCTGCTGGCGCTGGTGGCGCTGGTCACCGTGCCGCTGTCGTTCGTGGTCGCCACGCGGGTCGGCAAGCGGTCGCAACCGCACTTCGTGCAGCAGTGGCGCACGACGGGCAAGCTCAACGCCCATATCGAGGAGATGTACACCGGCCACACGCTGGTCAAGGTGTTCGGGCGGCAGGAGGAGTCCGCGAAGCAGTTCGCCGAGCAGAACGACGAGCTGTACGAGGCCGGGTTCAAGGCACAGTTCAACAGCGGGGTCATGCAGCCGCTGATGATGTTCGTGTCGAACCTCAACTATGTGCTGGTGGCGGTGGTCGGCGGTCTTCGGGTCGCGTCCGGCGCGCTGTCCATCGGTGATGTGCAGGCCTTCATCCAGTACTCACGCCAGTTCTCGATGCCGCTGACGCAGGTCGCGTCGATGGCGAACCTGGTGCAGTCGGGTGTCGCCTCGGCCGAGCGGATCTTCGAACTCCTGGACGCGGAGGAGCAGGAGGCGGATCCGGTGCGCGGCGAGCGTCCCGAGGAGCTGCGCGGGCGGGTGGAGCTGGAGAACATCTCCTTCCGCTACGACCCCGAGAAGCCGCTGATCGAGGGCCTGTCCCTGAAGGCGGAACCCGGGCACACGGTCGCGATCGTCGGCCCGACGGGGGCGGGCAAGACCACGCTGGTCAATCTGCTCATGCGGTTCTACGAGGTCTCCGGCGGGCGGATCACCCTCGACGGCGTCGACATCGCCACGATGTCCCGGGACGAACTGCGGGCCGGGATCGGCATGGTGCTGCAGGACACCTGGCTGTTCGGCGGCACGATCGCGGAGAACATCGCGTACGGCGCCTCGCGGGACGTCACGCGCGGCGAGATCGAGGAGGCGGCGCGGGCGGCCCACGCGGACCGGTTCATCCGGACGCTTCCCGACGGGTACGACACCGTGATCGACGACGAGGGCACGGGGGTCAGCGCCGGCGAGAAGCAGCTCATCACCATCGCGCGGGCGTTCCTGTCCGACCCGACGATCCTGGTGCTGGACGAGGCGACCTCCTCGGTGGACACCCGGACCGAGGTGCTGATCCAGAAGGCGATGGCGAAGCTGGCGCACGGGCGTACGTCGTTCGTGATCGCGCATCGGCTGTCGACGATCCGGGACGCGGACACGATTCTGGTGATGGAGAACGGGGCGATCGTGGAGCAGGGGGCGCATGCCGATCTGCTCGCTGCGGACGGTGCGTATGCGCGGTTGTACAAGGCGCAGTTCGCGCAGGCGGTGGCCGAGGTGGACTGAGCGGGTTGCCCGGCGTCGGGGCTGGGGACGGGTGGGTGCGCTTGCCCGCGCTCGCGGGGTGCCGCTCTCTTTGGGACGGGCGGCGCCCCTGGCGGCACGACTGCCCGCAGCTACGGCGGCCTTTAGGGGCGCGGGGAACTGCGCGACCAGCCCCCACCGGCCCGCAGACGGCGTCAGTCCAGATAGCCCCTCAGCTGGTCCGCAAAAGCATGGTCCCGGAGCTTGTTCAGGGTCTTCGACTCGATCTGGCGGATGCGTTCGCGGGTCACGCCGAAGATGCGGCCGATCTCCTCCAGTGTCCGGGGGCGGCCGTCCGCCAGGCCGTACCGGAGCTGGACCACCTTGCGCTCCCGCTCGCCGAGCGTCGACAGCACCGCCTCCAGATGCTCACGCAGCAGCAGGAACGCCGCCGACTCCACCGGCGAGGCGGCATCGCCGTCCTCGATGAGGTCGCCGAGGGCCACGTCGTCCTCCTCGCCCACCGGGGCGTGCAGGGAGACGGGTTCCTGGGCCAGGCGGAGGACCTCGCTGACCCGCTCGGGGGGCAGGTCGAGATGGTCGGCGACTTCTTCCGGCGTGGGCTCGTAGCCGCGTTCCTGGAGCATGCGGCGCTGGACGCGGACGACCCGGTTGATCAGCTCGACGACGTGGACCGGGACCCGTATCGTCCGGGCCTGGTCGGCGAGGGCCCGGGACATGGCCTGGCGGATCCACCAGGTGGCGTACGTCGAGAACTTGTAGCCGCGGGCGTAGTCGAACTTCTCAACTGCCCTGATCAGGCCCAGGTTTCCCTCCTGGACCAGGTCGAGCATGGTCAGCCCGCGGCCGACGTACCGCTTGGCCACGGACACGACGAGCCGCAGATTCGCCTCGATGAGGCGGCGCTTGGCCATCCGGCCCATGACGACGAGGCGGTCCAGGTCGAGGGCGAGCTGGCTGTCCAGGTCGGGGGCCGTGCTGAGCCTCTCCTCGGCGAACAGGCCGGCCTCGACACGGCGGGCGAGCTCGACCTCCTCGGCCGCGGTCAGCAGGGGTATACGGCCGATCTCGCGCAGGTACTGGCGGAACAGGTCCGAGGACGGGCCGCTGGTGTCGGCGGCGCGGGCACGCGGCGGTTCGGCCGGCTCGGGGTCCTCCGCCGCCTCCAGCGCCTCGGCGGGCGGTTCGGCCGGCTCGGGCGAGCTCTCGCTCTCGGGCTCCGCCTCGGGGTGGTGCGCGACACGGGTCTGCGGGGGGACCGCGACGAGGACGTCCGTCGCGGCGTCCGGCGCAGTGCTGTCATCTCCGATGGCGCTATTGCTGTCGGTCTGGGTGAGGGTCTGGGTCTGCACGGGGGCGACCTCCAGGATGATCGCTGCTGAGGTGTGCGGCAGCGCTGCTTCGGGAGCGGAGTCGACGGCCTCGCCGCTGTCCGTCCCGTACGCGATGAGCGGAACCGCGGGGGTGTGGGATCCGCTGGGGACGGATCGGCCGCGCTCCGAGGACTCAGGCACCGGACCCAGTGTGGAGTACGACACATCGCCGCCACGAGGGGCGTGCGGTGACTTTTTGCAATCGGGCCGTGACCGCGCGGTTACCGCGGCGTACGCGAACGGCTCAGAGAGCTGCGGCTCCGTGCTCGCGCAGCGCCTGGTCGTACTGCTGGAGTACCCACAATTCGTTCTGTACCGCGGCCAGTTGTGCCGGGTCCGAGTGGGTGCCGAGGCGGGTGAGGGTGCTCTGGATGTCGCGGACGCGGCGCTCCACGGCCCGGCGGCGGACGGTCACCAGCTGCTCGCCCGCGTAGTTCTCGTCGACCGTGCGGCGCATGATCGCCTCGACGGCCAGCTCCGTGACCATGGCGCGGACCGTGTCGTCGGGTGCGGCCTCGCGGACACGGACCAGGTAGTCCTGAGCGTCCTGGACGCCGTACTCCGCGCCGCCCGCCTCCATGATCGCCTGGCGTACGGCGGCATAGGGCGCGGCGGTGAACTCGTCTATGCCGTAGGCGTCGAAGGCCGGGGAGACCAACTCGGGGCGCTGGAGGGCGAGTTTGAGGAGCTCGCGTTCGGTGGCGTAGACGGGGTTGCGGAGGTTGAGGGCCGGACCGGAGGCCGTGTGGCGCGGGGCGGCGTCGTACGACTGCGGGCCGCGGGCCGGGGCCGGCCCCTTGCCGCCGCGGTCGCGGGCCCAACGGGCCAGCTGGGCCACCCGCTTGACCACGAACTGGGTGTCGAGGATGCCGAGCATGCCGGCGAGCTGGACGGCGACCTCGTGCTGGGCGCCGCTGTTCTTGATGCGGGCGACGATGGGGGCGGCCTCGTCCAGTGCGGCGGCGCGGCCCGCCGGGGTGTCGAGGTCGTAGCGGACGACGATCTGGCGCAGCGCGAACTCGAAGAGCGGGGTGCGGGGTTCGACGAGGTCCGCGACCGCCTCGTCGCCCTTCGCCAGGCGCAGTTCGCAGGGGTCCATGCCGTCCGGGGCGATGGCGATGTAGGTCTCGGCGGCGAACTTCTGGTCGTCCTCGAAGGCGCGCAGGGCCGCCTTCTGGCCGGCCGCGTCGCCGTCGAAGGTGAAGATGACACGTGCGCTGCCGTTGTCCATCAGCAGCCGGCGCAGGATCTTGATGTGGTCGCCGCCGAAGGCCGTGCCGCAGGTCGCGATCGCGGTCGTGACACCGGCCAGGTGGCAGGCCATCACATCGGTGTAGCCCTCGACGACGACCGCGCGGCTGGCCTTGGCGATGTCCTTCTTCGCCAGGTCGATGCCGTACAGGACCTGGGACTTCTTGTAGATCGCCGTGTCGGGGGTGTTGAGGTACTTGGGGCCGTTGTCCGCCTCGTACAGCTTGCGGGCGCCGAAGCCGACGACGTCCCCGCCGATGTCGCGGATCGGCCACATCAGGCGGCCGCGGAAGCGGTCGATGGGTCCGCGGCGGCCCTCCTGGGAGAGGCCGGAGAGCAGCAGCTCCTTGTCGGTGAAGCCCTTGCCACGCAGATAGCGGGTGAGGTGGTCCCAGCCCTGGGGGCTGTAGCCGACGGAGAAGTGCTCGGCGGCCGCCTGGTCGAAGCCCCGCTCGGCGAGGAACTTGCGGCCGGTGTCGGCCTCCGGGCTGGTCGCGAGCTGTTCGGCGTACCACTGTGCGGCGATCTTGTGGGCCTCGACCAGGCGGATGCGCTCGCCGCGCTGGTGGGCGGGGTTGTAGCCGCCCTCCTCGTAGCGCAGGGTGATGCCGGCCTGGCCGGCCAGGCGCTCGACGGCCTCGGAGAAGGAGAGGTGGTCGACCTTCATCACGAACGTGATGGTGTCGCCGCCCTCCTGGCAGCCGAAGCAGTGGAAGAGTCCCTTGCTCGGGCTGACCTGGAAGGACGGCGACTTCTCGTCGTGGAACGGGCACAGGCCCTTGAGGTTGCCCCCGCCCGCGTTGCGCAGCTGGAGGTACTCGGACACCACGGCGTCGATCGGGACCGCGTCCCGTACCGCCTTCACGTCCTCGTCGTTGATCCGTCCTGCCACGTGGTGATTCTACGGGGACGGACTGACAGCCTCGGTTCTCAGGAGACGAGGCTTTCGAGCGGAACGTGCGGGTCCGCCAGGGCCTCCGTGTTCACCTGGGTCTTCGAGCGGATCAGTTTCTGGATGGGGTCCGTGACATCCCACACGTTCACGTTCATCCCGGCCAGCACCCGGCCCTCCTTGATCCAGAAGGAGATGAACTGACGCTTGCCCGCGTCCCCCCGGATCACCACTTCGTCGTACGACCCCGCCGGCGCCCACCCGCTGTACTCCATCCCCAGGTCGTACTGGTCGGAGAAGAAATAGGGCACGCGGTCGTAGGTGACGTCGCGGCCGAGCATCGCGCGGGCCGCCGCCGGGCCGCCGTTGAGGGCGTTGGCCCAGTGCTCGACGCGGAGGTGGGTGCCGAAGAGGGCGTGCGGGAAGGACGCCACGTCGCCGGCCGCGTAGATGTCGGGGTCGGAGGTGCGCAGGCGCTCGTCCACCACGACGCCGGCGCCATGGGCCCGGTCGGCGATCTCCAGACCGGCGGCTTCCGCGAGGCCGATGCGGGGGGCCGCGCCGATCGCCGCGAGGACGTCGTGCGCGGGGTGCTCCTCGCCGTCGTCGGTGCGGGCCGCGAGGACCATGCCGTCCTGGCCGACGATCTCCGTCAGCCGCACGCCGAAGTGGAAGCGGACGCCGTGCTCGCGGTGCAGCTCGGCGAAGAGGTTGCCGAGCTCGGGACCGAGGACCGCGTGCAGCGGGGTCTGCGCGGGTTCGACGACGGTGACCTCGGCGCCGTACTCGCGGGCCGCCGCCGCGACCTCCAGACCGATCCAGCCGGCGCCGGCGATCACGATGTGCCCGTTGTCCCGGCCGAGGGCGGTCAGCACGTGCTTGAGCCGCTCGGCGTGGGCGAGGCGGCGCAGATGGTGCACGCCGGCCAGGTCGGTCCCGGGGATGTCGAGACGGCGCGGCTCCGCACCCGTGGCCAGCAGGAGCTTGTCGTAACGGACGAGCGTGCCGTCCTCGCCGAAACGGACCGTCTTCGCCTCGCGGTCGATGGCGTCGACGGTCTCGCCGAGGTGCAGCTCGATGTCGTTCTGCGCATACCAGGCCGGCTCGTGGACGAAGACGCTGTCGCGCTCCTCCTTGCCGAGCAGATAGCCCTTGGAGAGGGGAGGGCGCTCGTACGGGTGGTCACGCTCGTCGCAGATCAGTATCACGCGCCCGGTGAAGCCCTCCGCTCGGAGCGTCTCGGCCGCTTTCGCACCGGCGAGACCGCCTCCGACGATGACGAATGTCTGATCCGCGTCGACCACTTGATGCCTCCTACGGGGTGTCTGAGGGGTGTCCCCTCGGAAAACACTGTGCGTGCCGCCATATGCGAGCGTCCCGCACGGAGTGTGATGGGGGAAGAGGGAGTGGCCCGATCAGGCCACGGAGGGTCACAATCGGGCTCGTTCGGCGTCCCCCGCGTCCCGTCAGTCTCACAGATGCCCCGTCAGACGCGCATGAAGTGAACGGGCCGATGCGTCGGTGAGGGAGGCGATCTGGTCGACGATCACCCGCTTGCGGGCCCGGTCGTCGTCTGCCTGGTCGAACAGGGCGCGGAACTGGGGGTCGAGGCCGTCCGGGGCGCGGGCGGTGAGTGCCTCGGCGAGCTCGGCGACCACGATCCGCTGGTCGGCCCGCAGCAGCTCCTGTTCGGCACGCTGCATGACGTACCGGTCGGCGACGGCCTTCAGGACCGCGCATTCCAGGCGTGTCTCGTGCGGTACGACGAGTTCGGCGCCGTAGCGGGTGAGGCGGCCGGTGCCGTAGGCCGCGCGGGTGGCGGTCTCGGCGGCGAGGCAGAAGCGGCCGATGAGCTGGCTGGTGGCGTCCTTGAGGCGGGCCTGGGCGACCGCGGTGCCGTCGTAGCCGTGCGGCCACCACTCCTGGTCCTGGAGGCGGTCCAGCGCGGCGGCGAGTTCGGCCGGGTCGGTGCCGGCGGGGACGTAGCGTCCGACGGCGACCGCGAAGACCGCCTGGCGTTCGGGCTCCGCGTGCAGGCAGTTGGGGTCGATGTGGCCGGCGTGCAGGCCGTCCTCGACGTCGTGCACCGAGTACGCCACGTCGTCGGACCAGTCCATGACCTGGGCCTCGAAGGTGGTGCGGGTGCCCGGGGCGTCCTTGCGGACCCAGTCGAAGACAGGACGGTCGTCCTCGTAGACGCCGAACTTGGGGGAGGACGGGTCGGTGGGGTGGGCGCCTCGGGGCCAGGGGTACTTGGTGGCGGCGTCCAGGGCGGCGCGGGTGAGGTTGAGGCCTACGGAGCCTTCCGGGGTGAACCGTTTGGGTTCGATGCGGGTGAGGAGGCGCAGTGACTGGGCGTTGCCCTCGAAGCCGCCGCAGTCCTCGGCGAATTCGTTCAGGGCCTGTTCGCCGTTGTGGCCGAAGGGGGGGTGGCCGAGGTCGTGGGAGAGGCAGGCGGCTTCCACCAGGTCGGGGTCGCAGCCGAGGGCTGCGCCCAGTTCACGGCCTACCTGGGCGCACTCCAGGGAGTGGGTCAGGCGGGTTCGGGGGCTTGCGTCCCAGGCCTGGCTGCGGGTTCCTGGGGTGACGACCTGGGTTTTGCCTGCCAGGCGGCGCAGTGCTGAGCTGTGCAGGATGCGGGCGCGGTCGCGTTGGAAGGCTGTGCGGCCGGGGCGTTTGTCGGGTTCGGGGGCCCAGCGTTCTGTTGACTGCGCGTCGTACGACATGTCTCGACAGTAAGCGCAGGCAGTGACAATCGGATGGTGGCGGGGCGCCCCATAGGGTGCCGGGATCTACGGAACTGCAGTCACCCGGCGGTTCAGGCCGACGCCAGTTCCGGGGCCGTACTGATCGGTGTCGTGAGCGCCTGGTCGTAGCGGTGGAGGACCAGGCGCGCCATCTCGGGGTGCGTGCCCAGCGGGGCCGACGCGATCCAGGGTGCCGCCTGCGCGGTCTCCGTGGCGAAGCGGCCGGGAGCTGTGAAGTACGAAGCCACCGCCACGCGGTCTCGGCCGCTCGCGACCAGGGCACGGACGGCGTCCGGGACCGTCGGGGCGGCCGTGGTCGCGTACGCCGGGACCACCGGGACCCCCAGGCGTTCCGACAGCAGCTGGGCCGTGCGGTTGGTGTCGATCTTGGACTCCGGGTCGCGGGAGCCTGCCGCGGCGAGGACGACCGCGCTCCTGCGGCGGGTGGTGTCGTCCATGCTCGTGCACCAGCCGGCCTCGACGAGGCGGGCGCAGAGGGCCTCCACGAGCAGCGGATGCGGGCCGAGGGCGCCGGCCACCCGGGCGCGTACCTGCGACTGGGCGGCCATCTCGGGGATGTCCCGCTTGATGTGGTAGCCGCGGCTGAGGAGGAGGGGAACGAGGACGGCCTCGCGGGTGCCGAGAGTCGCGAGGGTGTCGGGGAGCAGCGGGTCGTTCAGCTCGATGTGGCCCAGGTGGACCGGCAGGCCGGGGCGCTGCTCGCGGATGCGCTCCAGGAGCGTACGGACGGTGCTCAGGGCGCGCGGGTCGCGGCTGCCGTGCGCGACGACGACCAGCACCGGCGGGGCCGGGCGTCGTCTGCCGTTCAGGTGGACGAGGCTGAGCTGGCTGGCGAGCTGGCTGCTGATCCGGTTCATGAGATGCGCCGTACTGTCGAGGTGGGCGGTCGTGGACTCGTCGCGAGGAGGGTTCGACGCCGTCATGGACCGATGGTGGCGGCCGGAGGTTGCCGCCCCGTTGCATGAGAATGACGGGCTTTTTCCGACGGTTCACGGCGGGGGGTGTGGGGTGTGTGAGGCGATCTGACCTGCGGTTTCCTGCTGGGGAGTGAAGCTGGTCACGTCTCGGGTGGCGAACCGTACGGCCTGACAGGACGTCTCTGACTGTCGAAAAGCAGGCCGGAAAGCAGGCCGGAGAAGGGGGACCGATGCGCAGACCACGCCTGCCACGCACGCGTGCCGGGCAGCGGAAGCTGGTGCAGGCCGTGATGGCCGGGTGTGTGCTGGCGCTGCTGCCGGTGACCTGGTTGTACGTCACGACGGGCGACCGGCTGCGGACGACCGCCGACGCGCCCCGCACCGAGGTCGCCGTCGTCTTCGGCGCGGGCCTGTGGAACGGCGAGCCCTCCCCGTACCTCGCGAACCGTCTGAAGGCGGCCGCGCAGCTGTACCGTGCGGGCCGGGTCGAGGTCGTCCTCGTCACCGGCGACAACAGCCGCAAGGACTACGACGAGCCCGACGCCATGCGCACGTATCTGAAGAAGCACGGTGTCCCGGAAGGGCGGATCGTCAGCGACTACGCGGGCTTCGACACCTGGGACTCCTGTGTCCGCGCCAAGAAGATCTTCGGCGTCGACAGGGCCGTGCTCATCAGCCAGGGCTTCCACATCCGGCGGGCGGTCGCCCTGTGCGAGGCGGCGGGTGTCGACTCGTACGGCGTGGGGGTCGACGCCAAGCACGACGTGACCTGGTACTACGGCGGCACTCGTGAGATCTTCGCGGCCGGAAAGGCGGCCCTGGACGCCGTGTTCCACCCCGACCCGCGGTTCCTCGGGCCGAAGGAGGAGGGGGTCGCGAAGGCGCTCGCCGACGCCCGGTGAGCGGTGCCTCACCGCCGCTCCCGGCCGGCCGGGAGGTCGCCGTGCCGCCCGTGTAACAAGGAGCCGTCCCGCACGTAACACAGCCGAAGCACGCTGAGTGGCATGCAGATCTCCGCGACGCCCACGCACTGTCCGTACTGCGCCCTGCAGTGCGGGATGAACCTGACGCCCGCGCCGGACGGCACGGTCGAGGTGAGCGAGCGCGCCGACTTCCCGGTGAACCGGGGCGCGCTGTGCGGCAAGGGCCGTACCGCGCCGGCCCTGCTCTCGTCCCGGGTGCGCCTGACCTCCCCGTTGGTGCGCTCCGAGGGCACTCTGACGCCCGCCACCTGGGACGAGGCGCTGGACCGTATCGCCGAGGGGCTGCGCCGGACGCGTACGGAACATGGCCCGGACGCGGTCGGCGTCTTCGGCGGCGGCGGCCTCACCAACGAGAAGGCGTACACGCTCGGCAAGTTCGCCCGGGTGGTGCTCGGCACCTCGCAGATCGACTACAACGGGCGGTTCTGCATGTCGTCGGCCGCCGCTGCCGGCACGAAGGCGTTCGGCCTCGACCGGGGGCTGCCGTTCCCGCTGGAGGACATCCCGAGGACGGGCTGTGTGATCCTGGTCGGCTCGAACCTCGCGGAGACCATGCCGCCCTCGCTGCGGTTCTTCAACGAACTCAAGGAGAACGGCGGCACCCTGATCGTCGTCGACCCGCGCCGCACGAAGACCGCCGAGCAGGCCGACCTGCATCTGGCACCGAGGCCCGGTACGGATCTCGCGCTGGCGCTCGGTCTGCTGCACCTGGTCGTTGCCGAGGGGCGGGTGGACGAGGAGTACGTGGCCGAGCGCACGGCCGGCTGGGAGGACGCCCGGGCTGCGGCGATGGCGCACTGGCCGGAGTACGTGGAACGGATCACGGGGGTGTCCGTTCCCCAACTGCGGGATGCCGTACGGCTGTTCTGCGAGCCGGAGAACGCGATGGTGCTGACCGCGCGCGGCCCCGAGCAGCACTCCAAGGGCACGGACACGGTCGGCGCGTGGATCAACCTGTGCCTGGCGACCGGCCGCGCGGGCCGCCCGCTGTCCGGGTACGGCTGTCTGACCGGGCAGGGCAACGGGCAGGGCGGACGCGAACACGGCCAGAAGGCCGACCAGTTGCCCGGCTACCGCAAGCTGGACGACCCGGCGGCACGGCGGCATGTGGCCGAGGTGTGGGGCGTGGACCCGGACTCGCTTCCCGGGCCGGGGCGCAGTGCGTACGAGCTGCTGGACGCCCTGGGTACGGACATCAGGTCGCTGCTGCTGATGGGGTCCAACCCGGTCGTCTCGGCGCCGCGTGCCGCGCACATCGAGGACCGCATCAAGTCGCTGGACTTCCTGGCGGTCTGCGATGTCGTCCTGTCGGAGACGGCGGCGCTCGCGGACGTCGTGCTCCCCGTCGCGCAGTGGGCGGAGGAGACCGGCACCACGACCAACCTGGAGGGCAGGGTGCTGCTGCGGCGGCGCGCGATCACTGCTCCCGGCGGTGTCCGCAGCGATCTGGAGGTCATGCACGAACTGGCCGGCCGGCTCGGCGTGGAGAAGGGCTTCCCGACCGATCCGGAGGAGGTCTTCGAGGAGCTGCGGCGGGCCAGCGCGGGCGGGCCGGCCGACTACTCGGGGATCACCTATCGCAGGCTGGCGGAGGAGAACGGGGTGTTCTGGCCCTGTCCGAATACGGAAAGCCAGGGCGAGGGCCGCGGTGAGGACCACCCCGGCACCCCCCGCCTCTTCCTCGACCGCTTCGCGACCCCGGACGGCCGGGCCCGTTTCGTCCCCGTCTCGCACCGGGCGTCCGCCGAGGAACCGGACGAGGAGTATCCGGTGCTGCTGACCACCGGCCGGGTCGTCGCGCAGTACCAGTCCGGTGCCCAGACCCGCCGGGTCGACGAGCTGAACGCCGCGGCGCCGGGACCGTTCGTGGAGCTGCACCCGCGGCTCGCTGCCCGGCTCGGGGCGGCCGAGGGCGACCCGGTGGCGGTGGTCTCCCGCCGGGGACGGGCCGTCGCACCGGCCCGCATCACCACCTCGATCCGCCCGGACACGGTCTTCATGCCCTTCCACTGGCCGGGCGAGGGCCGCGCCAACACCCTCACCAACCCGGCCCTCGACCCGACCTCACGCATGCCGGAGTTCAAGGCGTGTGCGGTGCGGGTGGAGGCGGTTCGGCCGTAGCCGGGGCAGGCGGACTCATCTGATCCGCCAGTCCCCGCTCTCGATCAGCTTCCCGCGGGCGCGCAGACGTGCGGCGACGGCGGGGGCGGCGACGTACACCCAGGCGCGTACGGCCGTGTTTCCGCCCTCGCGGAGCACCTCGCGCTCGACGCGCTCGTAGAGGTTGCGCGGATCCCCGGGGGCGTACTCCTCCAGCCGGTCGAGGGCGACGAGCAACTCCTCGTACCTCTCCGGCATCGCGGTCACGAGCTCCCCGTGCACCACTCCGCCGCGCTCCTCGACGGCGTACGGATATCCGGGTCCGTCGTACAGGACCGCGTCGTTCAGCCGCGCCGGCTCCTCGGCCGCCGTGCAACCGCGCAGGAACAGATCGTGGTTGACCTCGCCGGGGAGGAGGGTGCCGTAGACGAAGAACGGGAGTCTCACAAAAACGATTCTCTCTCCTCACATTCCCCCTCCCATACCTCCCGGTACGCGCTATGGACCTCGCCGTGTCATGGCCCCTTAAATCGTCGTCAACACCTCTGCGCACTCCCCCACGCCCCCACGCGCCCCCACGCGCCCTTTGGCGCCTTTTCGAGGAGATCGATGAGCCGGATACGTATCGACGTCCGAGGTTCCCGTCGGCTCGCCGCCCTCGGCGTGGCCGCCACCACCGCCAGTCTGCTGGCAGCGGCGCTCTCCCCCGCCGCGGTGGCCGACGAACGACCGACCAGGGCGGGCGCGATCGCGAACGCGGCATCGGCGCTCCTGGCGCATGCCGCGAGCCTCGGGCTCACCTCCGACGAGGGCACCAAGGTGCGGGACGTGATCGTCGACAAGGACGGCACGCAGCATGTGCGCTACGACCGGACGTACCGTCAACTCCCGGTGCTCGGCGGCGACTTCGTGGTTCATCTGACCTCGGACGGGAAGTACCGCAGCGCGAACCGGGCCGCGCGGAGCAAGATATCCCTCGCCTCGATCGTCCCCTCCATATCGGCCCCGAAGGCCGCCGACCTCGCGGCGAACGCCCTGCGCGCGGTCAACCTCGGCGAGACGCTGAGGAAGCTGACGGCCAGGCCGGAGCTGGTCGTCGACGCCCTGCACGGGACGCCGAAGCTGGCGTGGCGGACGCAGGTCGCGGCCAAGGACTCCCTGGGCAACCCGGTCTCCCGGACCGTCCTCACGGATGCCCGCACCGGCCGTCAGATCGACGCCTGGGACGACATCGAGACGGCGACGGGCGACGGCAAGTCGCTGTACAGCGGGACGGTGCCGCTGGAGACGACGCAGTCGGGATCGACGTACCAGCTCAAGGACCCGACGCGGGGCGGCACGTACACGGGTGACGCGGCGAACCAGACGGACCTCTGTTTCCTGACCAGCATCTGCGTCAGCCGCGCCCCGTCGACCGTGTTCACGGACACGGACAACCACTGGGGGACGGGTACGGACGCCGACCGCGCCTCCGCCGCCGTGGACGCCCAGTACGGCACCAACGTGACCTGGGACTTCTACAAGAACTCCTTCGGCCGCAACGGCATCGCGAACGACGGCAAGGGCTCGTACAACCGCGTCCACTACGGCAACAAGTACAACAACGCCTTCTGGGACGACAGTTGCTTCTGCATGACGTACGGCGACGGTGACGGCACGAGCCTCGGCCCGCTGGTCGGCCTGGACGTGGCCGGCCACGAGATGACGCACGGCGTCACCTCCAAGACCGCGGCGCTGACCTACTCGGGCGAGTCCGGCGGCCTCAACGAGGCGACGTCCGACATCCTCGGCACGCTGGTCGAGTGGTACGCCAACAACCCCTCGGACCCCGGGGACTACCTGATCGGCGAGAAAATCGTGCGGCCGGGATTCGGCCAGGCCGCCCTGCGCTACATGGACAAGCCCTCCAAGGACGGCAAGTCGGCCGACTACTGGAGCTCGTCGGTGGGCAACCTCGACGTCCACTACTCCTCGGGCGTCGCCAACCACTTCGCCTACCTCCTGGCGGAGGGCAGCGGCGCGAAGACCATCAACGGCGTCAGCTACGACTCCCCGACGTCCAACGGCAAGACGGTGACGGGCATCGGCCGGGACAAGCTCGGCCAGATCTGGTACCGGGCGCTGACGGTCTACATGACGTCCTCGACGAACTACGCGGGGGCGCGTACGGCGACCTTGAACGCGGCGAAGGATCTGTACGGGGCGGGGAGCACGGAGTACAACGCGGTGGCTGCGGCCTGGAGTGCCGTCAATGTGAACTGACCGACCGTGCGGTGAGCGCGCGGACGGCCGCCTCGGTGATCGACCGGGGCGGCCGTCCGGCCGCTCTCGTCACCGGGGCCAGTACGCGAAGCCGTTGCCCACGTACCAGTCGAGGCGGGTCTTGCCGCAGATGCCGCTGCGAATGTCGAGGAAGTCCACATAGACGGCTTTGACCGACCTCTTGGGAAACGTCACGGAGATCTCGGTGGTGACGGTGCCCCGCGCGGGAATGGTCCCCAGCGACAGGGTGCCCGAGTTCCACAGCGGCAGTGAGCCGTTGGTCCTGCTGTTCCAGTGCAGGCCCATCTTGTGCCAGTGCCCCCTGCCGATGCGCCACTGCACGACGGGGGCGGGCCCGCGGTTCCTCGTGAGGTTGCCGACGGCGTAGACGTAGGTGGCCTTGGCCAGGGCCACGGCCTCGGTGTTGTGGACTCGCAGGCGGGCGTACAGCGGTACGCCGGTCCTGCGCGCGGTGGGAACCACCGAGCCTGCGGCATCGGACACCGACACCGCGTCGTACCTGCAGTCGTACACGGCCGTCGAGGCGGCGGCCGACTGGGCGGCCGCGTCGACGGTGCCGGGCAGTAGGCCGACGATGCCGGCCGCCGCAACCAGAGCGGCTCTGCGGCGAACGGTCAATCTCGCCATGTCCCCCTCATTCCCCTGATCTTCGGCGGCAGCATAGCCGGAGTCCGAAGGGGCACCTCGTCGCTCCGGGGCTCTTGTGCGGACCCATGGTCATGACTGCCCGCAGCCTGCGTGCGTCTCATGCCCCGTACGGCCGCCTCTCCCGTGCCTCCCGCAACCCCCTCCCCCACCACACCAGCTGATCCAGCATCACCTTCGCCGCCGCCTCAGGGCCCGACGGGTCCTTGAGGCGGCCCTCGTCGAAGGACGCGCCCGCGTTGTGGAAGGACACCGTGTCGCGGATCGTGACCGCGTGGAGTTCGGCGAAGACCTGGCGGAGGTGTTCGACCGCGCGCAGGCCGCCCGAGACGCCGCCGTAGGAGGCGAGGGCCACGGGCTTGGCCTGCCATTCGGCGAAGTGCCAGTCAATGAGGTTCTTGAGGCCGGCCGGGTAGGAGTGGTTGTACTCGGGCGTGAGGACCACGAAGGCGTCCGCGGCCGCCAATTTCGGGGTGACCGACGAGCGCGCCGCCATCGCCTCGGCGGTCGGGGCGAAGGTCGTGGGCAGGTCCGCTTCGGCCACGTCGACGACCTCGGGGAGCAGGTCGTCGCGGTCGCGCATACGGGCCAGGAGCCAGTCGGCGACGACGGGGCCGAAACGGCCGTGGCGGTTGCTGCCGACGATGAGGGTCACGGCGAGCGGGGTTTCGGTTTCGCGGGGTGCGTCTGTGATCTGCATGCGGCCCAGCCTCGTACCTCGACCTTGATTGAGGTCAAGCCGAGGCCGCGAGCAACGGGTCACCCGTTCACACGCGCGCCCTGCGCCCATCGGGTGCTGTTCCCCACACCCTCCGTCATACGCCGGTGACCTGCTGAAAGTCCGGCCGAGCGGCCGTGCCGCACCGGGATCTGACACCCATTCACCGCATTTCTGACAGACCCTCAGGAAGCGCGCTCGCGCGGCTGGCACTTACCTCGGAAGGGCAGGGGACACCGAAGAGAGCTCGGAGGAGCATCGATGCGACGTACCGCCCGTCTGCTGACCGGTACCGCCCTCGCCGTCGCAGCGGCGGGCTTCGTGGCCGTGCCCGCGTACGCCGATGAAGGCGGCGGCGGTGGTGGTGGTCTGGAGGTGTTCCCCTCCCAGGCCGTGCCGGGCACCCAGATCACGGTGAACACCGCGGAATGCGGCACGGAGGGTACGGCGGCGGGTGACGCCGGGGCGGTCGGGGCCGGTGTCTTCACCCTGGCGCCGAGTGCGCACGACGGCGAGGCGGTCGGGCAGTTCCGGGTGCCGCCGAGCGCGCAGCCGGGGACGTACGAGATCGTCGCCAAGTGCGGCGAGGGCGACCGGCAGGTCACGGGTGACCTGGTGGTGACCCTGACCGCGGGCCATGGGCAGGAGCCCCACGGAAGTGTGAAGACGGGGGTCGGCGGCGCCCTGGGCCCCGATCCCGTGCAGACCGCGGCCGGCGTGACGGCTCTCGCCGTTGCCGCCGCGGGCGGTACCTGGCTCCTGCATCGCCGGGCGAGAGGCGACGGGATCTGACGGACACCCTCCGCTGTCCGTCCACCGGTACCGCATGTCCCTCCCCCTCCGGGTCCGACGCCCCTCGCGGCTCGGAGGGGGTCGGGTACGACCGCTCGAGTCAGGTAGGAGGCTCGCGTGCGCAGAGTCAGCAACGGCGCGATAGGAACCGTCACCATGGTCGCCCTGTGCTCCGGCGCCTGGCTGCTCGGTGGCGGCGCCGGGACGCACGCCCCGCCGCAGCCGTCCGCCGCGCAGGCGGCCCGCTCCGGCCACGGCGGCCAGCCGCGCGGCGCGCCCGCGCTGCCGCCCTCCCCGCCCGACCGCATCCGCATCCCGTCGATCCACGTCGACGCCCCCCTCATGGGCCTCGCGCTCACCCCCTCCGGCAGCCTCGGCGTGCCGCCGGCGGCGAGGAGGAACCTCGCGGGCTGGTACGAGGCCGGCACCACCCCCGGGGAGAAGGGGACCGCCGTCGTCGCGGGCCATGTCGACAACGCCGACGGTCCCGCCGTCTTCTACGACCTCGGCGCCCTGAAGAAGGGCAGCCGCATCGAGGTGGACCGCCGGGACGGCAGCACGGCGCTCTTCTCGGTGGACGCGGTCGAGGTGTACGACGCCGCGCACTTTCCGGACGAGAAGGTGTACGGCGCCGCGAACCGCCCCGAGCTGCGGGTGATCACCTGCGGCGGGGGGTATTCGCGCTCGACCGGCTACGAGGGAAACGTGGTCGTGTTCGCCCACCTCACCGCGAGCCGCTGAGCACCGCAGCCGCGCTGGTCGGCGCACGGTCCACCGACTCCGCGCGCGGTGTCCACCCGGACGTCGTACAACCCGCGCTCAACCGGCCACACGGGAAACGTGGTCGTATCCGCCCACCTCACCACGAGCCGCTGAGCACGCCTGCCGCGAGCCGCTCGGGAGCCTGTCACGAGCCACTGAGCACCGCCGCCGCGCTGGTCGGCGCACGGTCCAGCGACTCCACGCGCGGAGTCCACCCGGACGCCGTACAACCCGCGCTCAACCGGCCACACGGGAAACGTGGTCGTATCCGCCCACCTCACCACGAGCCGCTGAGCACGCCTGCCGCGAGCCGCTCGG